>NZ_MVOI01000003.1:1156797-1456797 GCF_002283555.1 Rubrivirga sp. SAORIC476 | reverse complement strand
CCGGCTGAAAATGCCGAGTTCGAGGTCCAGGAGCGAGGCCGTCCGGGACAGAACCCGGTGGAGCATTTCGTCAAGCGGTAGCCCCGAAAGGGCTGCGATCTCACGGAGCAGGCCGATCTGTGCGTCGTACGGGACCATTCAGGACAAGCAGGGTGGTGGGATGCAGGGGGGTGCCCACAAAGAACATGCCCGCCCCGGAGAGACTCCGGGGCGAGCACGTGGCTCGACGGTCGTTCGCGTCAGCGGACGCGCGTCATCCGCTGGGTGAGCGTGCGGCCGTCGGCGTCGAGGCGGACCACGTAGACGCCGGCTGCCAGCCCGGTGCCGTCGATCGCCACCGTGTGGCGGCCTGCGGCGAGTTCGCCGTCGACCGGGCGCGCGACCTCGCGGCCGAGCACGTCGTAGACGCGCAGCGTCGCGGGGCCCGCCGTGGCGAGGTCGAAGCGGAGTCGCGCCGAGGCCCCGAACGGGTTCGGGACCGGCGTGAGCAGCGCCACCTCGGCCGCGGCCGCCTCGGCGTCGCCCTCGGCACCTCCGAAGCGGACATCCTGCACGGCGAGGTCGAAGGCGCTCGCCCCGGCCGTGCGCGCCGTCAGCGACAGCGTCACCACGTCGGTGCCGTCGAAGCCGCGCGTGCCGTCGGCGAGGTGGAGGTCTTCGAAGTAGATCCGGTGCCGCGTGGGCTCCGGCGTCAGGCGCACCGTCGCGCCGAAGTGATCGGACGTGGCGATGGAGGCCTGCTGGAGGAGCACCTGCACCTCGCCCGAGCCCGCGGCCTCGAACTCGACGTACGAGTAGGGCGAGAGGTCGAGCGCGCCGCCGCCCGGAGCGAGCGTCCGGTAGAGCGTCGCGAAGGAGTCCATCTGGCCGGCCACGCGGACGGCGCGCTCGACGCGGCGGACGCCGTCGAGCGGCGTGCCGGTCTCGGGGGCCACCTCGAAGGCGTCGAGGCGGGCCGCCTCGGAGGTCGGGTCCAGGGCCACGCCCCAGGTGCCGTCGGCCAGGTAGAGCCGGTCCGGGGCCGCGCTCTGGTCCGTCTCCACGAAGAAGGCGGCATCGAACAGCGCGCCGGTCTCGACGGCGACCGTCACGAAGGGCTCGTCCGGCGAGCCGCCGGGCACCGCGACGGTCTGCGTGAAGGGTACCGGGGCGGCGCCCTCGGCGCGCGTCATCGTGCCGCCGGTCAGGCGGAGGCTGGTCGCTCCGGCCGCGTTGTAGAGGTCGAGCACCAGGTGCCCATCCTCGTATCGTCCCGTGCGGACGAACACGGTGGGCAGCTCGGGAGCCTGCGCGCCCTGGTTGCGGAACCGCAGCGGGCCCTCACCGGAGAGCTCGGCGAGCGTGGCCGCGACGAGCGCCGCAGCGTACTCGCGCGACGGGCCCCAGGCCTGGAAGTTGAGCACCTCGGCATCGGCCATGGCGGCCGTGTCGTACTCGTGGAGCAGGAAGCGGCTGTCCACGACGCGCTGGTCCCCGGTCCGGTAGACGACGAAGCTGATGGCGTAGTCCACCGAGCCGTCGGCCTGCGTCAGGCGCGTCAGCACGAAGGGCTGCCCGGCGACCGAGACGCGCTCGACGCCGTCGAGCACGCCGCCGCGGAGGCGATCGCAGACGGGCTTGGTGTGCTCGTAGACCTCGCCCGGCGCCGTCGCCGTCGCGAAGATGGCCCCGACCCGACGGCCGTCGGCGCGGAGGTAGTCGGCCGCGACCACGTCGAGGGCGTTGGTGACCGGCAGCAGGTCGGTCGGGGAGACCTCGACGGCGATGCTCTCGCTGGGGCCGAAGGAGGGAACGGCCAGTGCGAGCGCGCTGCTGGAGAGGCGGGCCTGGCTGCGGCGGGCCTCGGCGAGCGGGACCAGGCGGGGGGCCGGGAGCCCGGCGTCGCCCCGCGCGGCGGTCTGCTGGCGACGGCCGTAGAGCACGCTCGCGAGGGCCTGCGCCATCGAGCCGTTGGACTCGAGGCCGCCCTCCCCGGCCGTCGAGGCGCCGCCCGTAGAGGCCGAGGCCGAGGCGTAGTCGTCCTCGCTCGTGATGCCGTTGTTGGGGTCCGAGTCCACGTCCGTCTGGTCGGCGTGCGACACCTCGGCGAGCGCGGTGTAGCCGGTCAGGTCCTGGAGCAGCTGCACCTGGACGGTCAGCGTCCGGGACTCGCCGACGGCGAGGTCGCCCACGGTCCAGATGGTGCCGTCCCAGGCTCCGACCTCCGGGCTGGAGCCGACGACGGTCAGCAGGGCGCTGTCGTAGACCGGGAAGGACACCCGGACGTCGGACGCGTCGATCCCTTCCTCGTTGGAGACCGTGACGGAGAACGTCACGATGTCGCCCACGGCCGGCGCGGGGTCGCTCACGTCGAGCGCCAGCGCGAGGTCGGCGACGGCCGGAGTGACGGTGGCGGCGTCCTGATCGTCCTCGCCCGCCTCGGCGTTGTTGGGGGTCGAGTCGACGTCGGGCTCGTTCGTGGCCGTGACCTCTGCCGTGAGGCTGCCTGGCGTCGGGCCGGTGACGGTCGCGGTGACGGTCGCGTAGGCGGTCTCGCCCGAGGCGAGGTCACCCAGCGTCCAGGCTCCGGTCGCGGCGTCGTAGCTGCCGTTCGTGACCGAGAGGCCGGTCACGGTGAGGTCGCCCGCGATCGTGCCCAGGAGGTCGACGCCGGTGGCGTCGGTCGGGCCGTCGTTGGTGACGGCGACGGTGAAGGTGACCGTCTCGCCCGGGAGGGCCGCGTCGTCGTCCACCGAGACCTGGACCGAAAGGTCCACCTCGGGGGCGGCATCGAAGCCGAGCGTGTCGATGTTGTTGGTCAGGTCATCCTCGACGCGGTTGGTCGCCGTCGCGGAGGCGGAGGCGGTCACCGGGTCCTCGGTCTCGGCGCGGAGCGTCAGCGCGAGCTGCGTGCTGGCCCCGACGGCCAGCCCGGAGGGGGCCGTCCAGATGCCCGTAGCGGCGTCGTAGCTGGTGCCGACCGGGGCGTCGGTGGCGACGAGGACGTAGCCCGCCGGGATCGTCACGGCGGTCGCGATGGCCGCCGAAGCGTCGGGCCCGAGGTTGGCGACGTCCACGTAGAGGACCGTCTCGCCCATCAGGCCGGGCGTGGCGTCGGTCGTCGAGAGCGTCACCTCCAGGTCCGAGGCGAGGCTGTGCATCTGGAGCACGCTCGAGGACACGATCACCAGGTCGTTGGAGGCTGCCCGGGCCGAGAAGGTGCCCGAGGTGGTCCCCACGGGCAGGCCGCCCGAGATGGCGTACGCGTCCAGGTCGACGCTGTAGATGGCGCTGCCCTCCGTCCCCGACGTCGCGCGCGGGAGCTGGTTGAACGGGTCCGTGTTGTCGAGCACGACCGGCGTGGTAGTGTCAGCCGCGAAGGAGACGGTCTCTCCCGTGCCCTGGTTGGGGTCGCCCTCCCAGATCACGTAGTTGATCGAGGAGTTGTTGGCCGTCGGCGTCTCGAACTGGTCGATGGTGGCCGAGAACGGCTGGTCGAGGCGTACCTGGAAGCCGTCGTACAGGTTGACGCGGCTGCGGCGGGTCATCGAGGCGTCCTCGTAGACCACGTGGATGGACCAGGCCTTGAGCACGGTGGCCGTGGCGCAGTAGGGCTCCTGAGGCGTGCTCGTGGTGATGTTGCCCGTCGAGACGGTGAGCCCGCCGAGTTGGTACGCCGCGTTGCGCTTGCTCGCGACGGCCGCCGTGATGTCGGCGGAGCCCTGGAAGAAGTACATCGTGTACGTGGCGTCGTACACGTAGAGGTCCGTGAGCGGGGCCGCGTCGGTGACCGTCGCGCCGTCCAGCAGGACGGTGCCGTCGGGCGTCCGGCCCGAGCCGGCCCAGTACAGGACCGCCGAGCGGATCGTGGCGCCGGTCGGGATGCCCGTCAGGTTCAGCGTCGAGGTGGTCCCGACGGTGCACTGGTTGTTGGCGTTCGACTGGGTCCGGAAGGTGCCCGAGGCGGACGTGTAGCCCACCTTGCCCTCGAAGCCCTGGCGCAGGGACAGCGCGGTCTGGGCGTGGGCGGTGGTGCCCAGGAGCAGGGCGACGGCGAGGACGGCGAGCCACCGGGGTGCCGTCAGAAGAGGCGAGGTCATGGAGGGTGTGGTGGTGTGAATCGAAGGAGCGGGGTCGGAAGCAGGGGGGGAGGCGTCGTCCTCGGGGCCGGGCGGGGCCGGAGCGGCGGGGGCCGGCACGCCGAGGGCCGGAAGGCGCCCCTCCCAGCTCATGCCCCAGGCATAGAGCGAGACCAGGGCGAACACGTGCAGCGGTACGCCCAGGAAGAGGTAGACCGTCGGCATCCAGAGCGCCGTGCCGCTGGCGAGGGCGATCCCGTGGAGGGCGTACTGGAGCGGGACGAGGACCACCGAGTAGCCCATCGCGAGAGCCGTCAGGGCCACCTTCTGGGAGCGGCTCAGATCCTGGACGTAGAACGTCAGCCCGAGCACCAGCGGGGTCGCGGTCGTGATGGCGAGGCCGGTCGCCATCATGCCGTGGAGGTAGTCGGCGAGGGTGTAGGGGAAGTGCTCCGGCCAGAGGGCGAAGTAGACCACCGCCGAGAGCTGGACCAGCAGCACCGCGCGCGCGAGGTAGACACCCGGCCGCCACCGCTCGGCCAGGAACCCGGTCGCCAGGAACAGCGCCAGGCTCCCCAGGCCCACCCCGAACAGCAGCAGCGTGCTCGGCAGGGCGAAGGCCATCGACCAGTAGGGCACCGCCACCTCCAGCCCCCACACGTCGTGGACGCGGAGGACCGTCTCGGCGGGGGCGTCCAGGCCGGCGGCGAGCACCACGAGGGTGTGGCCCCAGAGGCGGGCGACGGCAGGCAGAGCCAGCACCCAGGCGGCCGTCACCGTGATCGTGAGCACGGCCGCCTCGGCCAGCGTGCGAGCGCGGCGGTCGAGCCGAGCAAAGGCCCGGTGCTCCAGCGCGTACGTCGACGCGCCGGAGCGATAGGGCGCACGCGCCGGACGGGAGAAGGCTGGCCGCATCAGAACCTCCGGGAGATGCCGGTGCGGAGGCCGGCGCGGGTGTAGTACGGGTTGGCGTAGAGGCCCGCGCTCACGGTCGCGCTCCAGGGGCCGCGCACCGGCTGGTGCCACGTGGCTGAGGCCTCGCCGCTGCGGAAGCCCACGTCGGTCGGCGTCGGGCCGACGAGCAGGTAGGCCTCGTGGGCCGCCGCGAGACGCACGACGGCGTGGCGCGCGGCCGGGTCGCCGAGCGTCACCGCGGCATGGGCGCCGTAGCCGAGTGCGTCGCCGGGCTGGCTGAGCGTGGCCCGCGCGCCGACTTGGGCCACGAGGCCGTCGCCGTAGAGGGTCACCTCGCCGACGGCGCTCAGGTCTCGGTGGACGTCGCGAGCATCCTGGAGGGCCACGGTCGCCGTCGTCAGCAGCTGGCGCCGCGAGCCCCACTTGCGCCCGACTCCGACGTCGGCGTGGAGGCGCGGGTAGGCGAGGCCCGACGTGCTGGACCCGGCCCCGCCGACGATCAGCCAGCGCGACCCCAGGTCTTGCGCGGCCGCGGCGCTGTAGACGAGCGCTCGGTCGCCGAAGCGCTCCTCGGCGCTCGCGTCCACGCGCAGCCAGCCGTTTCGGCGGGGCAGCGTCACGCGCACCGAGGCGGCCTGGCCGTCGGCATAGGGTCCGCTCAGCGACGAGACCTCGGCCCCGACGGCGACGGTGCGCGGCTGGGCCTCGACGGAGGCCACCAGCGAAACGACGACGAAAGCGATGAGGACGCGCATGATCAGGCGGCGAGGACCGACAGCACCACCGGGGCGGGCGGGAGCGGGCCGACGTGGGGCGCGGAGGGCGCAGGGATGCGTGGCATGCCGGTGGTAGCGCGGTGGGCGACCTCGTCGGCTAGCGTCGCGGCGATCTGCTCGCCCGCGGTGCCGTCGCCGTAGGGGTTGGTCTCGCAGCGGAGCGCAGCGTAGGCGTCGGGGCGAGTCGTCAGGTCGCGGAGCCAGCCGCGGACCGCGTCGCCGCTGGCGCCGACCAGCACGCCGCCGCCGGCCTCGATCAGCTCCGGTCGCTCGGTGGTCTGGCGGAGCACCAGCACCGGGCGGTCGAGCGCGGCGGCTTCCTCCTGGATGCCGCCCGAGTCGGTCAGCACGAGCCAGGACCGGCGCAGCGCCCACAGCATGGCGGGGTAGTCCAGCGGCTCGACGAGGCGGATGCGGGCGCGCGCTGCCGCCGAGAGCCCCGCGCGGTCGAGGCCCGCCTGGACGGCGGCTCCGACGGCCGGATTCGGGTGGACGGGCCATAGAACGCGGAGGTCAGGTGTGGCCAGGACCGCCTCGGCGATCGCGGCCGCCACCTCCTCGATGGGGCGGCCCCAGTTCTCACGGCGGTGCATCGTCACGAGCGCCAGGCGTCCGCTCCGGGTCCACTCGGCCGTGTCGGCCGGGAGGCCCGAGGGCACCCAACTGCCGGACCCGATCACACCCAGCCCGTGGTGTACGGCGTCGACGACGGTGTTGCCGACCAGCGAAATGCTCTCCGGGCGGACGCCCTCGCGCACCAGGTTGCGGACGGCGCGGTGCGTCGGGGCGAAGTGCCACGTCGCCAGGCGCGCGATCACCGTCCGGTTCATCTCCTCCGGGAAGGGGTCGGTCGGGTTGCCCGACCGGAGCCCGGCCTCGACGTGACCCACCGGCGCGCCGGCGTAGAACGCTGCCATCGCAGCCGACAGCGCCGACGAGGTGTCGCCGTGGACCAGGACGGCCTCGGCGTTCTCAGCATCCAGCACGCCGTCGAGGGCGTCGAGGAGTTGGGCGTTGAGGTGGCCCAGGCTCGGCCGCTCGCGTGTGAGGTCCAGCACCCGGTCCGGCTCCATGCCGAAGAACTGGTACAGCGGCCACGCGATCGAGTCGTGCTGGCCGGTGTGCAGGACCACGGGCGTCAGGGGGCCGCCGCGGAGGGCGTGGTACACCGGAGCCATCTTGATGATCTCCGGGCGGGTCCCCATGCAGAGGAGGACGGTCGAGCGGGGCATGCAACTGTGTGGTGGGAGTTCTGAGTCCATGCACCCCCCATGCCGCACACCCCCTCTGTCGACGAACGGCGGGGCTGCGCCGACCAACGGCCGGGGCTACCGACGAATCCCTCGAATCGATCTGCGAACAGTGTTCTGGGCCGTTTTCGTGGCGTTCCGGGATGCCCTGCAGGGTTCCGTTTCGTACCCCTCAGTCCGTCGCGGCCTCGCCCTCGTCCACTCTGCAAGCGCGCGCTCCATCCCTCCGCCCGGAGAAGGGGGAGGGCCTCCGCCTCGGGAGGCTCGCGAGGCGGGACGTGGCCTCAGGCCACCGCGTCCGCTGCGGCCGTCATCGAGAGCGTCCGCCCGGTCGTCTCGGCCCAGAGGGTGCCGTGGATGCGCGCCCCGGATGCGACCTGGATTTCGCGGGCGGTCGCCGTCGTGGGGGCCGTGGGCTGGCCGATGCAGGCACTCGCCCCGATCGTCAGCACGCCCTCTGCGACCGCCGCCCCGGTCACGGTCGCGCGGTCTCCCAGCGTGAGGTCGTTCCCGGCAAACAGGTTGCCGCCGACCGCCGCGCCGTGCCCGAGCGTCACGTCCCCATGGGCCTTTACGTCGCCGGTGACGTGAGCGCCGGGGCCGAGCGCGAGGGTGCCGGTGACGACCAGGGTGACGTCGAGGCGGGCCCCCGGCGGCACCATCAGGTCGCCGCGGATGAGCGCTCGCCCGGCTCGCAGATCGGCGTCATCGGGGACGGGGAAGTCGAACGGAGCCGGGATGGCGTCCGGGAGCGTGGCGCTGCCCACTCCCACCTCGATGGTGGGGGCGTGGACGCGCTCGAAGGTGACGTCCGAGCCGAGCCAGAAGTGGGTGCCCGCCTCCGCCGACCCACGCAGCACCGATCCGGGATCGACCTCCACGGAGCCGCCCACCTGAAGCCGCCGCCGCACCGTCGTGCCGGCCCGCAGGCGCGCCATGCCGCTCACGCGGATCTCATCGGCCGACTGGCCCACCGCGCCGATGTAGGCGTGGCGGACGATCAGCGGGAGATCACGCGCGGGGTCCGCATCGGAGCGTCCGTCTGGGAGCTGGGGCGGGACGTCGTCCGCGTCGGGCGTGGCGAGGCGGAGGTCCTCCTGGTACCGCTCGGAGATGGGCAGGGCCCCGTCGTCGTGGGGGCGGAGCGCCTCGTGGAGGGCCGGAAGGAAGGGGAGGGCGAGCCAGCAGAGGACGGCCGCCAGCAGGAGGAAGGCGGTCATGGAGGGGGGAGAGGGGCCGTCGGCGCGTTCGTGCGGAAGCGCTCGGTCTTGTGCCAGACGAAGGCTCCGCCCGGCCGGATCTCGTCGAGGACTGCCTGGCTGGTGGCGACGAGGCTGACCAGGAAGCCGAGCAGGTTCAGGGGGAGCAGGCGGATGCGCCGCGGAGACCCGTCCAGCCGCGCGCCGGTCGCGATCTCGAAGAAGGCCGCGAAGTTGCCCATCGTGTTGTACGAGGCGACGGCCAGCATGGCGATGAACCCGTGCAGGGGGTGGGCGCCGAGGTAGAACAGCGCCGTCGCGAGCACCCAGCCGAGCAGCAGCACCGGACTCATGGCGTAGACCCCCATCAGCAGCGCGCCGTCGAGGCGCTCGCGCCACCGCAGGTGCCGACCCGTGAGGATCCCGCCCGTGAAGCGGCGGGCCACGTCGGTGTGGCCCCGCGCCCACCTCTTGATCTGGCGGATTCGGACGGGCCACTCCTCGGGGCTCTCCTCGTAGCACTCGGCCCGGTTGACGTAGGCCACCTTCCAGCCCCCGGTGAGCAGGCGGCAGGTGGCATCGGTGTCCTCAGAGAGCGTCTCCGGGTTCCAACCGCCGACGGCGTCCAGCGCCGCCCGGCGCACGCCGCCGACTGTGCCGCCGTACTGAGGCACGAGGCCCAGGTTGACGCGCGCCTGCTGGTCCACCTGATACCCGCCGGTGCGCTCCAGGTCCAGGAGTCGCGTCAGCAGGTTCGAGTCGGTGTTGACGGGCACCACGCGACCCATGACGCAGCCCACCTCGGGGTCGGCGAAGGGAGCCACGAGCCGCTTTAGGATGTCGCGGCCCGGCAGGTAGTCGGCGTCGAACACGATGACGACCTCCGAGTCCACCTGGGCCATCGCGTCGGCCAGGGCCGCGGCCTTGCCGGGCTTGCCGTCGGTCCGGTGGAAGGGCTGGATGCGGCCCGGGTACCGCTCGACGTAGGCGTCGATGATCTCGCGCGTCCGGTCCTTCGAGCGGTCGTTGACGGGCACGAGCGCGAGCCGGTCGGTCGGGTAGTCGACCTGGAGCAGGTTCTCCAGGCTGGACCCGATCACGGCCTCCTCGTTGTGCGCCGCGATGAACACGGTCACCGTCGGCCAGTCGAGCGTGTCGACGAGGGCGTAGGGATGTCGCTGGCGGCCGAGCAGGCGGCTCAGCGTGAACACGTAGTGCCTCGCCGTGTAGACGAGCACCAGGAAGATCACACCTCCCAGCGTGTAGATCAGTACCGTCTCGACCCACGAGTGGTCGAGGTCGACGCTCGGCGGCGGAGCGGCTTCGACACGCCAGGGCCCCTCCCAGGCAGAGTCGAGAGGCTGGGCGAGGGCCGGTGGGGCGGCGCTGAGCAGGAACAGGGCGATCAGAGACCGCAGCAGGCGTCGGGCGGGCACCGTGTGGTGGGACGGCGAAGGAAGCATGTGACGCTCTTCAGCAAGCTCCCTGCCAGTCCGGAGGGCGGACCGCGCCCTGCCTTCACCCCGCCTCTCGGAACCCGGACGAGCCGATCCCGAGAGGCGAAGTGGAGGGGGCCGCGACCGAGCACCGCCGAGCCCCACGAGGACTCATCAGAAGCGAGCCCGAAGGGATGCGGAGCCGTCCAGCGTGGACTGGAGGGAGCGGACGACGGCATCCCCGCCGCTCACACGCGCCGCTGACGCGCGGATCGACTCCAGGCCGCATCCGTCGCAGTCGGTCTTGATCTCGACGTACCGTTCGGCGGCGGCGTAGGCGGTGCTTGCGGTCGTGGCGACCCGCTCTGTCGGCCAGTGCGCCTCGAGCGTCGAGAGAGCGCGGTCGATGAGCCCCGCTGTCGGGTTCCGGTGCCTCACCAGCACCTCGGTGTAGTCGCCGATGGCATCGAGGCGGTCCGGGTCGGTCTCGGGGGAGCCCGGCAGGAGCTGCGTCTCGAGCATCAGGATGGCGATGTACTGCTCCTTCTCGAAGGCCGGGGCGTTCGGATGCTGGGCGGCGGCCCGTTCGGCAGCGACGTGCGCTTCTTGCCAGGTTTCGGCTCCACCGATCGCGTAGCGGACAGCGCTTCGCATCGCAGAGCGCGCCTTGAATCCCTCGTGCCGCGCATCCGGGTCCTCGCTTTCGTGGTAGCCGTCAGGGACGGCGGTCACCAGCATGGCGGGGGAGGCTGCGACCCGGGGAGCGACATCCTGTTGGGACAGGGTTGCCTCACAGCCCGCGAGGAACAGGATGGAGCAGACCGCGAGGGAGTGAAAGAGGAGGGGTCTCATAGGTCGAGGGGGCTTGGCAGCGGAACGCGGTGCACTCTCTGCTTCCAGTGGTCACTCCTGACATGCGAACCCCGTCGGCTCACCATGTCCTTCATCCGGTGTCGTCTGTCAGAGAGTGGTGAGAGATGGAGGTCGAGCGACCTCATCGTGCGTCGCAGGATTCGCTGGATAGGCGGCGAGCAGAGTTCGGTGTGTCGAAGCGGAGGCATTTGGTGCCTTCGTGATTGAAACCTTATGGTATCGATGGATACATGTCAATAGGTGCGTCTCATTAACGACTCGTAACGTGATCCGACGCAGGTGTGGGGTCGAGAGGGGACTGTCGGCCGCACCGGGAGCGAGGCTAGGGAGAAGGGAACAGAGATCTCGCCACCTCGGTGCCGAGGCGGGCAGGGTCGCTGGCCGCACGTCGGCATGACCGGACGGTGAACAGCGTCCCCCACGGGAACGAGTCGGCGCGGGCGGGGCGTTCGGTCGGAAACCACACGACTCTATGGACGCCACCATCGGCACTGGAATCCACGGCACGCCCGCCGTCCCCGACGCTTTCGACCACCCTCGCGGTCTCTTCTGCAACCGGACCCTCAACCTCCGCAAGATCGAGGCCATCGGGTACGACATGGACTACACGCTGGTCCACTACCACGTCGCGCTGTGGGAGGAGCGCGCGTACGCCTACATCCGCGACGGGCTCGTCCGCCAGGGCTGGCCTGTTTCGGACCTCGTCTTCGACCCCGACCTCGTGGTGCAGGGGCTCGTGGTGGATACGGAGAAGGGCAACGTGGTCAAGGCCAACCGCTTCGGCTACGTCAAGCGGGCCTTCCACGGGACGCGCTCGCTACCCTACGCCGAGCAGCGGAAAACGTACCGCCGCACGCTCGTCGACCTCCACGACCGCCGCTGGCGGTTCATGAACACGCTCTTTTCGATCTCCGAGGCCAGCATCTACCTCCAACTGGTCGACAAGCTGGACGAGGGCGTCCTGCCGACGGGGCTGGGCTACGACGATCTCTACGAGGCCATCCGCAAGACGCTCGACGCGGCCCACCTAGAGGGCCTGCTGAAGGCCGAGATCCTGGCCGACCCCGACCGCTTCGTCGAGCGCGACCCGGACATTCCGCTCACGCTGCTCGACCAGAAGAACGCGGGCAAGAAGGTGCTGCTCATCACCAACTCGGAGTGGGAGTACGCGGCGCCGATCCTGCGCTACGCCTTCGATCCGTACCTGCCCGGCGACATGACCTGGGAGGACCTGTTCGACATCGCCATCGTCGGCGCGCGGAAGCCGGCCTTCTTCGACGAGCGCGCGCCCGCGTTCGAGGTCGTCGGCGAGGACGAGGACGGCCGGGCGGTGCTGCGGAGCCAGACCGGGATGCTGGAGGAGGGGCGCGCCTACGTCGGCGGCCACGCGGCGCTGGTGGAGGCCAGCCTCGGGCTGAGCGGCTCCGAGATCCTGTACGTGGGCGACCACGTGTTCGCGGACGTGAAGGCGTCGAAGAGCGTCCTCCGGTGGCGGACGGCCCTCGTGCTGCGTCCGCTGGAGGACGAGATCGAGGCGCTCGACGCGTGGCGCGGCACGCAGGCGCGGCTCTCGGCCATGATGTCGGAGAAGGAGCGCCTGGAGGCCTACTTTTCGGCGCTCCGCCTGGAGCGGCAGCGCAACGACCAGGGCTACGGCCCGCTGACGGAGCGCTCGCCGGAGTGGCTGAGCGAACAGATCACGGCCGTCCGCGAGCGGCTGCTGGTGCTGGACGCCGAGATCGCCCCGCTGGCCGCCGAGGCGAGCCGTCTCGTCAACCCCCGCTGGGGGCCGCTGATGTGGGCGGGCAACGACAAGAGCCACCTCGCCCGCCAGATCGAGGCGTCGGCGGACATCTACACGGCGCGCGTCTCCAACTTTCTCCACTACACGCCCTTCGTGACGCTTCGCAGCCCGCGTGGCTCGCTCCCCCACGACCATGCCACGCCCCAGGACCGCGGCCTCGAAGCCGCCGCCCACGAGATGGGCGTGGACGGGTTCGGGGAAGAGGGATGAGGGCTCCGCGATCAGGGGGGCTCGTCGCGGGTTCGTGGCCTGTTCGCGCTCCTCTGCTGACTCCTGATTCCTCGCCCTCCGATTCCTGATGCCTCCTTCGTCCCCCCTTTCCAAGTACCAGCGCCGGGTCCTCTCGGACGCCCTCCGGCTCGTCCGCGACCAGCGGCAGCGAGGGGAGGCCGAGGGTGCCCCGTTCCCGCCCGCAGTGGCATGGACCACACCCTTCGCACTCGGCTACTTCGTCGGCGTGGTGGACGGGCTGTGCCAGGCCCACAGCGTCGCGTTCGACGGGATGGGGCTTGCCATCGTGGGACTGGTCCTCGACGACGCGTTCGGGCGGCCGGAGAGCGACCGCCTCCGCCAGCGCGCCGTGGCGTTGATGAACGCGGGTGACGCCGACTTCCAGCGCGGGCGCCCGTGGGGCGGCAACGAGGCCATCGGGATGCAGCGCGGCATCATGCAGCCGGTCGGACTGGTGCACCTGATGCGCGGCGACGAGGCGCGGATGGGTGGGCCGGTCGGCGGTCCGCAGGCATAGGAGCCTGGCAGCCCTGTCCGCCTCGGTGCCGAGGTGGGAGTATCCGGCGGGCCACTGAGGTGGAGGGCGTCAGGCGCCGAGCGCGTCCGCCAACGCGGGCAGCACGTCGCCCAGGCGCGCGTCCACGGCGACGGCGGCGTGACGGTGCCCGCGCGTCTCGCCCAGCGTCACGATGGCGACCGGCGTGCCCTCTTTCTCCGCCTGCCGCACGAACCGATAGCCGCTATAGACCGCCAGGCTGGAGCCGACCACCAGCAGCGCGTCGGCGCGCGACACCATCCCGGCGGCCTCGGCGACGCGCGGCTTGGGGACGCTCTCGCCGAAGAACACCACGTCGGGCTTGAGGACGCCGCCGCACGCCGGGCACGCGGGCGGCACGAAGGCCGCGACCCCGGCCTCGATCTCCACGTCGCCGTCGGGCGCGACCCGCCCTGTCTCGGCGCCGAGGTCGACCCAGCCGGGGTTGCGAGCGGCGATCTGTGCCTGCACCGACTGGCGCGACTGGCGCGCGTCGCAGCCCAGGCAGACGACCCGGTCCAGCGCGCCGTGCAGTTCCACCACCCGTTCGGACCCGGCGGCCTGATGGAGCCCGTCGACGTTCTGCGTGATGACGCCCTCGACCCTGCCCGCCGCCTCCAGCGTCGCGAGGGCGCGGTGGCCGTCGTTGGGGCGGGCGCCGGTCATGCGCGCCCAACCGCGGCTCGCGCGGGCCCAGTAGCGCTGCCGCGCGGCGGCGTCGCGCACGAAGTCGTCGTACTGGACCGGGCGGCGCTCGATGTGGCGCGTCTCGGGGCCGCGGTAGTCGGGGATGCCGGACTCGGTCGAGATTCCGGCGCCTGCCAGCACGGCGAGGCGTCGGTCGCGGAGGAGGTCCACGAGAGCGTCGAGGTCAGCGGGGCGGGAGGGCGTGAGCGTGTCCATAGCCCGCCAACGCCGCCCAGGCGGGCGGAGTGTCCGGGCGACGAGGCATGACGGATTCCGGATGCGGGAAGTCGAGGCAAGGCAACGCGTTGGTCATTGTGAAGGAATCGTGGGTGTGGTATTCTCTCGGTCCCGGAGCCGCCTGGCCGTGCCTCCGCCCCCTGCGGTGCGCGCAGGGCTGGGCCTTCCGACTTCCATGGTGCGTCTCGTCCTCGGCCTCGTCGTCCTCCTGTCTGCCGGAGCCTCCGCGCAGACCGTGGTGAGCGGCACGGTCACGGACGCGCGGACGGGCGGGGTGCTGATCGGCGCGGCCGTCTACGCGCCGACGCTCGACCGAGGCGCGGTCACGAACGCGTACGGCCACTACAGCCTGCCCCTCCCGGCCGACTCCGTGGCGCTGGTCGTCTCGTCGGTCGGCTACCAGCCGCGCGAGGTGGAGTCGGCGGACGCCGAGGGCGGCCGGCTGAACGTGGCCCTCGTCCCCGCCGACCTCGGCGAGGTGGTGGTCGAGGCGGACGGGGCGGGCGCGGCGCGGCCCGAGGAGACGCCCCAGATGGGCACGGTCGCGCTGTCGGGGCGCGACGTGCAGGCGCTCCCCGCGCTGCTCGGCGAGGCCGACGTGCTGAAGGCGGTCCAGTTGCTGCCGGGCGTCCGCGCGGGGCAGGAGGGGACGGCGGGGCTCTACGTCCGCGGCGGCTCGCCCGACCAGACGCTCGTGCTGCTCGACGGCACACCGCTCTACAACGCCGCCCACCTGTTCGGCTTCCTCTCGACGTTCAACGCGGACGCCGTCAGCCGGGTGGAGTTGACGAAGGGCGCCTACCCGGCGCGCTTCGGCGGGCGGCTGGCGTCGGTGCTGGACGTGCGCCTGCGCGACGGCGACTTCGAGCGGCGGCGCGTGCGCGGGCAGGTCGGGCTGCTCTCGACGACGGTCCTGGCGGAAGGACCGGTCGTTCCCGGCCAGGCCTCGCTGCTGGTCTCGGGGCGGCGGACGCACGTCAACCTGCTCGCGCGACCCTTCATCGACCGCGCCAACGAGGACGCGATGGCGCGCAACGACGCCACGCTCGACCCCCGCCTCTCGTTCTACGACCTCAACGCCAAGCTGAGCTGGCGACCGGCCGACCGCGACCGCGTCTACCTGAGCGTCTACCGCGGCGGCGACGCGTTCGGGTTCACCGCCGTCGACCCCGAGGTGGCCTGCACCGGCGGCGACTGCGCGACGACGGGCGTCGAGAACGTGACGGGCGGCGCGCTCGACTGGGGCTCGCTGACGGGCTCCGTCCGCGCCACCCGCGTGCTCTCGCCGCGCGTGTTCGGCGCGCTCACGCTGACGGCCAGCGACTACCGATTCGACGTCGAGGTGACCTCCGACGAGGGGCGCAACGGGCCGAGCCCGGTCGCGGCGGCGGCGCTCTACCGGTCTGGCATCCGCGACCTCAGTGCCCGCCTCGACCTCGACATCGCCGCGGGCGCGACCCACACGCTCCGCGTCGGCGCGGCGGTCACCCGGCACCGGTTCTCGCCCGGCGCGCTGGCGCTGCTCGGCGACGAGGCGGCCACGGGCGTCCCCACCGACACGACGCTCGGCGGCGGCGCCTCGGACGGCATCCAGGGCGTCCTCTACGTGGACGACACGTGGCGCCTCGGGCCGCTCACGCTCGGCCTCGGGGTGCACGGCGCGCTCTACGCCTCGGGCCGGTACCGCTACCCGTCCGTCGAGCCGCGCATCGCGGCGTCGCTCCGCGTGCTGCCGCGCGTCGCGCTGAAGGCGAGCGCCGCCGTGACCCAGCAGCCGGTCCACCTGCTGACGACTGGCGCGGGCATCGGCCTGCCCGCCGACCTGTGGGTCCCGGCCGACTCGGTGGGGCCGGAGCGGGGCACCCAGGTCGCGCTCGGCCTGGCCGGGTCGAGCCCGTCGGGGCGGACGACGTGGTCGCTGGAGGGCTACTGGCGCGACATGCGCGGGCTGGTCGCCTACCGCGACGGCGCCGCCTTCACGACGCCCTTCGACGACTGGCAGGAACTGGTGGTGACCGGCGAGGGGCGGAGCCGCGGGCTCGAAGCGCTCGTCGAGCACCGCACCGACCGGCTGACGACGTGGCTCGCCTACACGCTCGCCAAGACCGACCGTCGGTTCGACGCCATTGCGGACGGCGCCTGGTTTCCCTACCGCTACGACCGACGCCACGACGTGTCCGCCGTCGCCGTGCTCCGCCTCGGGCGCGTCGACGCCTCGGTCGCGGCCGTCTACGGCACCGGCGACGCCGTCACGCTCCCGGCGGCGACCTACGACGCGACGTTCCTCAGTTCGGGCTCCATCGGGTACTGGACGCAGTCCGTTCCTGCATCGGCGTCGGAGGTGGCGTACGGGCCGCGCAACGGCAACCGGCTCCCCGCCTACTCGCGCCTCGACCTCGGGCTGACGGTCCACATCCAGCGCGGCGACCGGCCCCACGCGGTCGCCCTCAACGTCTACAACGCCCTCAACCGGAAGAACCCCTTCACCACGCTCCTCGACGAGCGGACCGACCCGGAGACGGGCGAGGTCCGCCAGCAACTCGTCGGTATCGCGCTGTTTCCCGTGCTGCCGTCGCTGTCGTACCGGTTCGGGTTTTGAGCGCGGTATGAGGTGCGTCGGCGGGAGCGGCTCCGCGCTCGCATCGACCGTACCTCGTATCGGGTACCCTGTCTCTCGTCCCCATGCGATTCGCAGCCTTCCTTCTCCTGATCTCGCTCGCAGGTTGCGACCTCTCGACGACGCTCGACATCGAGACGCCGCCGTATGAGGCGGGGGCCGTGATCCGGTCGGTGCTGATGGCCGACGGCGTGGCGACGGTCCGGCTGAGCGTGAGCCGCGATCCGTACGTCGTCGACCCGGCGGGCGAGGGGCTCGTGGCGCGACCCTCCCGCACCGACGGCCGGGTGACGCTGCTCCGCGACGGCGTCGAGGTGGAGACGCTCACCGGCTCGGAGCAGACGTGCTACCAGTCGTCGAGGTCGTCGTGCAACGTGGAGACGGGCCAGGTGGAGACGACCACCGAGGGGCCGTTCGCGTGCGGGAGCTACCGCGGTGGCGTCCGGCTGGAGGCGGGTGCGACGTACACCGTCCGGGCCGAGCTGCCTGGCCTTCCCTCGGCCGAGGCCGCGGTCTCCATTCCGGAGGCGCCCGAGGTGTCGGTCGAGGCGCTGCCCGAGGCGGGCGGCCTGCGCCGGTTCCGCGTCCGCCTGGCGGACCCGCCCGGCCTCGGCCACCGCTACGGGCTGACCATCCTCCGGGAACTGGACCAGATCACCGTGTCGCAGTGCCGCGTCGGCGGTGCCGTCGACACGCTCGTCGTGCTGGACCGGGCGCGCGTTTACCGGAGCGACTTCTCGTCCACCGACCCGGTGATCGTGTCGGGCTCGCGCGAGGCGGGCAGCTCCATCCACTTCGTCACGTTCCCCGACGACGCCTTCGACGGGCGGACGCGCGACTTCGTCATCGAGGCGACGCCGCGGGGCACGCACCCGGGCGACACCGGCGCCATCCGCGTGCAGGTGACGGCCATGACGGCGGAGCTGTACGACGCCTACCAGATCACCAACTTCGAGGTGGACGAGAACCCGTTCGCCGAGCCCGCCGACCTTCCCGTCAACGTGCTCGGCGGCTACGGGCGCGTCGGTGCGGTGGCGGTCACCGAGGTGCGGTTCGAGGAGTGAGGGTCGCGGCGCTCCCACGCGCCGACGCGCGCGTCGCCGGCTGTCCGCCTCGGTGAACGACAGGGGGCGACGGCAGGGAGCATCGGGGCACACGAAGTGCATACGTCTGATCCAGTGACCGGACTAGCTTCCTGTGCGGCTCGAGATGGGCCTCGATGTCATCAGCCCGATCGTCGCGCATGTCGTTCCGTTTGTTGCCCGTTCTGTGGATGCTCCTGGCCGCCTCGGCCGCGAGCGCGGGGCCGTCGCCGGGGCGCGGCGTCGTCAGCGGCGTGGTGACCGATGCCGAGACCGGCGAGGTCCTGATCGGGGCCACCGTCTTCGCGCCCGACCTCGGCCGCGGCGCCGCGACGAACGCGTACGGCTTCTTCAGCCTGCCCGCCCCCTCCGACTCGGTCCGCCTCCGGGTCTCGTACGTCGGCTACCAGACGGCCGATCTTGCGGTGGACGCTCGCGCAGACGTGCGTGTGGACGTGGCGCTCCAGGCCGAGTCCGCGCTGGGTGAGGTCGTCGTCGAGGCGGCCGACGTGGGCGAGCGGCCCGAGGCGACCGCCCAGATGGGCGAGGTCGCGCTGACGGGCCGCGACGTGCAGGGGCTGCCCGCGCTGCTGGGCGAGGCCGACGTGCTGAAGGCCATCCAGCTCTTGCCGGGCGTCCGCGGCGGCGCCGAGGGGACGGCGGGCATCTACGTTCGCGGCGGCTCGCCGGACCAGACGCTCATCCTGCTAGACGGCGTCCCCGTCTACAACTCGTCGCACCTGTTCGGCTTCTTGTCCACGTTCAACGGCGACGCCGTGAGCCGCGTCGAACTGACGAAGGGGGCCTACCCGGCGCGGTTCGGTGGGCGGCTGGGGAGCGTGCTCGACGTGCGCCTGCGCGACGGCAACATGGAGGAGATCGGCGGTCAGGGGCAGGTAGGGCTGCTGTCGTCGCGGCTGCTGTTCGAGGGGCCGCTCGTGCCCGGCAAGGCGTCGTTCCTGATCTCGGGGCGGCGGACGTACATCGACCTGGTCGCCCGGCCGTTCATCGACGCGGCCAACCGTGAGGCCGAGGCGAACGGGCGCGAGACCGTCGACCCGAGCGCCTACTTCTACGACCTCAACGCCAAGGTCAACTGGCGGCCGAGCGACCGGGACCGCGTCTACCTCAGCCTCTACGGCGGCGCCGACGTGTTCGGGTTCGAGTCCGTCGACCCGTACCGGCAGTGCAACCAGGCAGGCTGCACGCCCACCGAGGTGGAGGACGTCACCGGCGGCGGGCTCGACTGGGGCAACCTGACCGGCGCCTTCCGCTGGACGCGGACGGTCTCGCCGCGCACCTTCGCCGCGCTGACGGTGACGGCCAGCGACTACCGCTTCGACGTGGGCGCCGACATCGAGGAGGGGCGGGGCGGGCCGGACCCGGCGTCCGCGCGCGTCCGCTACACGTCGGGCATCTTGGACCTGGGCGCCCGGCTCGACCTCGACATCGCGGCGGGCGCGGGCCACAACGTCCGCGTCGGCGGCGGGGCGACGCTGCACCGCTTCACGCCGGGCGCGCTCTCCCTAACCGGCGAGATCGCGCGCGAGGGGGTCGCCATCGACACCCTCCTGGGCGCGTCTCGGACGCTGGGCGCCGACCTCGTGGCGTACGCGGAGGACGAATGGCGCGTCAGCGACCGCCTCCAACTCGGGCTCGGGCTCCATGGCGCCGTCTACACGACGGGCGACTACGTCTATCCGTCCCTGGAGCCCCGGTTTTCGGCCGCGTTCCAGCTCCGCGACCGGCTGGCGCTCAAGGCGAGCGCGGCCATCACCCAGCAGCCGATCCATCTGCTGACGACCGGCGCGGGCATCGGCCTGCCCGCCGACCTGTGGGTCCCGGCCGACTCGATCGGCCCGCAGCGGGGCACCCAGGTGGCCGCCGGGCTGGCGGGGTCGTCGCGGAGCGGGCGGACGACGTGGACCCTGGAGGGCTACTGGCGCGATATGCGGGGGCTCGTGGCCTACCGCGAGGGCGCCGCCTTCACGACGCCCTTCGACGACTGGCAGGAGTTGGTCGTCACCGGCGACGGGACGAGCCGTGGGCTGGAGCTGTTCGTCCAGCACCGGACCGACCGGCTGACGACGTGGCTGGGCTACACCCTCGCCAAGACCGACCGCCAGTTCGACGCCCTCAACGACGGCGAGCGCTTCCCCTTCCGCTACGACCGCCGCCACGACGTCTCGGCCGTCGCGCTCTACCAGATCTCGCGGCCGTTCGACGTGTCGGCTGCGTTCGTGTACGGCACCGGTGACGCGGTCACGCTGCCCGTTGCAGCCTACGAGGGGACGACGTTCGCGGGCGGGAGCGTCGACGGGTGGATCAAGGGCGACAACACCGACGAGCGGACGGTCTACGGAGCGCGCAACGGGTTCCGGCTGCCGGCCTACGTCCGCCTCGACCTGGGCGCGACGTGGTACTTCCGGCGCGGCCCGCGCCCCCATGCGCTCGCGCTCAACGTATACAACGCGACCAATCAGAAGAACCCGTTCCTCACCACGACCGACACCGAGACGGACCCGCAGTCGGGCTCCCAGCGGCAGAAGCTCGTCGGCGTGGCGCTGTTCCCGGTCCTCCCGACGCTCTCGTACCAGTTCTCGTTTTGACCATGCCTGCCTCCCGTCTCCGCTCGCTCGGCGCGGCGCTCCTGCTGGCGGCCGTCGGCGGGTGCGACTTCACGCCGGCCCTCGACATCGACACGCCGGCGTACGAGCCGGGGCTCGTGCTCCGCGCCGTCCTCGCCGCCGACTCGACGGTGAGCCTCCGCGTGACCGAAAGCCGGGACCCGTACGGTGGGCGGTCGTACCTCGGCCCCACCGCGCCCAGCGCCGACGCCACCGTCACGCTTCTGCGCGACGGCCAGCCCGTCGAGACGCTCGTGCTCTGCCCCGACGTGTGTGACGACTACAGCCGCCCCCCCGGTCCGGACGGCTTCCCGCCGACGTTCCCGTGCGGGCCCTACCAGGGCACGACGCGCATGGAGCCCGGAGCCACCTACACGTTTCGGGTCGACGCGGCGGGCTACCCGACGGCGACGGCCACGGTGACCATCCCGCGCCGCCCCACGTTGACGGCCACCCAGGAGGGCGACGGGGCGGACCGCCGGTTCCGTGTTCGACTGACCGATCCGGCCGGCCTCGGAGACCTCTACGGGTTGTCGCTCCTGCGGGACTACACCTACACGTCCACGGTCACCTGCGACCCCAACACCGGCGAGTGCACCGAGACGACGGAGACCACTCGGCTGCTCAACAGCTTCACCACCAGCGACCCCGTCTTGCTCTCGGCCTCGGTCGAGATCGACGGCAACATCACGTTCGTCGTCTTCCAGGATCAAACGTTCGACGGCCAGGAGAAGACGTTCACGATGGCCCGCGACGATCGCTACGGCCCGGGCGATGCCTACGGCGCGGAGACGGTCCAGGTCGCCGCGCTCTCGGGCGATGTCTACGACGCGTACCGGATCGAGTACTTCTCTGGCGGAGACGAGAACCCGTTCGCCGAACCGATCAACCTGCCCTCGAACGTCGTGGGCGGATACGGGCTGGTCGGGGCGGTGACGCTGGCCGAGGTTACGTTCGAGGCTGAGGCGCCGTAGCCGAGGGCTGCACGCAGGGGCGGATCCACACAAAGGCCCCGGCCAGGGCACGAAACCGAGGCGAGATTCGTAAACCCGCCTCTCTTTCCCCCCGGATCTCCCATGCCGACTTGCCCCCGCTGCGCGCTCGTCGCGATCGTTCTCGCCGTCGCCGCCTTCACGGGTTGTGATTCGTCGAACCCCGGCCGCGACCTGAACATCGTCGATGGCAGCTATGCCGTCACGTCGATCACGTTCGACCCGGACGGGACCGCCATTGACCCTGTGGACGTGGCGGCGGGCCTGAACCTCCAGGTGACCCGCCTCGACGTGTTCGGGGGCGACGCCAACGCGATCCTCGTCACGCGGTTTGCGAACGAGAACCTGTCCTACCGGACCGACCTCGCGGTCGAGGCCTCGAACGGCCGGGCGACGTTCCGGGGCCTCACCGACGATGACACGGCCGAACTGGCGCGGATCCTCCTCCCGAACCAGTTCTCTCTGAACTACACCGAGACGGGGAGCCGCCTCACGGGCACCTACGCTCGGACGGTCAACCTCCAGGCGTTCGACCCGGTCGCCTACAGCGGGGCGACCGCGATTCCGGGCACCCTCTCGGTCACGCTGACGAAGCTCTAGGCTACGGCAGGTGGCCTAGAAGTCGACCCGGAAGCGGACGTTGAGGGTGCGCGGCGTCAGGCGCGTCGGGACCGCGGTGTAGATGCGGCGGTCGCCCGAGAACTGCTCGACCCACGAGTAGGCGACGGCGTTGGTCTGGTCGAACAAGTTGAGCACCTCCACGGTCGCGAGCAGCTCCAGCGGGTCGCCGGTGGCGAGATCGGCGAGGCGGAGCACCTTCGTGGCGCCGAGGTCGAACCGGAAGTAGCTCGGCAGGCGGATGGCGTTGCGCTGCCCCTCGTCGAAGACCGTGATGGACGTGTTGGAGCGCTCCACGTCGCGTGCGGGCGGCGTCGTCGGGATGCCGGAGCCGTAGAGCGTGCGGATATGGAGGGTCCAGGTGTCGTCGCCGGGGACGTAGTCCTGGATGAAGATGGACAGGTTGTGGCGGCGGTCGGTGGGGCGGGCGATCCAGTCGCCGCCGCCCTGCGCGGCGAAGCGCGCGAGCGTCTGCTCGTCGGTGGCCTCGGGCGTGTAGAAGCGCTCCTGGGTGAAGAGGAAGCCGTAGTTGATCCAGCTCTCGCGGCCCGGCACGAGCTCGCCGCGGAGCTGGAGGTCGGCGCCGGCGGCGTAGCCCTCGGAGTCGTTCTCGGCGGAGTACACCACGCGGACGTTCTCGACATCGTACGAGATCAGGTCGGTGTATTGCTTGACGTAAGCCTCGGCGCGGAGGGCGACGCGGCGGGACGTAAAGAAGTGATCCAGCCCGACCACCGCCTGGAGCGCGCGCGGGCTCCGGATGTCGCCGTCGAGCGTGCGGAACGCCGAGACGCCGGGGACGGGGTCGCCACGGAGCTCGCGGTAGGTCGGCGCCTGGTGGTAGAGGCCGGTCGCGCCCGAGAACGAGGTCTGCGGCGAGAGGCGGTACCGCGCCGTCAGCCGCGGCGAGAGCGTCAGCTCGTCGTTGTAGGCGAAGTAGTCGGCGCGGAGGCCAGGCGTGACCGTGAGGCGGCCGAGCGGGATGGCGTCCTCGGCCCAGACCGAGCCCTGCCAGGACGCGAACGTGGTGTCGGCCACGAGCACGCGGGCCGGGAGGGTGACCGGCTCGCCGTCGTCGCCCTGGCCGGAGAAGGTGGTCTGCTCGTCGATCTGGTCGTCGAAGCGCAGCGTACGCGCCTGCCAGCCCGCCTCGACGGTGTGCTCGCCGAGGCGGGCGAGGTAGCGGCCCTGGGCGGTCAGGATGAGCTGCTGGATGTCGTTGGCCGCCACGTCGCGCTGGAGCGTCTGGCCTTCGAGGAGGCGGTCGAGGTCGGCCTGCGAGCCCTCGGGCCGCTGCTGGCGGCGGTAGAGCGAGGTGCGCGAGGTCACGTCGTAGGTCTCGAACTCGTCCAGGGTGAACACCGAGAGACGGTGCTCGGCGGTGGCGTTCTGGCCAAGCTGGCTCGTGAGGAGCAGCCCGCCGAAGGCGATGTCGTAGCCGTCCTCCTCGATGCCCTCAAAGTCGCGGGCGACCGTCTGGACGAGGTTCGGGTAGATGCCGAACGTGGTCTCCTGCTGGCGCGGCGCGAGGCGGAAGCGGTGGCGCGCGTAGAGGCCGAGCGTGCGGAGCGTGTGCGCGGGCGCGAGTTGCACGTCCACGACGCCCTGGATGTCGCGGAAGTCGGGGTCGTAGGCACCGTCGAGCTCTTGCCCGGCGAAGAAGCGCTGGGGCCGCGCCGAGCGCGCGGCGACGGCCAGCCCGACGCGCTCCGACAGGCGGCCGCCGACCTGCGCGCCTGCGTCCAGCGTCGAGGCGTACGCCGTGCCGCTCGGGACGCCCTCCGGGGTGGTGTAGGTGGCGTCCAAGACCGAGGCCAGCTTGCCGCCGTAGCGCACCGGGAAGCCGCCTGCGAAGAGCGTCATCCGGGAGGTCAGGTCGCCGTTGATGAGGCCGAGGCCCTCCTGCTCGCCCTGGCTGATGCGCAGCGGCCGGTAGATCTCGAAGCCGTCGATGAAGAACTGGTTCTCGTCGTAGCTGCCGCCGCGCACCGAGAAGGAGTTGGACAGCTCATTCGACGAGGACACACCCAGCTCTGTCTTGACGCCGCGGATGGCGTCGGTCACCGGGAGCGGCATGTCGCGGACCGTCCGCGGGTCGATGCGGCTGACGCCTACGTCCTGGGGGACCGCCTGGCCCTCGACCGCCACGTCGCCCAGGTCGCCGACGGCGGAGGTCAGCCGGGCGTCGAACGTGGTCGTGGCGCCGCGCCGAACCACGAGCGTGTCGCGCACGGTCGTGTATCCGACGAACGAGACGCGGACCGGGTACGTCCCCTCGGGGATGCGGAAGCCGTAGCGGCCGTCAGCCCCCGTGTTAGTGCCGAACGAGGTCCCTTCGACGAGGACCGAGGCGCCTGCGACCGCCCCGCCGTCGGCCTCGGTGATGCGGCCGGAGATCTCGCCCCAGACCTGCGCCGAGGCGGGGGTGACCAGAAGTAGGAGGAGCCCCGCGAGGGGAAGCAGGCGTGCGCGCATGGTGCCGTCGGGACGAGCCGAGCGAGGGTCAGACAGGGCGTTCCGAAGGCGAATAGGCGCGGCCGCGAAGAGGAGAGGCGAAGATACCGTCTTCGGGCGCCACGTCCGGGGAGGAGGACGTGCCCTGCGAGGACGGGCGACCGGAGACGGAGGACGGGTCCTCGCTCTCCCCCCGGCGAGAGCGGATCGCGATCCGTCCCTACGGGGCGGTACGGATCACGAAGTCGTCGCCGAGGGAGCCGGGCTTGGCGTCGGGCGCCATCGTGACGACGAGGACTCGCGCCTCGGGCGCGAGGCGGGCGAGGTGCTCGGGAATGCCGAGCCCGCCCTCGCTGTGGAAGCTCCCGTTGACGTGGATCACCAAGGCGCCGGGATGGTCGGCCAGCGACTGGGCGATCTGCCACGCCATCGTGGCGTCGCGCAGGTTCTGCCCGGCCAGCATGCCCTCCACGGTCGGGCCCGCGCCGTGCGGCATCCCGCCCATCAGGTCCATAAACTTGGCCGCTAGCGGGTCGGACGGGGGAGCCGAGGACGGAGGCAGCCATGCGCGGGCGGACGCGCTCAGGCTGTCGAGCACGGCCACGCCGCCGCGCCGCGAGACCAGGCTCACGTAGCGCCCCGGCGCGTTCGTGCCGACGACCGCGGCGCCGTGCTCGCGGGCGAACTCGACCAGGGGGCGGTAGTCGGTCTCGTAGTTGGTCCACGGGCGGCTCGCGGCCAGCCAGTCGCGCTCCCGGACGAGCCCGGCGAGGTATTCGTCCAGCACCGTCTGTGCGTCGGTCTCGACCATCTCCAGGCCAAGCACCAGTGGCCGGTCGGTGCTCCGGGTGGCCGCGTCTGCCCACGCGAGCAGTTCGAGCTGGATGGCGTGCGCCGTCGAGTCGTTGTGCAGTTCACCCAGGAAGACGACGTCGGCGTCGTCCATGGCGTTGCAGAGGGTCGCCAGCTCCACCTGCGCGCCCTGCGCGTCGAAGACGGTGAACGGGGCGGCGCCCGGCGCTCCGGCAGAGGCGGCGTAGAGCAGCGCGGCGGTGCAGAGTTCGATCATAGGAGGGGAGAGTCAGGTCACACCGGAGCGAGGCCGTCGGGCACGGTGCGTAGGACGCCCCCAGAGGCACAGCGGCCCGCGGTCCACGCCCTCCACACCTCGCAGGCCTAGGCCTCCGACCCGCCGTCGCCGCTCGACTTGCGCTTGGAGCGACGGCGCTTGCGCTTCGGCTTCACGTCCGCCTCGGGCTGATCGTCGGCACGGGGCGTCTCGGAGGCGGTGTCGGTGGACACGTCGTCGCGGGCGTCGGCGTGTGCTTCGTCCGGGCGGTCGTCGGCCGCGTCGTCGTCGCGGCGGCGGGAGCGGCCCCGGCCTCCGCGGTCGTCGTCGTCGCGGCGGGAGCGGCGCTCGCCGCGGCCCTCGCGCTCCTCACGGGCCTCCCGCTGGCGGATGTCGTACTCGGACTCCGAGCGGTCCATCGCCGGGCCGACGGGCGCGCCGTGGAGGCTGGACTGGTAGGCCTCGTCCAGAAGCATGGCCAGCACTTCGGGCTCGCCCTCCTCGACCAGCGCCTTGGCGACGGCGACGAAGCGGCTCTGGCGCTCGCGCTCCAGGTTCGAGCGGGAGCGCATCCGGTCCTCCAAGAGGTTCGTCAGCCGCTGGCCGACGCGGGACGCGAGTTCCTCCTCGGTCGGCATGTCGCGCTCCTCGAGCGGGATGTCGTACTTGCGCGCGATCTGGCGCAGCGTCGGCATGTCGGTCGCCGTCGTGATGGCGATCGAGACGCCCGCCTTGCCCGCACGCGCCGTCCGGCCTGAGCGGTGGACGTAGTACTCGCGGTCCTGCGGGATGTCGTACTGAAAGACGTGGCTCAGGTCCTCCACGTCGATGCCGCGCGCGGCGACGTCGGTGGCCACCAGGAAGCGCAGCTCGCCGTCGCGCATCCGCTTCATCGTCTTCTCCCGCGCCTTCTGGGTCAGGTCGGACGAGATGCCGGCGGCGTCGTAGCCGTAGTTGTTGAGGAACGTGGCGAGGTACTCGACCTCGCGGCGCGTGTTGGCGAAGATGATGGCCGCGGTCGGGTTCTCCCACTCGATGAGCGTCGCCAGCGAGCGGTCCTTCTGCATCGGGTGGACCTGGTACGCGCGGTGCGTCATCAGCTCGACGTGGATCTGGCCGCCCGCCGTGGCCAGGAACACCGGGTCGGTCAGGAACTCCTTGCCGATGCGCTGCACCTGGAAGGGCATCGTGGCCGAGAACATGTACGAGTCGCGCTGCTTGGGCAGGTAGCGGCGGACCTTGATCATGTCGGGGAAGAAGCCCATCGAGAGCATCTCGTCGGCCTCGTCCAGGATGATCGTGCGCAGCTTGTCCAGCTTGAGCGTCCCGCGCGAGAGGTGGTCCAGCACGCGCCCCGGCGTGCCGACGACCAGCTGGGCGCCCTTTTCGAAGGCCTCCACCTGGGGGCCGTAGCCGACGCCGCCGTAGACCGGGATCGCGTTGAGCCGCTCCTCCGGGGCGAGCCCGGCGTTCATGCGCTCGAACTCGGCGTGGATCTGGCTCGCCAACTCACGGGTCGGACAGAGGACCAGCGCCTGCGTCGTCTTCTCGCGGACGTCGAGCTTCTCGAGCAGCGGCAGCAGGAACGCGCCCGTCTTGCCCGAGCCGGTCCGCGACTGCACGATCAGGTCGCGGTTGTCGAGGATGTAGGGGATCGCCTCGGCCTGGACGGGCATCAGCGCGGGCCAGCCGAGGGCCTCGACGCCCGCCTGGAGGCGCTCGGGCAGGTCGGCGATGGCCGCCGCGTCGACGTTCTCGTCGGGGGCGTCGAAGGGGGTGTCGAGCTGACGCTCGGCCTTGGCCTCGTTCTGGGCCTTCTGGGTGAGATCGAAAACGGCTTTGAACGCCATGTCGGTCGGGGGGAGTGGAGGGGGCCGCCCGGGTCTCGTCGTCTCCTCCCGACCGGCGTCGCAGGCGCGGGCTCTCGCCACGCGCGGATACGGAACGTCCGCACCTGCCTCACATTACGCATCTCGTCCGCCCTCGGTATGGCGCGCGGACGACTTCGGGCGGAGTTCTCTCCACGGTTCGTTGTCATCCCGGGGCTTCACACGCGGCCGTGACGCGAAAGGGCAGGCCTGACCGTAGGTTCCGGCATCCCACCACGACACGGTATGGATGCTCCAACCCTGGCCGAGGAGACCACCGCGCTCCTCGACGCGATCGGTCGCGGCGAGCCGCCCTCGGGCGCGCTCTTCGAGCGGATCTACGGCGACCTTCGGCAGATCGCGCAGCGTCACCGCTCGCGCTGGATCGGCAACGACACCCTCAACACGACCGCGCTCGTGCACGAGGCGTACATCAAGCTGGAGAACGCCTCGGTCGAGAACCGGGCGCACCTGCTGGCGGTCGCCTCGCGCGCGATGCGGCAGGTCCTCGTCAGCTATGGCGAGGCGCGCAAGGCGCAGAAGCGCGGCGGCGGCGCCGCCCACACGTCGCTGAACGAAGAGGTGATGGGCCTGCCCTTCACCGAGGCCCAGGCCGACCGTGCGGCGATGGTCGAGGAGGCGCTCCAGCGGCTTGAGGCCGCCGACCCGCGCGCGGCGCGCGTGGTCGAGTGCCGCTTCTTCGGTGGCCTCTCGGTGGTCGAGACGGCCGAGGCGCTCGGCGTGTCCGAGGCGACCGTCGCGCGCTCCTGGCGAGCCGCCCGGGCATGGCTCTACGGCGAGCTCCAGGGCGACATCACGGGCGCCCACGACCCGGACGCCGGGTAGCACCCCACCTCGTGGCCCTCTTCGACCCGCTTCGCCTCGTGACCGAGGCGGGCGGGGTCAGAGCGCGATGCGGAGCGACAGCCCGGCGCCGGACTCGCCCATCGGCGCCCGCAGGGGCACCGGGGACGCCTCTACGCGCCGGGAGGCGACCACCGAAGACACGCCGACGGCGGTCAGAATCCCCACGCCGCCGCCGATGAGCGCGGGCAGGAGGTTGTACTCCACCTCGGCCGTCGGGAGGTAGATCAGCCCCGCGACGAGGCCGCCGGTCACCAGCCCCGCCAGCGCGCCAGCCGGTAGGCCCAGCGCCGCATCCGTCAGCACCCGGCCCGGCGGCGCGTCCAGGCCGAGGGCCTCAGAGGCGAGCATCGTTCCGAGTGCGACTCCCGCTGGGTACGAAAGCACCAGAAGCGCCGCCCCGGGGGGCGTGTCGTACCACGAGGGGATCAGGTAGTAGGCCCCCACCACCGCGCCGACGCCGCCCGCCACGCCCACCGTGACGACGGCGGCCCGAGGAAGGAAGGCGGGCTCCCGGTCCTGGGCCTGAGCGGCGACGGTGAGGAAAAGCGAGAGCAGGACGACAGGACGCACGACGACTGAAGGAGAAACCCCCAACCTCGCACGGCGGTCGGCCTCTACCCTGATGCAGACGCACCAGGCGTGCTACATGGCCATCCCGCCGTCGACGTGCAAGACGTGGCCGGTCACGTAGGCCGCGGCGTCTGACAGGAGGAAGAGGACCGCCGCCGCGATGTCGTCCGGCTGGCCGAGCCGCTTGAGCGGGATCTGGTCCATGAGGGCCTCCGCGGCAGGCCCGAGGTCGGCCGTCATGTCGGTCTCGATGTAGCCCGGCGCCACCACGTTGGCGCGGACGCCGCGGCCGCTCAGCTCGCGTGCGATGCTCTTGGTGAAGCCGATCAGTCCGGCCTTCGACGCTGCGTAGTTGGCCTGCCCCGCGTTGCCCATCACGCCGACCACCGACGAGATGGTGACGATGGACCCGGCGCGCTGCTTCATCATCGGCCGGTAGGCGGCCTTGGTGACGTGGAAGGCGCCCGTCAGGTTGGTGTCGATCACGTCCTGCCACGCCTGCGCGTCCATCCGGATCATGAGCCCGTCGCGCGTGATGCCCGCGTTGACCACGAGCCCGTCGATGGAGCCCCACTTCGCCACGACCGCCTCGACGGCCGTCTGGGCGTCCTCTCCCGAGGCCGCGTCGGCCTGGATGGCGAGGGCCTTCTCGTCGCCGCCGAGCGCCTCGACCAGCTGGTCGGCCGTCTCGGTAGAGGAGCGGTAGGTGAAGGCCACCGAGGCGCCCGCGTGGGCGGCGGCTTCGACGATGGCGCGGCCGATGCCGCGGGTGCCACCGGTGACGAGGATGGCCTTGCCGGAGAGATCGAGGGTCATGAGGGTCGGTCGGTCAGAGGGGCCGAAAGATCGCACCCCCGGCCGCGCCCTGCTCGCTCGGCCTCGACTACGCCGTCAGCGCCGCCACCTCCGCGGCCGTTCCGGCCTGGACGGAGACCGCGTCGCGGCCCAGCGTTCGCTTGACGAGGCCCGAGAGCACCTTGCCCGTGCCCACCTCGACAAAGCGCTCGGTGCCGTCGGCCTGCATCCGCTCCAGCGACTGCGCCCAGCGGACCGGCGCGGTGAGCTGGTCGAGCAGCCGCATCCGGATCGCCTCCGGGTCGGTCGTCGGCTCGGCGGTCACGTTCAGGACGACCGGGCACGACGGGACGTGGAGCATCAGCGCGTCCAGCGTCTCTTTGAGCCCGTCGCGGGCGAATGCCATGAGCGGGCTGTGGAAGGCGCCCGAGACCGGGAGAGGGACCACGCGCCGCGCGCCCGCCTCCGAGGCGAGCGCCGAGGCGCGCTCGACGGCCGGGGCGTCGCCCGAGATCACGATCTGGCCGGGGTCGTTGTAGTTGGCCGGGACCACCTCGCCCTCGCCCGCCTCGGTGGCCTCGCGGCAGACGGCTTCGAGCGCATCGGCGTCGAGTGCCAGGACGGCCGCCATCGCGCCAGGGCGCACGTCGCCCGCGGTCGCCATCAGCTCGCCACGGCGCCGGACGGCGCGTAGCCCGTCCGCGAACGACATCGCGCCGACGGCTGCCAGCGCGCTCCACTCGCCGAGGCTGTGCCCCGCCGCCAGATCCGGCCGGACGCCCCGCGCTGCCAGCACGGCGTTGACAGCCAGACTGTGTGTGTAGAGCGCCGGCTGCGTGATCTCGGTCGGCTTGAGCGCCTCCGGGTCGTCGCCGAACATCAGGTCGGTCAGCGAGAAGCCGAGCACGGCGTCCGCCTCGTCGAGGATCGCGCGGGCCTCGGGGAGATCGACGAGGTCGGCGGCCATGCCGGGCGCCTGGGAGCCCTGGCCGGGGAAGAGGAAAGCGAGCATGTCGTCGTGCGTGGTGCGTTGTTCGTGGGATGCCTACGGCCTACGCTCCACGCCCTACGCGCCGTAGCTCCACTTGAGCCAGGTCGCGCCCCAGGTGAAGCCGCCGCCGAAGGCCGCCAGGATCAGGTTGTCGCCCGGCCGGAGCTGGTTCTCCCAGTCGCCGAGGCAGAGGGGGAGGGTGGCCGCGGTCGTGTTGCCGTACTTCGCGATGTTGACCATCACCTGGTCCGGCCCGACGCCCATCCGCCGCGCGGTCGCGTCGATGATGCGGAGGTTGGCCTGGTGCGGCACGAGGTAGCGGATGTCCTCGCCGACGAGCCCGTTGCGCTCCATCACCTCGGCCGCTGCGTCGGCCATGCCGGTGACGGCGCGCTTGAAGACCGTCTTGCCGTCCTGGCTGGCGTAGTGGAGGCGGGCGTCGACCGTCTCGTGGGTGGCCGGGTGGAGGCTGCCGCCGCCCGGCATCCAGAGCGAGTCCACGCCTGAGCCGTCCACGTACTGGACGCTGTCCTGGAAGCCCGTCCCGTCGGTGGTGGGCTCCAGCAGGACCGCCCCGGCGCCGTCGCCGAAGATGATGCAGGTCGCGCGGTCGGTGTAGTCGATGATGCGCGTCATCGTGTCCGCCCCGATCACGAGCACCTTCTGGTGCATGCCCGCCTCGATCATCTTCGAGCCCGTCGTGAGCGCGTAGAGGAAGCCCGAGCAGGCCGCCGAGATGTCGTAGCCCCAGGCGTTCGTCGCGCCGATCTGGTTCTGCACGAGGCAGGCCGTCGACGGGAAGACCACGTCGGGGGTGACGGTCGCGACCAGGATGCAGTCCACCTCGGACGCGTCGACGCCGGCCTTGGCGAGGCACATCCTGGCCGCCTCGGACGCCATGAACGAGGTCGCCTTGGTCTTGTCCTTGAGGATGCGGCGCTCCTCGATGCCCGTCCGCGTCCGGATCCACTCGTCGTTGGTGTCGACGAGCTTCTCGAGGTCGGCGTTGGTGAGGCGATCCGGGGGGAGGTAGGTCCCCACCGCCGTCACGGCGGCCGTCGTCTTGGAATCGGGCATCAGAAGGGAATCAGGAGGACGAGGCGTCGGGGCCGGGGTCGCGGAGCGCGCGGCCGATCCGGGCGGTCAGGTTCTGCTCGACGAGGCTGGCCGTGGAGAGCACCATCTGGCGGATGGCTCGCGCCGACGACCCGCCGTGGCCGATCACGACCGTCCCGTCGATGCCGAGCATGGGGACGCCGCCGAAGGCCTGGTAGTCGAACGGGGCCAGCATCCCCTTGAGGACGCCGCCGACCAACTGGGCCTGCTCCGGCGCGAGCTCCTGGCGCCCGATCTCGGACCGGACCATCTGGGGCAGGATCGTCGCCACCGACTCGGCCAGCTTGAGGACCACGTTGCCTACGAACCCGTCGCAGACGCACACGTCGGCGCCGTGCTGGAGGATGTCGCGGCCCTCGACGTTGCCCACGAACCGGATCGTGCCCTGCTCGCCGAGCGCGGCCAGCGTCTTGTGGGCCTCCTTGACCGTGTCGGTGCCCTTGCCGGGCTCCTCGCCGACGTTGATGAGCCCGACCGTCGGGTCCTCCTTGCCGAGGAACGCGGCCCCGAAGACGGCGCCCATCTGGGCGAACTGCACGAGGTGCTCGGGGCGGACCTCCACGTTGGCGCCCACGTCGAGCACGACGCACGTGCCAGACGGCGTGGGGAGGTAGCCCGGCAGGGCGGGGCGGAGCACGCCAGGCAGGCGGCCCAGTCCGAACAGCGCTGCCGTCATCACGGCGCCCGTGTTGCCGGCGCTGGCGAACGCGTCCGCCCGGCCGTTCTTGACGGCGCCGATGCCGATGTGGATCGAGGACTCGGGTTTGGTCTTGAGCGCCACCGTCGGGCTCTCGCCCATGCCGATGGCCTGCGGCGCGTCCACCACGCGCAGCGTCTCGTTCTCGGCGCCGCCGAGGCGGTCCAGCTCGGCGCGGACCTCGGCCTCGCGGCCGACCAGCAGCACCGTCACGCGGTCGCCGGCCTCGGCGAGCGCATCCAGCACACCTTCCACGACGACGCCCGGAGCATAATCTCCGCCCATGGCGTCGACGGCGACTCGGACGGGCATGGGCAGGCGGGGCGAGACGGGCGGGGAGGAGGGGACGGGAAGATACCCGCCGCCGTCAACGGACGCCGCCCGCGCGAGCCATGTCGGGTCGCGCGGGCGGGCAGGCGATCAGAGACGATGAGACCCCGCGAGGGCCCCGGTCCGTCTAGACGTAGCCCTTGACGGCGAGGACTTCGCGACCTCGGTAGTGGCCGCAGGTCGGGCAGGCCCGGTGCATCAGCTTGGCATTGCTGCAGTTGGGGCACTCGTGCGTCTGGGGCACGTTCTTGACGCGGTAGTTCGCGCGGCGCGAACGGGAGCGCGCCTTGGAATGCTTGCGTTTGGGGTTGGCCATCGGAGTCGGGGGTGTCGCCTCGCGGCGGGGTCAGTCGGAAGAGTCGGGGTCGCCGTCGGGGCGGAGGCCTCGAAGGGCCGCCCAGCGGTGGTCGGCCGGGCTGTCGTCGTCGTCGTCGGGCTCGCCGAACGTCGTCGGGATCTCGGCCGCTCGGGCGGCCGGGCTCACGCGCCGGAGCGGGAGCGCGAGCAAGAGCGTGTCGTGGACCGGCGCGGTGAGGTCGATGGCGAGCGCGTCCGCGTCGAGCGGCAGGAGGTCGTCATCGGGGTCGTCCCCGTCGGGCTGCGCGTCGGCCGAGAAGAGCACGGCGTGGTCGGCCTCGACCGGCTCGTCGTACATCTCCAGGGTCCGGTCGCACTCCAGGCGGGCCGTGGCGCGGGCCGTGTAGGCGGCCAGCACGCGTCGCTCGGCGACATCGAGCCGCAGGTCCACCTCGATGCCGGAGAACACCTCCGGGTCGAGGCCGAGATCCTCGGCCGAGGGGTGGTGGGTCTCCTGATGGAGGCCGTCGGGGAGCGGAGCGATGCGAACCCGGAACACGGTGTCTCGGACGTCGGTCGTCAAGGAACGCGGGCACAGGCCCGGCAGAATGAGGGCTGTCGCCCTGGGAGCCCGTGAAGGTAGAGGCGGGGCCGAGCGCCCGCCAAGAGCCTCACGCGATGTTCGATGAAGCCCCGCCCGGCATCCACATGCTGGAGCGCCGTCGCCTGTCGGTCCTACGGCCATCGAGCGGACCGAGGCGGAGCCCTGGAGCCTCTCGCATACGGCGGTAGGGAGAACCCGTGCCACACCTCATCCGGTACTGGAGCCAGAGCGTGCACAGGGTGTGGATAACGAGATTTCGAAATCGGGTCCACCGGCGCGCCATGCGTCATCTCGTGGTAATCCGCGCAGCCGTGCTCTGACCTGCTGGCTGCAACGTGTTGTCCTGCAACGGGCAGTGAATCGCTGTTGGTGGTGGACGGCCGGTGGACAACCTCATTCTGGAACCTGCGATCCTGGCGCGTATGGCGCATCGGCCGCTCGGCGGGTTGTGGACAACTCTCTGTGGAGGTTGTCGGGCGGGCTTCCTTTTGCGGCGGCAGTCCCGATATTCCAGGCCCTCCCACCCACATCCCTGCCCGTCACTCCCCCATGGACCGATCGCGTGACGACGTCTGGGACGAGTGCCTCGGGATCATCCGGGACAACATCAGCCGGCAGAGCTTCCGGACGTGGTTCGAGCCGCTCCGCGCGGTCGGGCTGGAGGAGGAGGACGGCGCGCTCAAGCTGACCGTCCAGCTGCCGAGCCGGTTCTACTACGAGTGGCTGGAGGAGCACTACTTCGCGCTGCTGCGCAAGACGATCACGAAGGTGCTGGGGCCGGGCGGGCGCCTCTACTACGACATCGTGATCGAGCGCGACGAGCCCACCTCGGGCGGGCGGCGGGGGGCGTCGATGGAGCTTCCGGCGAGGCAGCCGGCCAACGTGCCGCCTGCCGAGCGTCCGCCGCGCGTGGAGCTGCCCGAGGGGGTCACCCCGCCGCGCACGGCTGCCGACGTCCCGTCCGACGCTGGCCGGTCGGTCGACCGCACGCGCGGGTTCGACCGGTCGCCGGAGCGGCGCCGGGCGCCGTCGGCGCACCCGTTCGCGCTGCCGGGCGTCAAGCCGATCGAGGTGGACCCGCACCTCAACACGTCGTACACGTTCGAGAGCTTCATCGAGGGCGACTGCAACCGGCTGGCGCGCTCGGCGAGCTGGGCGATCGCGCAGGACCCGGGCGGCACCAGCTTTAACCCGTTCCTGATTTACGGGGGCGTGGGGCTGGGCAAGACGCACCTGATCCAGGCGATCGGCAACTACGCGCTGGCGAACAACCACGCGAAGACGGTCCGCTACGTCTCGTCGGAGATGTTCACGGCGGAGTTCGTGCAGTCGATCCAGTCGAACCGGATCGGGGAGTTCTCGCAGTTCTATCGGGGGGTGGACATCCTGATCATCGACGATGTCCAGTTCTTCGGCGGCAAGGAGAAGACGCAGGAGGAGTTCTTCCACATCTTCAACGAGCTGCACCAGCAGGGCAAGCAACTCGTGCTCTCGGCGGACCGTCCGCCGAAGGACATCGTGGGCATCGAGGAGCGGCTGCTGAGCCGCTTCCAGTGGGGGCTGGCGGCGGACGTGCAGCCGCCGGACTTCGAGACGCGCATCGCGATCCTGAACCGCCGGGCAAAGGACGACGGCACGAAGGTGCTGCCGGAGGTGATCGAGTACATCGCGACGCACGTCAAGAGCAACATCCGGGAGCTGGAGGGGGCGCTGATCCGGTTGCAGGCGCACGCGGCTCTGACGGGGCGCGAGATCGACCAGGAGCTGGCGCGGGACGTGCTGAAGGACCTCATCAAGGAGGCGCGCCCGCAGCTGACGATCGAGGTGATCCAGGCGGTGGTGTGCGAGTACCTGGGCATCCCGGAGGACCTCGTGCGGGCGCGGACGCGCAAGCGGGAGGTGGTGCAGGCCCGGCAGGTGGCGATGTTCTTCTCGAAGGAGATCACGAACCACAGCCTCAAGACGATCGGGCTGCACTTCGGCGGGCGCGACCACTCGACGGTGATCCACGCGGTGCGGAGCGTGGAGGACCAGGTGGACACGGACCCGCAGTTCCGGGAGATGGTGAACGCGGTGCGGAAGAAGATGGAGATGCACCAGCGCTGAGCGGGTTCGGGGTTCAGGGTTCGGGGTTCGTCGGCGGGTCGAGGGTGCCCGCCTCGGGGTCGAGGTGGGCTGGAAGGCGGTCGGAGGGGTCTGGAACCGGGTCGGAGGGTTCTTGAGTCACGTCCGACTCGTCTGGGGCCGGGTCGGAGGCTTCCTGGGTCAAGTCTGAGACCTCTTTGGCCAGATCGGAGGGCTCGGATGCCGTTTCGGAGGGTTCTAGTGCCGTGTCGGAAGGTTCTGATGCCGTCTCGGAAGGTTCTGATGCCGTCTCGGAGGTCTCCGATGCCGCGTCGGATTGCCTTCACAATTGGGGGGCGGTCCGCCTCGGGGCCGAGGTGGACGGGACTGCGGAGTCAGGCGAGCGTCATCTCGCCGGTAGGGGCACACCGCCGGTGTGCCCCTACGGAGGATCGAGGAGCGGGCCGCCACGTCTGGGTGGACGAGTCGGCGGACCCTCGGCGGCGGCGGCGGGTTGACGGCGGCCCTGTCTCCCCGCTCGTCCATGCCTGCCGTCCCGCACCACCACGTCGCTATCGTCGGCACCGGCTTCGGGGGGATCGGGGCGGCGGTGAAGCTGCTGGAGGACGGCGTGGACGACGTGGTCCTGTTCGAGCGGGCGGACTCTGTCGGCGGCGTCTGGCGCGACAACACGTACCCGGGCGCCGCGTGCGACGTGCAGGCGCACCTCTACGCGTTCTCGTTCGCGCCGAACCCCGACTGGTCCTTCCGCTACGCGCGCCAGCCCGAGATCCGGGCGTACCTCGAGGAGGTGGCCGGGCGGTTCGGCGTGACGCCGCGCATCCGGTTCGGCCACGAGGTCACCGAGGCGGCGTGGGACGAGACGGCGGCGCGCTGGCGCATCGCGACGACGGGCGGCGACGTGACGGCGGACGTGCTGGTGGCGGCGCCGGGCGCCCTCGCCGAGCCGCGCCTGCCCGCCATCCCCGGCCTGGACACGTTCGCGGGCGAGGTGATGCACACCGCGCGCTGGGACGACACGGTGGACCTGGACGGGAAGGCCGTCGCGGTGGTCGGGACCGGGGCGTCGGCGATCCAGGTGGTGCCGGAGCTTCAGAAGGTGGCGGGCGCGCTGACGGTGTACCAGCGGACGGCGCCGTGGGTGATCCCGCGTCGCGACGCGCCCATCAAGGAGGCCACGCGGCGGCGCTTCCGCGAGCAGCCGGCCGTGCAGCGGAAGCTGCGGCAGACGCTCTTTCAGTACCACGAGACGAACGGGCTCGCCTTTCGCCACGCGTGGATCGGGCGGGCCGCGGAGCGACTCCTCGCGCGCCCGCACCTGAAGCGGCAGGTCCCGGACCCCGCGCTGCGCCGCGTGCTGACGCCGGACTACCGGATCGGCTGCAAACGGGTCCTCCTTTCGGACGCGTACTACCCGGCGCTCATGCAGCCCAACGTGACTGTCGTGGATGGCGCGCTGGTCGAGGTCCGTCCCCACGAGACGGTCGGGGCGGACGGCGTCGCGCGGCCGACGGACGTGTTGGTGTTCGCGACGGGCTTCTACGCGACCGAGATGCCGTTCGGGACGCGTATCGCGGGGCGTGCCGGGCAGCGGCTGTCGGACGCGTGGGGCGAGAGCCCGGTCGCCCATCTCGGCACGACCGTGGCGGGCTTCCCCAACCTCTTCCTGATCCAGGGGCCGAACACTGGCCTGGGGCACTCGTCGGTGGTGCTGATGGCCGAGGCGCAGATCGACCACGTCGTGAACGCGGTCCGCGTGATGCGGGAGCGGCGGCTGGCGGCCGTCGAGCCGACGCGGACGGCGCAGGCGGCATGGGTGCGGGAGGTGGACGCGGTGGGCGAGGGGACGGTCTGGACGAGCGGCTGCGCGTCCTGGTACCTGGACGCGACGGGGCGCAACGCGGCGATCTGGCCGGGCTCGGTGCCCGCCTTCCAGAAGCGCGTCGCGCCGTTCGACCCGGACGACTACCGCTTCCGTCCGCTCGGCCCCGACGTCGGCGGCGCTCGCGCGCTAGGACGCCTTCCCTCCGCACCGGCGTCGCCGCCCGCCGAGCCGACGCCGGTGGACCGCGTCCGCGGCGTCGGGGCCCGCGTGCTCGGCGCGCTGCCGGAGGCGGTCCAGGTGGCCGCCGCACAGAGCGCGCCGCCGGAGGTGGACGGGCAGCGCCTGGACCCGGCCGTCCACGCCGTCCTCGAACTCAACCCGCGCCCCGACGGCGCCGTCATCGTGCGCACAGACCCCGAGCGGGCGCGGGCGCAGTACCGACGCGACACGCTCGCCATCGGGAGTGCGTCGGCGACGGTCGCCAGCGTCCGCGACCTGACCGTCGACGGAGCCGAGGGGCCGCTCGACGCGCGCCTCTACCTGCCCGAGGGCGTCGAGCGGCCGCCGTTGACGGTGTTCTTCCACGGCGGCGGCTACGTCCAGGGCGACCTCGACACGCACGACGGCCCATGCCGCATCCTGTGTCGCCAGGCCGGGCACGCGGTCCTGAGCGTTGCGTACCGGCTCGCCCCTGAGCACCCGTTCCCCGCGCCCGTCGACGACTGTGTGGCGGCGTTCCGCTGGGCGCAGGCCAACGCCGCCCGCCTCGGCATGGACGCGGGTCGGGTCGGGGTGGGAGGCGACAGCGCGGGAGGGGCGCTCGCGGCGGTCGTGGCCCAGCAGACGCGCGACGAGCGCCCGCCGGTCGGGCAGTTGCTGCTCTACCCGGCGACCGACCATCCGACGCACCGAGCGTCGCGCGACCTGTTCGATGGCTACCTGCTGCCCGACGCCGTCCGCCAGGCGTTCTTCGGCGTCTACACGTCGGGCGCCGACGTAGACGGACGCGACCCGCGGCTCTCGCCGATCTACGGAACGCTCGACGGGCTCGCGCCCGCGCTGGTGGTCACGGCCGGGTTCGACGTGCTCCGCGACGAAGGGGAGGCGTACGCCCACGCGCTCGCCGAGGCGGGCACGCGCGCCGACCTCTACCGGCAGGCAGACCAACCGCACGGGTTCATCCACCTGACCGCCGTGAGCCGGTCGGCCGAGCGGGCGACGGTGGCGGTCGCGCGGCGGTGGCGGCGACTGGTGCAGGAGGCATGAGCGCGCTCGACCTCAGCGGCGGCGTGGTCGTCGTCACGGGCGCGGCGTCCGGCATCGGCCGGGCGACGGCGCTGGCGTTCGCGCGCCGCGGCGCCGCCCTGGCACTGGTGGACCGGGACGCGGACGGGCTGGCGGACACCGCCGCCGACGCTCGCGCCCTGGGCGTCTCGGTCACCGAGCACGTCCTCGACGTGGCCGACGCCGAGGCGGTCGCTGCACTGCCGGAGGCGGTCCTCGCCGAACACGGGCGGGTGACGGTCCTCGTGAACGCGGCGGGCGTGGCGCTGGCGGGGCGTTTCGAGGAGCTGTCGATGGACGAGATCCGATGGCTCTTCGAGATCAACGTGTTCGGTCTGATCGGCCTGACGAAGGCGTTCCTGCCGGCGCTGACGGCGAGCGGCGGGCAGGTCGCGAACGTGTCGAGCCTGTTCGGCATCATCGCCCCGGCGGAGCAGACCGCGTACGCGGCATCCAAGTTTGCCGTGCGCGGCTTCAGCGAGTCGCTGCGGCATGAGTTGGAGGGGACGGGCGTCGGCGTGACCGTCATCCATCCGGGCGGGGTGGCGACGGCGATCTCGCGCAACGCCCGGGTGGCGGCGGGCGCGGTGGACCCGGAGGCCGCCTCGAAGCAGGCACTTCGCTTCGAGCGCGTGTTCCTGACGACGCCTGCGGAGACCGTCGGCGAGGCCATCGCGGGAGCGGTCGCGCGGCGGCAGCCCCGGCTGATCGTGGCGAGTGGGGCGCGGGCCGGGACGTGGCTCCAGCGGCTCATGCCGGTCCGCTACTGGCGGGTCCTGGGTCGGGGCTACCGGCGGTTCACGCGGCGGTGACCCTGCCTGCCTCGGTCCCGAGGCAGGGTCAGCCGGACACCACGCGGACGGTCACGAGCAACTGCCCGACGTGCCGCTGGGTGTGCTCGGCGGCGTGCACGAGCGTCCCGATGACGGTGGACGGCAGCGCCTTCCGCCCGACCGGGCGGGCCTCGGCGAGCGTCGCGGGGTCGGTGGCGCGGAGCTGGGCGAGCGCGGCGTCGATGCGGTCGGAGAAGGCGGCCAGCAGCGAGGCAGGGGAGAGCGTGTCGTCGGGGACGCCCTCGGCGCGGAGCGCGGCGAACTGGGCGTCGGAGAGCGGCTCGCCGCGGGCGTAGGTCAGCATCCGGTCGAGCACGCCCGCGAGGTGCTGGAGGTGGAAGCCCGCCGACGCTGCGCCGCCGGGGCGGTCCCAGAGGCGGGCCGCCGGGAGGCCGGCGACGAGCGCGGTCACGTCCTCGCGCGCCTGGAGCAGCGCGTGGGCGACCGGCTGGAGCAGCGCCGGGACGCCGTCGACGGGGCCGCGAAGCCAGACTTCGGGCACCGCCTACGCCAGGTTGTGGAAGACCCGCTGGACGTCCTCGTCGGCCTCGATCTTGGCGACGAGCTCCAGGACCGCGTCCGCCTCCTCGTCCGGCAGTTCGGTGGTGGTCGTGGGGACGTAGTCGATCTCCGAGGCGATGGGTTCGATGCCGCGCTCTTCGAGCGCCTTCTGCATCGTCCCGAAGTCCGAGAACGCGCACCGGACGAGGAGCGCCTCGCGGCCGTCTTCGGTGGTCGTCTCGTCCAGCTCTTCGAGCCCCTCGTCGATCAGCTCCAGCTCCAGCTCGTCGCGGTCGCCGACGGACGCTGGATCGAGCGTGAAGGCGCCCATCTTGGTGAACTGGAACGCGACCGAGCCGGTCGTGCCGAGGTTGCCGCCGCCACGCGAGAGGATGGCCCGCAGATTGGCGACCGTCCGGTTGACGTTGTCGGTCGCGGCGTCGACCAGCAGGGGGACGCCGTGGGGGCCATAGCCCTCGTACAGGACCTCGTCGTAGCTGGCGGTGTCCTTGCCGAGGGCCCGCTTGATGGCGCCCTCGACTTTCTCCTTGGGCATGTTGACGCCCTTGGCGTTCTGCATCGCCCGCCGGAGCTGCGGGTTGAGGTCGGGGTCCGGCCCTCCGGCCTTGACCGCGATGACGATGTCCTTCCCGATGCGGGTGAACTGCTTCGCCATCCGGTCATACCGCGCAAACATCGTGTGCTTGCGCTTCTCGAACATGCGGCCCATGCGCGCGGGGTCTGGTGAGCCCAGAAGCTACCGACGTACCAGCGTGCCGCCCGCGACGCCGTCGGCGGTCGTGACGCGGTACAGGTAGACGCCGGGCGCCAGCGCGGACGCGTCGAGCGGCACCTGCTGCGAACCGGCTGCGAGGCGCCCGTCGAAGGGGACCGCGACGCGGCGTCCGAGCACGTCGTACACCTCGACGGTCACGGGGCCCGGTCGCGGCTGGTGGATCGAGACGACGGCCCGGGCAGAGAACGGGTTGGGGGCCACGCGGACCGTGACCTGCTGCGGGGCCTCCGGCGTGGCCGCCTGGTAGCGGATCGAGACGAAGTCCGCCACGACCGGGAGGTGGTCGGAGGCCGTTCCCGTGTCGGTGGCCAGGAGCCCGGCCGCCTCCAGCGCCTCGTCCGACAGGTGCGGGGTGAACAGGACGAACGCGTTGCCCATCGCCAGCGCGTTGTCGGTGTACACGATGAAGTCCAGCCGCCCGGCCGGGAAGCTGCTTCCCGCGTCGTACCACGTGAAGGCCGCGGGCGCGCCGAGGTGGAGCGGGAGCGCGTCGGTGAGGTCGGTGCCGTCGAGGTCGGGCGCGAAGTCCGGACCGTAGCGCGCGTTGTCGACGAGGTCGCCGGTCAGCATCGTCCGCAGCGGGCGGTCGGTGCCCACCATGTTGAGGTCGCCGACAATGGCGAACGGCGTGTCGGGGGCGATGCCGGGGATGCTCCCCTCCTTGACTTGGCGGACGAACTGCATGTAGCGGTCCGTCTCGTCGAGGCGCCCGTCCTCGTTGTTGCAGCACGGCGTGTGGGCGTTGACGAGCAGCAGGTCGTGGTTCCACTCCGCCGGCGTCTGGACTACGAACGCGCTGTTGCCGCCGAGGTCGCGCTCCAGCGTCACGGGCCAGCGGCTGACCAGGAGGTTGTCCGACCCCGCGTCGCCGCTGTACCACGTGCCACCCAGCGCCTCCGCGACGAGGGCCGCGGCCTCGGCCCCCGAGTGATCGTAGATCTCCTGGAACGCGACCACGTCGGGCCCGATGGCGCGGACGAGGCGGAAGAACGCCTCCCGCGCGGCGCCCGCGAAGATGTTGTCGCGGAGCACGTTGTAGCTCATCAGGCGGACGCTCTCGGGGGATCGGTCGAGCGTGGGCCCATCGTAGGCCGGGAGCGCGGTCGCCCGGTCGATGGTGTACGCCGCGCCCGGCTCCGCCTGGGGAAGCCGCTCGCCGGTGCTCGTCGCCAGGGCCACCAGAATCTGGTCGCCGGGGAAGACCGGCGCGCCGCCGACCACCGCGTCGAGGGCGATCTCGACCTCGAACTCCGGCGCCGAGAACGTCGGCGCCCAGGAGAGGCGGAGCGGGGCGTGCCGCACCGCGATGCTGCTCCCGTCTACCACCACCGTGCCCGAGCGCGACCCGAAGGCGAAGGAGAGGTCGGCCCCGATGCCGGAGACCGGCTGGCCGGTCGTCGCGTCCGCGTCGGTGTCGATGTGGAGGACGAGGTCGTTGTTCTCCTGGAGCTGCACCACGTCGGCGAACGCGATCCGGAGGCGCAGGAACTGCTCGTCGTTCGTGATTGCGAGGGCCTGCAGGTCGACCGCGCCCGCCGGTTGATCGTCCGGGTCGGTGGCGACGGGCGCGATGGCGGCCCAGTCCTCGAACCGGCCGTCGTGGACGATGCGCGCGGCCGGGCCATCGAGCACCTGGGAGGCCGCCGGAAGACAGGCCAACCCGGCGATGAGACACAGCGCGAGACGACGGAGAGACAGGGAGGACACGGGCACGAGGGGGGACGCCCGAACCTACCTCCCCCTGCGGCGCCGCTCGGCCCGCCTCGGGAAACGCACCGGAGGGGCCCGTGCTACCCGTCCTCGCGGCGAGTGCCGTCCATCTCCAGGGCAAAGTCGGCCCCGAAGGCCGACGACGGCGTCTGGAATCCCGCCTCGGTGCGGCCGTCGAGGACCGCGAGCGCCGAGCGGAGCGCCGCGTCGGCTGTGAAGGCGTAGCCCTCCGGCCCGGCCCAGGTGGCGACGGCCTGGCGACCGGCGTCGTCGGTGGCCTCGCCCCAGACATGCGAGGCGCCGCGCTGGCGGTCGGCCTCGGTGGGACCGGTGACCGTCCTCGCCACGAGCGCCCTCAGCAGAGACTGCACCGGGGAGGACTGAAGCACCGGGCCGAGGACACGGCTCGCCTTCATCACGCGGACGGTCGACGCCGGGAAGGCCGCGTACGTCGTGATGGTCGGGATGCCGGTCGAGTGAAACGCCGTGCTCACGTCGCCCCAGGGGATGGCGACGCACGGCCGCGTCTTTCCGTCTGCGAACGTGGCCTCGACGGTGTCGTGCGCCGCCGGGACCGATACGATGCGTCCGTCGCGCCGCATCGCGCCCCCCGCGCCGAGGTTCTCGACCGCCGTCTGGGCCGTCCCGTGTGAGGCCGACGACAGCGCGCGGATGGCCAGCTTCAGCGTCGTCGCCGTCGGCAGTCGGGTCTTGAGGTGGAGCGCGAGGCAGTCCGTCGGCACCACGTCGAAGCCGGTGCCGGGGAGGACCGTGATGCCCGCCTCCTGCGCCTCGGCGTCGCGCGCCGCGAGCGCCTCGAACACCGCGATCTCGCCGGTCACGTCGAGGTAGTGGGTGCGGGTGCGAAGGCAGGCCTCGATCATCGGAGCGGACGTGCGAGAGAATGGACCCGCGGCGTGGAGCACGAGAGGGTGATCCGCGAGGGCGCGGTCGAGCGCGGCCGGGTCGTCGAGGCCGACGGCGACATGGTCGAGGCCGGTGGAGTGGGCCACGGCGGCGAGCGTGTCGGCGCTGCGGCCCGCGAGGGTGGGGCGGAGGCCGCGCGCGACGGCGAGGTCGGCGATCAGGCGGCCCGTGTAGCCGGTGGCGCCGTAGAGGAGAAAAGGCATGGGCCGTGAACGCGGCCCGTCCGGCGGGGTGCCACGGACGTGTCGCGCCCCTGCCGTAGCCTCTGGTCCCCATCGTCCCCGTGCTCATGGCCGAGAACCTGACCCAGCCCACCGACGCGTCCGTCCCCGACTTCCTCGCCGCCGTCGAGCCGGCGCGCCGCCGCGACGACGCCCTCCGCCTCGCCACGATCATGGCTGAGGTCACCGGCGAGGTGCCGGAGCTGTGGGGGGAGAAGATCGTCGGCTACGGGCGCTACCACTACACGTATGCGTCGGGGCGCGAGGGCGACTGGATGCGCGTCGGCTTCTCGCCGCAGAAGCGCCATACGTCGCTCTACCTGATGGGCTGCGACGCGGACGCCCGCGCCGAGATGCTGTCTCGGCTCGGTCCCCACCGCGCGGGCGTGGGCTGCGTCTACGTCACCCGGCTGGACGCCGTCGACGAGGAGGTGCTGCGGGAGATGATCGCGGCATCGTACACCGGGACGGCCGCGCAAGCCCTCTGACGGTCGACCTCCGCGTCCCCGAGGCGGGGAGACTGAGGGCCGGCCCAGCCCTCCGGCCGAGCCGGTTACCGTTTCGTTCGCCCGCGTCCCACGCGCGGGGCGCTCCACTCCGGCGGGGTGGACGTGCTGCCGCCGTCGCTGGTCGAGGCCACGACCGAGGCGCGGAGCGAGGTCAGGATGCTCAGCAGCGTCTTCCGGTTGTCAATCGTCCGGAGGACGACGAGGGTCGAGTTGGCGGCCAGCGCGCGGAACTCGATCACGGCAAGGTTGCCGTAGGCCACGTCCGACATGGCCTTCATGACGGCGGTGTGGTCGTCCTCGACCGACTGTCGGTAGTCGGCGTAGCGTCGGGCGGCGTCCTCGTCGAGCACGATCCCGGCGGACTCGAAGAGCGCGTCCGCCTGGCGGACCACGTCCATGGCCTCCTGGAGCAGCAGCGACGCCGTGTGGGTTGCCGAGAGCGCCACCGCGCGGTGCTTCTCGCGCTCCAGCCGCCGGTTGTCCGCGTAGACCAGCACCGCGAACACGAAGCTCGCGACGGAGACCAGCAGAGCGACGATCGCGGTGACGACGGGCATTCGAAGCCGTGTGAGCGGCGGGATCGATGGACTGTGTAGCCTACAGGTTCAGGGACCCAATCGCAAGCCTGGGGGCCAGGACGCGCCAGGGTCTGACGTGGCGGCCTCAGCAGGTGCGGGCCACGGCCACCCCGCCGACCGACACCAACTGGTCGGCGCGCACCTCGGCGCCGGTCCCGAGGCGGACCCAGTCGGCGCCGCCGCGCGCGTACACGTCGGCGATCTGCGTCGTCGCGGCGTGCTCCGCCTCGGCGTCTCGCCAGACGACCTCGACGGTCGCCCGGCGGACGGCCCAGCTTTCCAGGCGGTCGTGGAAGGCGCAGGCGATGGGGGTGTAGTCAGGCATGGGCGGTGGGCCACAGCGAGTGGCGGCGGGATCCGACGAACAGCGCGCCCAGCACGACGACGCCAGCGGCGATCATCGTACCCAGCAGGAGGCCGCTCGACTGCGTGGCGATGGCCGCGAACGCCCACAGCAGCACGAGCGCCGCCGCCAGGTCCGCCGTCCGCGTCAGTAGCCATGCGCCGACGGCCGTGACCGCCGCGATCACGAGCACGGGCCACAGCACCGCGTCCGAGGTCCAGCCGAGGTCGATGAGCAGGATGGTCAGGTTGAGGGGCGTCGCGACGGAGAGCCAGGCCATCCACAGGGCCGTCGGCACGCCGAGGGCCCAGCGCTCGGCGCCGCGCAGGTCCATCCGGTCCAGGCGCAGGTAGGTCACGACGAGCGCCACCAGGATGCCGATGATGACGACGGCCGCGATCCCGAAACGGCCCGTCAGCCACGGGATCTGCCAGAACCCGTTGAGCAGGTTGGCGACGACGAAGGGCAGCGCGAACCGGTCGTACCGGGCGTCCCGTTGCGCGGGGAGCGCCTGCCACACGGCCGTCACCAGCACGCCTGCGAAGATGACCGACCAGATCGAGAACGCCCAGCCGGGCGGCGTGATCGGCGTCGGCGCGGCGTTCGAGACGGCGCCGGTCTCGACGCCGAACAGGAGGCCCGCGCCAGCGAGGCCGTTGAGGATCAGGTTGACCAGAACGGCCAGGACGACGGCGATCTGGCGAGGGAGTCCGCGCATGAGACAGAGGAGAGGAGGCGAGGTCTACGCCTCGCTCCCGTCTCGGCTCCGCCCGCCTCGGCCCCGCCCGCCTCGGCCCCGCCCGCCTCGGCCCCGAGGCGGACTACCCGAACGCCGCGGCGACCAGTTTCTCGGACTCGTCGTAGGCATCGGCCGCGGCCGTCAGCTTGCCGAAGGCGTCCTCCAGCGAGCCGCCGCCGCCGGACGCCGTGATCTCCTCCGGCGAGCCCGTCTGCAGGATGGTGCCGTCGCGGATGACGACCACGAGATCGGCCACCTTCTCGACCGCGTCCAGCAGGTGCGATGAGTAGAAGATGGTGCGCCCGCGTGCGGCCAGCGTGCGGAGGAGCGCGCGCGTCTGGAGGACCGCGTGCGCGTCGAGGCCGCCGAGCGGCTCGTCGAGCAGCAGCACCGGCGGGTCGTGGAGGAGCGCCGCCGAGAGGAGCACCTTCTGCTTCATGCCCTTCGAGAAGCCCGTCATCGAGCGGTCTGCCGCGTCGGTGAGTTCCCAGAAGGCGAGGTGGGCTCCTGCGCGCGTGCGGATGGTGTCCTCCGGCAGCCGGTGCATCCGGCCGATGAACGTCAGGTACTCGTTCGGGGTGAAGCTCTCGTAGACGTGCCCATGCTCGGGGACGTAGCCGAACCGCCGCTTCGCCTCCACAGGATCCGCCACCACGTCCACCCCGCCGACGGTCACGCGCCCCGCGTCGGGCGGGAGGGCCCCGGTGAGCAGGCGCATGGTCGTCGTCTTGCCCGCTCCGTTCGGGCCGACGTACCCCGCCACCGACCCCGCCGCGATCTCGAACGAGACGCCGTGGAGGATCTCGACGCCGTCGATGGCGACGCGGACGTCCTGGACTTGAATCATGGGATGAGGAATGAGGGGTCCGGAATCGGGAGTCAGGGTTGAGAAACCACCTGATTCCTCGGTCCTGCGGCCAGATGCCTATCCCGGAGGCCACTGCAGGCCGCGCCCGCCGAGGAGGTGGACGTGGAGGTGGAAGACCGTCTGCCCCGCGCCCTCGCCGTTGTTGACGACCAGCCGGTAATCCGTCAGGCCCTCCGCCTCGGCGACCCGTCGGGCGACCGTGAAGAGGTGCCCGACGAGCGCCTCGTCGGCCTCCTCGATGGCGTCGGCGCGGGGGATCGGCTTGCGCGGGACGACGAGGACGTGCGTCGGCGCCTGGGGCGCGATGTCGCGGAAGGCGACCGCGCGGTCGTCCTCGTAGACGAGGTCGGCGGGGAGGTCGCCGTCGGCGATCTTCTGGAAGAGCGTTTTCTCTGAGCCGTCGGCCATGGGAGAGGTATCGGCGGGACGGCCGCCAAGCTAACCGGCGATGACGGGCGTCCCGGTGTCCTCCACGACCTGCCCGGCGCGGAACGAGATCGTCCGCTCGCAGCGCGCGGCCAGTTCGGGGTCGTGCGTCACCACCACGAGCGCCGTGCCCGCCTCGCGGTTGAGGTCGAACAGGAGCGCCTCGACGCGGGCGCCCGTCTCGGCATCCAGATTGCCCGTCGGCTCGTCGGCGAAGAGGAGGCGGGGGCGGCCCGCGAAGGCACGGGCCAGCGCGACGCGCTGCTGCTCGCCACCGGAGAGCTGGGCCGGGTAGTGTCCCGATCGGTCCGCCAGCCCGACCCGCTCCAGCAACTCCAGCGCCGTCGCCCGCGCGCCGCTCTCTCCGCGCAGTTCGAGGGGGATGGCGACGTTCTCGGCCGCCGTCAGCGTGGGCAGGAGGCGGAAGCTCTGGAACACAAACCCGACCGACGCCGCGCGCAGGGCCGCCCGCTCGTCCTCGTCGAGCGGGCCGAGGTCGACGCCTGCGAGGCGGACCGTGCCGCGCGTCGGCCGGTCGAGCCCGGCGCACAGGCCGAGCAGCGTCGTCTTGCCGCTGCCCGACGGGCCGACGATGGCGCACGTGGAGCCGGCGGGCACGTCGAACGAGACGCCGTCGAGGACGGTCAGCGAGCGGCCGGCGTTGGTGAACGTCTTGGAGAGGTCGCGGGCGGAGAGAACGGGGCCGTCCACAGGCACGGGGGGAAGGGGGCGGGCTCGAACCGGGACGCCCCGGAAGGGTTCGCGGAGACCGCGGCACGCCGGAACCGCCCGCTCGCGTTTCCGGTGTGCCGCCCGTTCCCGCTCGAGCCCATGCGCGCCGTTCTCTTCTCCGTCGTTCTCCTCCTCGCCGGCTGCCAGGAGGTCCAGCCCGACCCCGGCCCCGATCCCACCGAGGCGGCTCCGCCCAGCGCGACGGCCACGCCCGAGTCCGCCACCACGCCCGACGTGCCCCTCGCCGACGCGGACTCCTCCGCGGTCACCATCCTCTTCTTCGGAGACAGCCTGACGGCGGGCTACGGCCTGAGCGACCCCAAGCTGGCGTACCCGGCGCTGGTCGGCGCCGAGCTCGAGGAGGCCGGCGTACCGGTGCGCGTCGTCAACGCAGGCATCTCGGGCGACACCTCGGCGGGTGGGCTGGGGCGCATCGCGTGGACCCTCCGACAGTCCCCGCCCGACGTGTTCGTGCTCGCTCTCGGCGCCAACGACGGCCTCCGCGGCACCGACCCGGCGGCGACGCAGGACAACCTGTCGGCGATCCTCGACGCGGTCGAGGAGGCCGCGCCCGACGCGCGGCTCGTGGTCGCAGGCATGGAGGCCCTCCCCAACATGGGAGGCGACTATGTGTCGCGCTTCCGCGCCGTCTTCCCCGCCGTCGCCGAGGCCCACGACGCGGCCTTCATCCCGTTCCTGCTGGAGGGCGTCGCGGGCGTCGAGCGCCTCAACCAGGGAGACGGCGTCCACCCGACGGCGGAGGGCCAGCGCAGGCTGGCCGCGACCGTCGCCGAGGTGGTCGTGCCGATGGCGAAGCGGGCGGCGGGCTGACGCCGCCTCGGCGCCGAGGCGGAGGCGGAGGTGGTCAGAAGTTGATGCGGAAGCCGAGCGTGCCTCCCGAGACCGGCCAGTTGCCGACCCTCGAGGAGCGGTACGCGGGGACGATCGCGGCGTCGGTGCCGAACAGACGGAACGTGACCGGCGCCTCGACCTGGAGCCCCAGGTTGGTGCGCCAGTCTCCAGCCTCACGGAGAGACCCCTGGACGCCCGAACTCTCGATGCTCAGGAGTTGGTTGGCCTGTCCGAAGACGCCCACCGTCGGGCGGACGCTGAACGACCCGGCCACGGGCACATCGTAGCCGACCGTCGCGGAGAGGTCGAGGCCGACCGCTGCCCCGTCGTAGTCGACGAACGGCTGCTGCTGCGTTTCCTGGAAGGTGGCGCCCTGGCTCCTGTAGGCGACCAGGCCCTGCACGCGGGCGACCGTTCGCGGCGCTGGGCGCAACGTGTAGCCGCTCGCGAGGCCGAGCGACCAGGAACTGCCATCACGCTGGTCGCTGCCCAGGCCGAGCGCGCTGTAGCTGCCGGTCAGCGCCACATCCGCGCCGTTGCCGAACCGCCAGCCGACCCCGACCTCTCCGCCTCCGTTCCATCCGTCGCTCCCGGCTCGTTGGAGGGTGAACTCCTCGAAGGTGAGGAAGGCGCCTTCCTCCTCGGAGAACTGAGACTGCGCAGTGGCAGGGAGGGCGAGGACGAGGAGGAGGGCGGAGAGGACGAACCGCATGGGCAGAAGGAGAACGTGAGAAGGGTCCTCAACGGCACCTTTTCTGGGTTCGTATGCGCACGACGATACCGGATTGCAGATCACGTCCTGAGAGGTCCTGTTCTCGTCCAATCGAAGAGACGAACGATCCTGGCGACGGAGCCGTCGCCTAGAAGTCCACGCGGACGGCGGCGTCGAGGGCGAACGTCCACGGCTGCCCCGCGCGGAAGAAGTCGGTCCGGTAGACGCCGGCCGACGTGTCGAGCGTCAGGGCCAGCGAGCCGATGGCGACCGTGGTGGGGGTGGTGAGGAAGACGCCCCACGAGGTCACGTCGCTCACCGGCGACCCCGCGAGCCGACGGTCCACGGCGACCGCGAGGCCGACGCCGGGCGCCATCCGCCCGCCCTCGCGCTCGATGGGGACGGCCAGCGCGACGCTGGCCCCGGCATGCCCGAGCGTCGCCGCCGAGCGCTCGACCTGGTCCACCTCGACGTAGCCGTCCTCGGTGTAGACCCGCTCGGTATGCCGCTCGAAGGAGGCGCGCCCCAGCGCCACGGTGCCCCGCGTGCGGGCCTCGACCGCCCCGGCCGACTGGCGCAGGCTGGCGCCCAGCGTGAGCGCACGGCGCGTGCTCGTCATCTCCCCCTTGGTGCCCCCAGGCTCTGCGGGCATCCGAGACGAGGAGCCGAACAACTGGGTTGTGCGCCGGGACGCCACGCCTGCCTCGACGGCCACGCCGCCCCCGAGGCGGACGCCCGCCGTCAGCAGCGGGGAGGCGTCGTAGCGGAAGAGCGTCTGCTCTGGCGTGGCCGAACTGAAGGCGACGTAGGGCCTGAGGCCGGCGGTGGGTTGGGCGAGGGCAGGGACGGCGAGGATCGCCAGAACGGGGAGGACGAGACGCAGGGGCATCGGAACGCGGGGAGGGTGAGCGTAGCGATGGGCGATGCGGTCCGGGCAGGTGACGGGCCTCAGGCTACGCGGCGCCACTCGGCGCGGAGGAGTCACATCGTCGTCCCCAGGCGGTATGTACCGGGTGCGAGGGCGGGTTCTTCCCGGTGCCAGGCGCCGTCCTCTACGAGCGCGCCTCTGCCGGCGTGCCGTCTCTGGCCGCCGCGCCGAGGCGGGTCAGGTCGCCTTCGCCCCGATCCGCGTCTCGGTGCCGTTCATCAGGCGCTTGACGTTGGCGCGGTGCGTCCACACGATGAAGGCTGGGACGACGGTCGCGAAGATCCAGACCGGCGGCGGAGCGGACGCGCCGAAGGCGACCTGCAACACGACCAGCGACAGCGGCAGCGAGATCGCCGCCAGGATCGAGCCCAGCGAGACGTAGCGCGTCGCCGCCAGCGTGGCGATGAACACCAGGAGCGCCAGCCCGACGGCGATCGGCGCGAGGCCGGTCAGCATCCCAGCGCCCGTCGCGACGCCCTTGCCGCCCTTCCACGAGCCGAAGAAGAGGCGGCCCCACAGCGTCACGACGTGGCCCACCATCGCCGCGGTGCCCGCCAGCGTCGCCGCCCACGCCTGGGCGAGCTCGGGCCGCGAGCCGAGCAGCCCGACCAGCGACTCGTCGCCCACACGCAGTTGCGAGATCAGGGCGACCGCCGCGAGGCCCTTGCCGAAGTCGAGCGCGAACACGAGCAGGCCGGGGCCCTTGCCGAGCACGCGGAGCGCGTTCGTCGCCCCGGCGTTGCCGCTGCCGTGCTGGCGAAGGTCCACACCCATCATCCGCCCGACGACGAGGCTGAAGGGGATGGCCCCGAGGAGGTAGCTGAGGACGACGATGAGGACGAGCGAGGCCACCGGCGCGGGGGAGAGGGGGACGGGAAGATAGAAGGCGCCCCGTGTCCACTGTGCATGACAGTCGGTTGCCTTTGTGGAGGCCCGGTGGCGGTCCGCCGGAGGCCTGGTCAAGGGGCGTCCAAGACTCCGCGATACAGGGCTTGGTGCGTCGAGGCACGCGGGGGGGCGCCCTATCCTCGGCCCTCAGACCTCACGGCGCCCGCCTCTGGGGCCCGTCCGCGCTGTATCACCCGCCACCTTCTGTGTGACGCGACCGCTTTTGATTCTGGCCCTCGCGGCCCTCTCGCTCCCCGCCCTTGCCCAGTCGGGCCCCATCGCTCCGGGCGGCCGCCGCGCCGAGAGCCGCCGGGCCGCCCAGTCGGGCGTGGCGAGCTACTACGCTGCCTCCCTGCACGGCAACCGGACCGCCAACGGCGAGCGCTACAACCACAGCGCGCTGACCGTGGCCCACCGCTCGCTCCCGTTCGGGACGCTCCTCCGGGTGACCTCCGTCCACAACGGCCGCCGCGTGCTGGTGCGCGTCAACGACCGCGGGCCGTTCATCCGGGGCCGCCAGCTGGACCTCTCGGGCGGCGCGGCGGACCGCCTGCGGATGCGTCAGCGCGGCACCCACCGCGTGCGCTACGAGATCGTGAATCCGGCGACGTTGCCGAGCCGCCAGGCGCCGCCGCGGCGCAAGGTCCGCCACGTGTAAGGGCCGGGCGTCCTGCCCGCTCTCGTCACCGTGCGACGGTCAGCACGGTCGAGGCGTGGAGGCGCCCATCGACGATGAGCCGGGCGACGTAGACGCCGGCGGGCAGCGCGCGCGTCTCGACGCGGAGGCGGTGCGTCCCCGCCTCCTCGCTCCCTCCGAGGCGGGCGACCTCGCGGCCGAGCAGGTCTGCCACGACCACCTCGGCCTCGGCCGGGGCGTCGAGGGTGTAGGCCAGCGTCGCCGCGCCCGCGGTCGGGTTGGGCCACGCGCGCAGGCCGACCACCGGTGCGGGCAGCGGCTCGGCATCGACCGGGTCGTCGGTCAGCGTGACCACCCAGAGGCCAGACTGGAGATCGGACACGATCACCTTGCCCGAGGCGAAGTACGGGTACGCCGTCCACGCGCCCCGGAAGCCGTAGCCCGTGTCGAGGTACGTGTCCAGGTAGGCCGTCTCGACGGGCGCGTGCGGGTCCGAGATGTCGAACACACGGAGGCCCTCGGTGTAATGGGCCACGTAGAGCCGGTCGCCGCGGACGTAGCAGTTGTGGACCACCGCCTCCGGGTCCACGATCACCGCGCCCACCAACTCCGGGTTGCCGAGGTCAGCCACGTCGAAGATGCGGATCCAGTTGCCGCTCGACCCGATCTCGTCGCTCACATAGACTGTCGCGCCGTCTTCCGTGGTGCAGGTGTTGTGGGCGCCCGCGCCGGGGTACGTGAACGTGGCGAGCAGGCGGAGGTCGGACGGATCCGACACGTCGAGCACGTCCACGCCACCGCTGGCGTAGATCGCCGCGCCGTAGCCGATGCCGTCACGGACCTCGAAGTCGTGGTAATACGCGACCGCCTGGTGCGTCGGCTCGAAGGTGTCGGTGAGGACGGGCCGGGCGGGGTCGGCGAGGGAGTAGACGCGGACACCCGCGTTTCCCGTCGTGCGCCCTCCGGTGACCCAGAGGTGGCCCTCGGCCACGAGCACGTTGTGCGCCCCGCCGCCGCTCACGCCGGGCTGGACATCCAGGAGCCCCACCTGCGCCGGCACCGCCGGGTCTGACAGGTCGACGATCTGGATCGGCCCGCTCTCGTTGACGACGTACGCGTGGTGCCCGTACACCTTCACGTCCTTGGCGTCCAGCGTGCCGGGCGGCGCGGCCAGGAAGCCGACCTCGACGGGTGGCGCGGCCGGCGCCCCGGTGATGTCGATAACCGAGAGCCCGGCCTCGCGGACCGCCAGCAGGGCATACTCGGTGCCGTCGGGCGCAGTGTAGCCCCACGTGTCGCCGTAGGAGCCGGGCCCGGCGCGGCCAGGGTCGAGGTGCGAGGCGCCCGCCACGCCCGAGGAGGTCTTCGCGCGGACCGACACCGTCCGCTCGCCGATCTGGCCGTCGGGCGTCCAGAGCTGGACGGCTAGGTTGACCTCGCGGGTCGGGTCGAGGCCCGTGAGCCGGAGCGTGCCTGCCGCGGGCGCCGCGGTCCCGATCACGGCGCCGTCGGCGACGACGCGGACCTCGGTGGCGCCCGTGTAGGCCGCCGCTGTCCAGTCGACTTCGGCGACGCCGTTGGCGATGGCCGCCACCACCACGTCGCGGAGGGGCGCAGGCGTCAGCCGCATCTCGGCCGGGGCCTCGTAAAGCGCATGCCCGTCACGGACGCGCGCCGCGAGCCCGTAGTAGGTGTCGAGGCGGTAGCCCGTCTGGCCCGCGTACGTCTCGCCGGTGCCGTCGTAGTCGCTGGCGAAGATCAGCAAGTACTCGTGCCCGCCGGTGGGCGAGACGTCGGGCTCCCAGCGTCCGTTGGGTCGCCCCGCGTTGCGGTCCTCCAGGAAGCCGACGTTGAGGCGGCGCGGCGCGTCCGGGTCGGACACGTCGTAGGCCGCGCCGAAGAAGCGGCCGGTGCCGCGGTCCGCCAGCCCGGCCCGGTAGTCGAAGACGCGCGCGAGCGTCTCCAGCGAGCGGTCGAACACGACCACGACTGGCGGGATGTCGCGGTCGGCGACGGTCGTGTGGACGAACGGCTCCCCGAAGCCGAGCCCGCCGAAGAACCACCGCTGGTTGGCGTCGGCGACGCCGTCCAGCCAGCGCGGCTCGGGGCTCCAAGTCCACGCGAGGTCCGGTACGTCGCTCGCCCGGGTCGCTGCCTCCCCAGGGATGCCCTGGGCGGACGCCCCGAGGGCGACGGCGAGAAGGAGGCCGAGCAGAGACACGCGCATGATGCAGTCTACGGCCTCACGTGCCGGAGCCGTCAGCACGGCTCCAGGCCGATCTTCAGCGACACGTCGAGCGCCGTCACGGAGTGCGTCAGCGCGCCGGACGAGATGAAGTCCACGCCGGTCGCGCCGATCCGCCCGACGGTGTCGAGCGTGACGTTGCCGGACGCCTCGGTCTGGATCGCGTTGCCGACGCGGCGCACGGCCTCCTCCAGCACCGACACGTCCAGGCCGTCGGGCGTGCGTCGAGCCATGTTGTCGAGCAGCACGCGGTCCACCCGGGCGCCGTCGCGGACGGCCGCGAGCACGGCGTCGACCTCGTCGAGCGTGCGCGCCTCCACCTCCACGGGCACGTCGAGGCCGGCCGCCTCGGTGTGGCGCCCGACCGCCTCGATGGCCTGCCGGATGCCGCCCGCCGCGGCGATGTGGTTGTCCTTCACCAGCACCATGTCGTAGAGCCCGACGCGGTGGTTCTGGGCGCCGCCCAGCGCGACGGCCCACTTGTCGAGCATCCGCAGGCCGGGCACCGTCTTGCGGGTGTCGAGCACGGTCGCCGGAGCGGCTTTCTCCGCCATTCGCGCTGCGGCCGTCGCCACGCCGCCCATGCGCTGCATCAGGTTGAGCGCCAGCCGCTCGGCCACCAGGATCGACCGGGCTCGCCCGACGACGGTCCCAAACACGGTCCCGGCCGTGAGCCGGTCGCCGTCGGCCGCCGTCCACGTCACCTGAAGCGCGGGGTCGACCGCCTCGAACACGCGCTCGGCGACGGCCAGCCCGGCCACGACGCCGTCCTCCTTGAGCAGGAAGCGCGCCGTCGCGCGGGTGCCCTCGGGGATGGTCGCCTCGGTGGTCACGTCGCCGGTGCCGAGGTCCTCGGCGAGGGCGCGGGTGATCAGGTCGGAGAGGTCGGCGGCGACGGCGTCGGGGAGAGGCAGCATGCGGGGAGGAGACGAGGCGGCATCGGGGGAGCGCCGTAGCATGCTACGGCGCGACGGTGCGGCCGGGGGCCTCAGCCGCCGGCGAACTCGGCGATGATGGGCTCGGCGACGCGCGCGGGCGTCTCGCCCCAGTCCTCGAAGCCCGGAATGAGAAGCCCCTCGATGTCGACCGCGGTGGCGCCATCGGCCGCGCGGGGCACGATGGCGCGGCGAGCGGCGGCGAGGAAGTCGCGCATCGTCAGCAGGTCGGCACGCGTGCCGATGACCGGGAAGCCGTCGCCCGCGTGGCCGAACACGAACGCGGTTTCGTCGGAGAACCGGCTGTGGACGGTTTCGAGGAGCGTGCCCCAGGCCTCGACCGAGGCGCCACCGGCCCGGTCGATGAACGGCTGGCGGCGGTTGAACACGAGGTCGCCCATGTGGACCACGTCGGCGCGCTCGAAGTGGACCACGGCGTCGCCGCAGGTATGCGCGGGGCCGAAGTAGTGGAGCGCGAGGACCTCGTCGCCGAGGTCGGCCCGCCACGACTCGCGAAACGTCTCGTCGGCGTAGCGCTGGGTAGCGTAGCCGTCGCTGCCGACGGCGCGGGCGCGCTGCAGGCCGGGCACGGCCTCGTGGGCCACGTGCAGGTCGGCGACGGGCGCCAGCACCGCGTTGCCCGCCGTGTGGTCGCCGTGGTGGTGCGTGTTGACGAGCACGTCCAGCCGTCGGTCACTGCCCTCGCGGAGCCCGTCGAGGAAGATCTGCGCCGACTCCGGGAACTGGGTGTCGACGGCCACCAGCGCGGCGTCGCTCTTCAGGTACCCGATGGTCCCGCCACGGTCCGTGAACGCGCCCACGCCGCGGCGGATGTCGGTGAACTCCGCCCGCCCGGAAGCCGGGGCGGCCCACCTCGGCGGGGTGGCTAGCGGGCTCGCCGAGGCGAGGGGGGTGAGGAAGGGCAGCGCGGCGGTGGCGGCGGCGCTCCGGGCGACGAACTGACGGCGGGAGAGGGACACGGCGACGGGGGCGGTTTCCTCGACTTCGCAGGGGCGGCGCGTTCGGTTCCCCGCGACGCGCGCATCAGGATCTCCCAAAGGAGCCCGCTAGCGGTCCTCCTTCCGGATCACCAGCTTCAACGCCGTCCAGGTCTGGTCGATGCGGCAGACCTTGACGTCCACCAGCCCGAGCGGCAGGGCGGCGGCGCGGACGGCGTCGCCGGACATGTCGGTCGGCACACCGGAGGCCTTCTTCGGCCACGAGATCCAGATGGCGCCGGTCTTCGGGATCACGTCCTTGAACACGGCCAGCCGGGCGCGCAGGCCCTCCGCCTCGGTCGTGAAGTGGTGGATCAGCTTCGGGCGGTCGTCCAGCGTCCCGTCGAGGCGGACATCCTGGGGCAGGCCGCGGAGCAGCGCGCGGTAGTGCTCGGGCGCCTCGTCGAGGCACGCGACCATCCCGCGACGGTAGCCGAGTTTCCGCCAGAGCGCCTTGCTCATTCCCGTTCGAAGACAGCCCGCACGCGGTCCGGCGGCGCCACTGGCCGCCCCCGCTCCCGATCGACGAAGCAGAGCGTCACGCGACCCGAGATGAGCACCTTCTCCTCACCGACCCGGCGCACCGCGTAGTCGATCGGCAGCCGCACGCCGACGCTCGGAAACGACGCCTCCACCTCGACGAGGTCGTCGTAGAACACGCTCGCGTGGTACTTCACGGACAGGTCCACGACCGGCATGATGACGCCGCTCTCTTCCAACTCGCGGTACGGCAGCCCGGCCTCGCGGAGCGCCTCCGTCCGTGCCGCCTCGAACCAGTCGACCACGTGGGCATGGTAGACGACCCCCATCGGGTCGCACTCGCGGTACCGGACGCGGTGGCGGTGGACGTAGCTCAGCATGGGCGGGCAGCGGTGAGGCGCGACGCACGCCGCCTCGGGGCCGAGGCGGACGGCGCTAGCGTTCCTCGAACGAGCCCATCGCGTCGAACTTGGCGAGGCGTCCGTCGAGGAGCGCGTCGGTGTCGAGGCCGAGCAGGTGGTCGAGGTGGGTCGCGATGGCGCGGCCGGTCGCGTCGAACGTCGCCGCCGGATCGCGGTGGGCGCCGCCGACGGGCTCGGACACGATCTCGTCGATGACGGCGTGCTGGATGAGGTCGGGCGCGGTCAACTTGAGCGCCCGCGCCGCGTCCTCCTTGTGGTCCCAGGAGCGCCACAGGATGGACGAGCAGGACTCCGGCGAGATGACCGAGTACCACGCGTTCTCCAGCATCAGCACGCGATCGCCGACGCCGATGCCGAGCGCGCCGCCCGACGCCCCCTCGCCGATCACGACGATGATGATGGGCACCGGCAGCCGAGCCATGACGAGCAGGTTGCGGGCAATGGCCTCGGCCTGGCCGCGCTCCTCGGCCTCCAGGCCGGGGTACGCGCCGGGCGTGTCGAGGAACGTGATGATGGGCTTGCCGAACTTGGCCGCCATCTCCATCAGCCGCTGGGCCTTGCGGTAGCCCTCGGGGTTGGGCATCCCGAAGCGGCGCTCCTTGCGCTGCTTGGTGTCGCGTCCCTTCTGGTGACCGAGCACCATCACGGCGCGGTCGACGGAGCCGTAGCGCGAGCCGCGGAACGTTGACGGGCCGCCGACGAGCGCGCGGTCGTCGGCGAAGAGGCGGTCGCCGTGGAGTTCGGTGAACCCCGACGTGAGGGCGCCGATGTAGTCGAGCGTGTAGGGCCGCTCGGGGTGGCGCGCGAGTTGCACGCGCTGCCACCGCGTGAGGCCGCGGTAGATCGACTGCCGGAGGGTGTCGACGCGGGTTTCGAGCGCGGCGACCTGGGCGGAGAGGTCGACGGAGCCGTCCTCGGCCTCGAAGGCGCGCAGCTCGGAGAGCTTGGCCTCGAGGTCGGCGAGGGGCTTCTCGAAGTCGAGGAGATGAGCCATGCCCAAAGGTAGCGCTCCGCTCGGTCGAGGCGGCGACCCCGCGTCACAGAGTCTCCGGTGGGTGCCGGGCCGGGGGCTGTGTCAGCCTCCGGCCGAGGTCGTCGGCCCGTCGGCCGGCTCGGCCCAGAGGGCGCGGAGCAGGATGTCGAGGTCCAGCCATGCGGACTGATGCCGCGCGTAGAACCAGTACGCCCGATGCGCCTCGGCGATGGTGCGGGGTCGCGGGCCGCGCGTGTCGAGCACCGAGACGGCACCGGGCAGCAGGCCCCACGCCGGAGGCGGATGTGCGCCGTCGGTGTCGTAGCCGACGAGCGCGAGGCGGCCGGCGAGCACGGCGGGCATCTGGTCTGCCAGCGTGCCGAGGCGGGTGAGGTGCGCGCTGGGGCGGAGCCGCGCCAGCAGCCGAAGGCCGGGGCCGAGCAGCACGAACGCCACCGCGACGGGCACCTCGACCACGCGGCGCGTCCACGCCGGGCGGAGGGGCGCGACGGTCCGCTCGGCGGCCTGCAGCGGCGCCGCGTAGTCCTCCACGGACGCCTTGCCGATGATTCGGTCGTGGCCCGAGGCGAGGATCTTGAGCTGGACCGGGAGGTCGCGGAGCGCCCGCATGCCATCGAGGATGGCCGTGTTGGTGAGGCTGTCCGAGGCGAAGACGATGTCGTTGGCCCCGTGAAGGCGGGCGAGGTCGCGGAGCTGGCGCGGGCGCCCGAGCCACGGGAGCGTGCCGTCCGCCTCGGTCTCGGCCACGTAGCCGACGACCGTGCTGCCGCGGGCGTGGTCGTCGAGGAGGCGCTGGAGCCGTTCTGCTTCGCCACCCGCGCCGACCAGCAGCGCGCGCCGGGGGGCGCTCCGCGCGGCCCGCCCACGGAGTCGCCGGGCGAGCAGCAGGCCCGCCGCCACGCCCAGCCCGAGGCCGACGACCGCGCGGCTGAAGGCGAGCGTCGGCACGAAGAAGGCGAGGGCGGCCACGGCGAGGCCGGCCAGCGCGGCGCCGGCCAGCACCGGCCGGAGCGACTGCCCCGTCCGACGGTAGCCCCCTGTCAGGCCGACGGCCGACACCAGCACGGCGGCGTAGGCGGGCAGCACGAACGCGTAGTAGCTCGCCTCGAACGTGAAGCCGTCGGCGCGGCTCCATGCCGCGGCCGTCGCAGCGAGCGCCGCCCACGCCAGCGCGCCATCCACCACGGGCCCCGAGACCGCCCGGCCGACCCGCCCCAGCGCCGCCAGCGCCGCCCGGCTGACGATTCCGAGCCGGAGCCCCACGGCCAGCAGGGCCGACGCGATCCGGTCCGCCACGCCTGCCCCCTCGCGGTGCGTCACGTGCTTCTCCACGAATCGGAGCATGGCCCCGTAGAAGAGCATCACGTAGCGGAGGTCGCCCTTCTTGGTGCTCTCTCCCTTGTAGTGGACGATCTGGGTGTCCGGCGTGTAGTAGATCCGCCAGCCCGCCTGCTGGATCCGGTAGCACCAGTCGAGGTCCTCCCCATACATGAAGAAGGCTTCGTCGAAGAGGCCCGCCGACGTTCCCGGCGCCGACGCATCGGACTCCGAACCCAGGACGGCGTCCCGCCGCACCATCATGCACGAGCCCGAGAGCGCGTCGACCTCGCAGACCTCGTCGAGCGGGAGGTACGTCAGGTTGTAGCGGCCGAACGTCGGGCTCTGCGGGAAGAGCTTGCTCAGGCCCGCGATGCGGTAGAAGGCGACCGCGGGCGTCGGGAAGGCGCGGCGGCTCTCGGGCGCGAAGGTGCCGTCCGGGTTGAGGATGCGGCAGCCGACGGCGCCCGCCTCGGGGTGGTCGTCCATGAAGGCGACCATCGTGCGGAGCGTGTCCTCCTGGAGGATCGTGTCCGGGTTGAGGACCAGCACGTGGCGCCCCGCCGCCTCGCGGATGGCCTGGTTGTTGGCCGTCGCGAAGCCCACGTTTTCCTCGTTGGCGATCAGCCGCACGTCCGGGAAGCGCTCGCGCACCATCTGCGCCGAGCCGTCGGCTGAGTCGTTGTCGACGACGAACGTCTCGACGGTCAGCCCCGCGCTCGCCTGCTCGACCGACCGGAGCGCCTGCTCCAGGAACTCCCGCACGTTGTACGTCACGATGACGACGGACACGTCGACGGTGTCCGTCGCGGTCTGGAGGCGGGGCGGGGCGGCGTGCATCAGGTGCAAAGTATGCGGTCCGAGGCGGGGCGTCTGTCACAAAGACGTTAACCGGGCATCTCCCGGCTCAGGCGGGCGTGGGGCCGCCCCGATCGGTCGCCGTGTCGGAGCGGCAGAGGCCAATGGCCCCCCAAGGCGGGCGGGGCGGGAGGGTAGCTTGCCGCTCCCCCCACGGAGTCCATGCCTCGCCTGCCGGTGAGTGGCGAGGTCCGCGCCACGCTCACGCTCGCCGTCCCGCTCGTCCTCGTCCAGCTCTCGCAGATGTCGATGAGCTTCGTGGACGTGATGATGGTGGGCCGGTTGGGAACCGAGGCGCTGGCCGCCATCGTGCTGGGGTCCACGACCTTCTTCACCCTGGCGCTGATCTGCGTCGGCGTGCTCATCGCGGTCCAGCCGACCGTCGCGCAGGCGGTGGGCGCAGGGGACGAGGACGCCGCGGGGCGGGGGGCACGGCAGGGCCTGTGGCTCGCGCTGATCCTGGGCATCCCCTGCACGGTCGGGCTGGGGTTCGCCGAGCCGGTGCTCCTGGCGACCGGGCAGGCGCCCGAGACGGCGGCACTGGCGGCCGCCTACCTCGGCGCGATCCGCTGGGGCTTCGTGCCGAACCTGCTGTTCACGGCGCTCCGCGGGCTCTGTGAGGGCGACGCCCGGCCCCGGCCCGTGCTCGCGGTGACGCTCCTGGGCGTCGGCGCCAACGTGGTGCTCAACTACGGGCTCATGTTCGGTGCGTGGGGCCTGCCCGCGCTGGGCGTCGTCGGCACGGGGTGGAGCTCGGCCGGGACGATGACGCTCATGTTCATCGCCCTGGCGCTGTACGTCCGCACGGGGCCGCTGGCGCGCTTTCGCGTGTTCGCCGGGCTGCGGCGGCCGGATCCCGAGGCCCTCGGCGCGCTGTTCCGCCTCGGGTGGCCCATCGGCGTGGGGTTCGGGCTGGAGGCGGGCATCTTCACTGCGGCGACCCTGCTCGTCGGGCGGCTGCCCGACCACGAGGTGGCGTTGGCGGCACACCAGATCGCGCTCAACGCGGCCAGCGTCACGTTCATGGTGCCACTCGGGATCGGGATGGCCGGCGGCATTCGCGTCGGGCAGGCGGCAGGCGCGGGGGACCTCGCGGGCGCCGCCCGGGCGGGGTGGACGGCGACGGGCCTCGGCGCCGTCTTCATGGCGGGCTCGGCGCTCTTCTTCTGGCTCGCCCCCGAGGCCGTGGTCTGGCTCTACGCCGGGGCCGACCCTCAGCCCGAGGTGGCCGCCCTCGCGGCGACGCTGCTCGGCATCGCGGCCGTCTTTCAGTTGTTCGACGGCGTGCAGGCGTCGGTGGCGGGTGCGCTGCGGGGCCTCAAGGACACCCGCGTGCCGATGCTGATCGCGGCGGGGGCATACTGGGGCGTCGGCATCACGGTCGGCGGCGTGCTAGGGCTGGCGTGGGGGGGCGGCGCCCCCGGCCTCTGGTGGGGACTGACGCTCGGCCTGGCGACGGCGGCGGTCGGCCTCTCGCTCCGATTCTCACGCCGGACGCGCGCGGCCTCTTTCAGTGCGGCCTGAAACGGACGGCGAGCGTGGGTATCCTGTGGGCAGACGAAGGTGGTGCCGGCCCCGGCCCTCCAGCGACCGATCCGCAACGCTCCGGCAGGCGGTTCTCGCGCTCCGGGACGGCCATTCTATCTATCTTCGCCGGGTCCCTCTCAGGGGCCGATCTACCTTCGCGAGCGCCCCTCTATCGCTCGACGGGCTCCCTCACCCAGCGGTCATGCCTCAGCTTTTCCCGCGCAACGCCAACGCCCTCCCGGCCGTTTCGCTTCTCGTCGTGCTCCTCGGCGGCCTCGTCGTCGTCGTGGGCGGCTGGTACTACCTCTCGCCGAGGTTCTACGAGGTCGGGTACATGCCCGAGCAGCCCGTCCCGTACAGCCACGCCTTCCATGCGGGCCAGCTCGGGATGGACTGCCGGTACTGCCACAACCACGTCGAGCAGAGCCCGCACGCCAACGTGCCGAGCACGCAGACGTGCATGAACTGCCACGGCGTGGTCGCCACCGAGTCGGCGCAGCTGCTGCCGGTGCGCGAGAGCTGGGCGACGGGCGTGCCGGTGGAGTGGGTCAAGATCCACCACATCCCGGATTACGCGCAGTTCAGCCACGCGGCTCACGTCAATGTGGGCGTCGGCTGTGAGAGCTGCCACGGGCGCGTGGACCAGATGGTGGTCGTCTCGCAGGTCGAGCCCCTCTCGATGGGCTGGTGCCTGGAGTGCCACCGCAACCCGGAGGAGCACCTCCGCGACCCGTCGCTCGTGACCCAGATGGGCTATCTCGACGAGATGACCGAGGCTGACATCGCTGCCAACCGCGAGCGCATCGAGCAGGAGGGCATCAAGCCCCCTCAGAACTGCTCGGCCTGCCACTACTAGAGCGTTGAGCGTGCGAGGTTGAAGGTGGAACGTCTGTCCTCCGCCCCCTCAACCTTCCACGTTTGAACCTTCCACGTTCAACACACTATGATTGAGCTCGACGTCCTGAGCGCCGCCCAGACGGCCGCTGACGAAGACGCGCAGGCCGCCGCCGGCCAGGCGCCCACGTGGCGCAGCCGCGCCGGCCGCGACGGCGCCCTCGGGGCCCTCGCCCAGAACGAGTTCCTGCCGGACGCCCCGGTGACCGAGGCCGACGAGGGCACCAGCCGCCGCTCGTTCCTCAAGGTGATGGGCGCCAGCGCGGCCCTCGCGGGCATGACCGGCTGCCGCCGGCCGGTCGAGACCATCCTGCCGTACGCCCGCAAGCCCGAAGACGTGGTGCCGGGCGTGCCGACCTACTTCGCGACCGCGATGCCGCTCGGCGGCGTCGGGCACGCGCTCCTGGTGCAGAGCCACGAGGGGCGCCCGACCAAGGTCGAGGGCAACCCCGAGCACCCGATCTCGGGCGGCTCGACCGACCTCTTCGCGCAGGCGTCCGTCCTGCAGCTCTACGATCCGGATCGCAGCCGCCACGTCTGGATGCGTGGGGAGGGCGAGCCCGCCCGTGCCGACTGGGGCGCGTTCGTGGCCGCAGCAGGGCGCCTCCGCGCCCAGTCCGGCGCCGTCGCCGTGCTCGCAGAGCCCTCGGCGTCGCCCACGGCCGACGCCCTCCGCGACCGCTTCCTCGCCGCCACGCCCGGCGCGCGCTGGATCACGCTACACCCCCATCTCGACGACCACCAGGCGCTCGGCACGCAGCAGGCCCTCGGCCAGCCCGCCCGCCCGCTCTACCGGTTCGCCCAGGCGGACGTGATCGTCTCCCTCGACGCCGACTTCATCGGTGCCGAGGACCCCAACTCGGTCTGGAACAACCGCCAGTACGCCGCCTCGCGCCGCGTCGACGAGCGGGGCTCGATGAGCCGCCTCTACGCCATCGAGTCGACCATGACGACGACGGGCGGCATGGCGGATCACCGCAAGGCCGTCAAGGCGGGCGCGGTCCCGTTCGTGGCCGCTGCCATCGCCAACGGTCTCGGCGTCTCGACGGGCGTCTCGCCCGTGCTCGCGGAGGACATGCAGCCGTTCGTGGACGCCATCGTGGCGGACGTGCAGGCGGCCGGGGGCAACGCGGCCTTCGTCGCAGGCGCCCATCAGCCCGCCGAGGTCCACGCCCTCGCGGCGGCCCTCAACGGTCAGTTCGGCGGTGGTGTGGTCGAGTACCTCGCCACGGGCGCCGGGCCCGTCGAGCCGGTCGGCCCGCAGCTGGAGGCCCTCGTCCGCGACATGCAGGCCGGGCAGGTGGGCACGCTCCTGATGCTGGGCACCAACCCGGTCCACACGCTCCCCGCCGACCTCGGCTTCGAGGCGGCGCTGGCCGAGGTCCCGACCTCGATCCACGTCGGCCTGTACCGCGACGAGACCGGTCAGCGCGCGACGTGGCACGTCCCCCGCACCCACTACCTGGAGAGCTGGGGCGACGTTCGCGCCTACGACGGCACGCTGAGCATCGTCCAGCCGCTCATCGCGCCCCTCTTCGCCGACGCGCACTCGGACCTGGAGGTCCTCAATACGCTCACGACCGGCCGCAACAACGCCGGGTACGACCTCCTCCGCCAGTCGGCCCGCGGCTCGCTTTCGGGTCCGTTCGAGAACGCATGGCGGACGGCCCTCCACGACGGCTTCGTCGCGGGCACCGCCTTCGCGTCGCTCGGCTCCGGCGGCGGCTCCGCCGACCTCTCCGGCCTCGACGCGCCCGAGGCGGACGCCATCGAGTTGGTCGTCCGCACCAACCCGACCCTCTACGACGGCGCGTTCTCGAACGTCGCCTGGATGCAGGAGACGCCGCACCCCGTCACGAAGGTGACCTGGGACCCGGTGGCTCTGGTGTCGCCCGCGACCGCCGTCGCACTCGGCGTCGACGATGCCGACCGTTTCACGTACGACCCGGACGCGCTCGATCAGGCCGACCGCTACGAGGGCACGGCTCTCGACGCTGGCAAGAACTACGCGTCGGTGATCACCCTGACGGTCGGCGGGGAGTCGGTGGAACTGCCCGTCTGGGTCCAGCCCGGCCACCCCGACAATTCGGTCACGGCGTTCCTGGGCTACGGCCGTGAGATCGCGACCGACCGCGCGATCGAGGACATGAACGTCTTCGGTCGGCTCAACCGCTGGCTCCGGCCGGGCTCGGTCGACACCGACGTGTACCGGGCGGGCGCCATCGCCTCGTTCGTGGGCATGGAGCTGAGCGAGGGCGCGCCGTCGGCGCGTGTCGAGCGGCTCCGCAGCCTGACTGGTGCGCCAGTGACGGCCGCCGTTGAGCGCACCGCGGGCGAGTACCTGCTCGCGAGCACGCAGGACCACGGCTCCATGGAGGGCCGAGCGATCGTCCGCATGGCGACGGTCGAGGAGTACACCGCCGATCCCGCTTTCGCCAAGATCGAGGGCCACTACGTCGAGGACACGCCCTGGGAGAACTTCGACCCGCTCTGGGGCGACCAGAACGCGGCCTCCGAGGATCCCCGCATCGGCGAGGCGCTCTACTCGGACAACCAGTGGGGGATGACGGTGGACCTGAACGCGTGCACGGGCTGCAACGCCTGCGTGACCGCGTGCCAGGCCGAAAACAACGTGCCCGTCGTCGGCAAGGAGCAGGTGTCGCGCGGTCGCGAGATGCACTGGCTCCGCCTCGACCGCTACTACGTCGGCACCGACGAGAGCGACCCGGGCATGGTGACGCAGCCGATGATGTGCGTCCACTGCGAGAACGCGCCCTGCGAGCAGGTCTGCCCGGTCAACGCGACCTCGCACTCGCCGGACGGCATCAACGAGATGACGTACAACCGGTGCATCGGCACCCGGTACTGCGCCAACAACTGCCCGTACAAGGTTCGCCGGTACAACTTCTACAACTGGACCAAGACGCTCCCGCTGGAGGTCCAGATGCAGTCCAACCCGTACGTGACGGTCCGCTACCGCGGCGTGATGGAGAAGTGCACGTTCTGCGTGCAGCGCGTCCGCCAGACGCAGCAGGTGGCCCACATCGAGGACCGGCCGCTGACCGACGGCGAGGTGGTCACGGCCTGCCAGCAGGCCTGCCCGGCCGACGCGATCGTGTTCGGCGACCTCCGGGACGCCACCAGCGCCGTCTCGCGCAGCAAGACGAGCCCGCGCAACTACGCCGTCCTCGAAGAGCTGGCCGTGAAGCCGCGCCTGACGTACCTCGCCCGCCTGCGGAACCCGAGCCCCGCCCTCGCGGGCATCGACACCCGGTTCGACTCGCTCGACGCCCATCACGGCGCCGACGAGCACACCGAAGCTGAAGCCTAAGCCCACATGGCCACCGTCACCTCCAAAACTGCGTACGACCGCCCCAGCGGCGACGGCGCGCCGACCTACCCGGACGGCGCCCCGCTGACGCTCGAGGACGCGCCGCTCGTGCGCGGCAACCTGTCGTTCCACGACGTCACGGAGCTGGTCTCGTACCACACCGAGAAGAAGACGCCGGGCTGGTGGTTCCTCGCCTTCGGCGCGGCGCTGACCGGGCTCGGCATCCTCGGGCTCTCGGTCGCCTACCTCGTGTGGAACGGGCCGGGTGTCTGGGGCCTGACGAACCCGGTCTTCTGGGGCTGGGCCATCGTCAACTTCGTGTTCTGGGTTGGCATCGGCCACGCCGGGACGCTCATCTCGGCCGTCCTCTTCCTGTTTCGGCAGAAATGGCGCACGTCGATCAACCGGGCGGCCGAGGCGATGACGCTGTTCGCCGTCGCCTGTGCATTGCTCTTCCCGACGTTCCACGTCGGGCGTGTGTGGGTGATCTTCTACACGCTGCCGCTGCCGAACCAGATGGCGATGTGGCCCAACTTCAAGAGCCCGCTGCTCTGGGACGTGTTCGCGGTGTCGATCTACGGGACGGTCTCGCTGCTGTTCTGGTACGTCGGCCTGATTCCGGACCTGGCGACGATCCGTGACCGTGCCGCCCGCGCCGGGCGGACGCTGCGGGCCAAGATCCTGGGCTTCTTCGCCCTCGGCTGGACCGGCTCGAACCGCCACTGGCGCCACTACGAGCGGGCCTACCTGATCCTCGCCGGCCTCGCCACGCCGCTGGTCCTCTCGGTGCACTCGGTCGTCTCCTTCGACTTCGCGGTCTCCCTGATCCCGGGCTGGCACACGACCATCTTCCCGCCCTACTTCGTGGCCGGCGCCATCTTCTCCGGCTTCGCGATGGTGCAGACGCTCCTGATCGTGGCCCGCAAGGTGTACGACCTGGAGAACCTCATCACGCTCGACCACATCGAGAAGATGAACATCATCATCCTCGTGACGGGGACGGTGGTCGGGTTCGCGTACATCACGGAGTTCTTTATGGCGTGGTACTCAGGCGTCGCCTACGAGCAGTACGCCTTCGGCAACCGCGCGGCCGGGCCCTACTGGTGGGCCTACTGGATCATGATGAGCTGCAACCTCATCTTCCCCCAGCTCTTCTGGAAGAAGTCCTTCCGCCGCTGGATCGGGCTCTCGTTCGCGATCTCGATCACGACCAACATCGGCATGTGGTTCGAGCGCTTCGTGATCACGGTCACGTCGCTCCACCGCGACTTCCTGCCGTCGAGCTGGGACTACTACAGCCCGACGCTCTGGGACGTGCTCCTCTTCGTCGGCTCGTTCGGGCTCTTCTTCACGCTCTTCCTCCTCTTCCTGCGGTTCGTGCCGATGGTGGCCATCGCGGAGGTGAAGGGCGTCATGCCGCAGGCCGACCCGCACTTCTACCACCACTCGGGGGACGGCCACAGCGATGCGCACGCGCTGCCCGCCTACCAGCAGGACGCGTTCGCGCAGACCGCCAGCCCGGCGCCCTCCGACTCCGACCACGACGGGATCCCGGACGATCCGGACGGTCCCGCTCCCTCTGCCGCCTAATCCGATGCTGAGCAAAATCCGCCAGTCGCTCGACGATCGGGCCAACCAGCACGTCGGTCTCCTGGCCGAGTTCTCCGACCCGGGTGCCCTCGTCCACGCCGTCGAGGGGCTCCGCGAGAAGGGCTACTCCGAGCTGGACACGTTCACGCCGTTCCCGATCCACGGGATGGACCGAGCCATGGGGCTCGGCGTCTCAAAGCTCGGCTTCATGGTGTTCGGCGGCGCCATCCTCGGCGGCCTGCTGGGCGCCTTCCTGCAGTGGTACACGAGCGCAAGTCCTCGGCTGGGCTTTCTGTGGACGGAACTGCAGTCCTACGCGATCAACATCTCGAACAAGCCGCTGTTCGCCTGGGAGAGCTCGGTGCCGGTCATCTTCGAGCTCACGATCCTGTTCTCGGCGCTGACGGCCGTCGGCGGGATGCTGGCGCTGAACGGGCTGCCGAAGCCCTACAACCCGCTCTTCAACTCGGAGCGTTTCGGCCGGGCTACCGACGACGCGTTCTTCGTCCACGTCTCGGGCCGCGACGGCACGTTCTCGCGCGAGACGACGGCGAGCGACCTCTTCGACCTCGGCGCGATGGCGGTCGAGTTCGTCGACCACGAGGGCGTCACTCAGGTGACCGGGCCCGAGGCCGCTCCGGCGGCGCTTCCGGCGCCCGCCGTCCCCCAGCACACCACCGGCGACATCTAGAGGTGTTGCGTGTTGCGTGTCCGAGGACGCCAACACAGAACACGCACCGCGCAGCGACGGCGCAGCCAACACAGCCCAATGACTCACCGCCTCTCCCTCCTCGCCCTCACCCTCGCGGTCGCCCTCGGCGGCTGCCGAGGCATGAAGAGCGAAAAGCCGCCGATCCACCCGAACCTCAACATGGACTACGTCCAGCGGTTCGAGGCGCAGGAGGCCAACCCGCTCTTCGAGGACGGCGCCGCCATGCGGACGCCCGTCGCGGGCACCGTCGCGCGCGGCCAGCTCAAGACGACCGACAACGCGCCCTTCGAGTACGGCCGCACCGCCGACGGTGCCTACGTGGCGGACATCCCCGTCCCGGTCACGGCCGACCTGCTGGAGCGCGGGCAGGAGCGCTACAACATCTACTGCACCGTGTGCCACGGCTACGCGGGAGACGGCCGCGGCATCGTCGCTGTCGGCAACGGCGGCCAGGGCTACGGCTTCGCCGTGCCGAGCTACCACACCGACGCCCTCCGCGCCCGCCCGGACGGCTACATCTACGACGTGATCCAGAACGGCGTCAACACGATGCCGAGCTACGGACACGAGATCGCGCCGGACGACCGCTGGGCGGTCGTGGCGTACATCCGCGCCCTCCAGCGCTCTCAGAACGCATCCTCGGCGGACGTGCCCCAGGCGGAGCGCGACCGGCTCCGGAACGCGAACGACAACGTCCGGCAGAACTGACCCTGTTCCGTATTGCGTATCTGACGACTCCAATACGCAACACGTAATACGCACCGCGGCAGCGACGGCGCAGCCAACACGAACCCATGGCGAACCCTCTTTCCTTCCTTCTCGACCCCGTCGACGCCGAGGGCGACCGCGTCCCGGCGCGCTACCGGTTCACTGGCGGCCAGCGCTGGTGGACGGTGCCGGTGGGCGTCGGCCTGTTCCTGCTGGCGGCGAGCGTCGTCGTCGGGCTGGCGGGCGGCGGTGCGCAGCGCGTGCTGTTCTCCTACCTCATCGCCTGGGTGTTCTGCCTGTCGGTGAGCATCGGCGCGCTGTTCTTCGTGATGATCCAGCACATCACGCGGGCGCGCTGGAGCACCACCATCCGCCGGATCGCGGAGGTCCTCGCGGCCTCGTTCCCGCTGCTGGCGCTGGCAGGCATCCCGGTCCTGTTGGGCATGCACGACCTGTTCCACTGGACGCACGCCGAGCTGTTCGACCCGGCCTCGCCCGAGTACGACGCCATCATCGCGGGCAAGCAGGCGTACCTGAACACGCCGTTCTTCATCATCCGGTACGTCCTCTACTTCGGCATCTTCTCGCTGCTCGGCACGAAGATGTTCTCGCTGTCGGTCCGCAACGACCGGACGCCGTCGATCGAGAACACCGACAAGCTGCGTTGGTGGAGCGCGCTCGGCATCCCGCTCGCAGCCGTCGCGACGGCCTTCGCCGGCTACGACTTCCTGATGTCGACCGACCCCCACTGGTTCTCGACCATGTTCGGGATCTACTTCTTCGCGGGCGGCTGGCTCGGCGCGCTCTGCCTGATCACGTTCATCGCGTTGCTGCTCAAGAAGGCGGGCATGGCGGACGAGATCACGGTCGAGCACACGCAGGACATGGGCAAGTTCATGTTCGCCTTTGTCGTGTTCTGGACGTACATCGCTTTCAGTCAGTACATGCTGTACTGGTACGCGAACCTGCCTGAGGAGATCGTCTGGTTCCACAAGCGCTTCGAGGGCGGCTGGGAGACGGTGGCGTGGTCGCTGCTGCTGTTCCACTTCGTCCTCCCGTTCCTGATTCTGCTGCCGCGCGCCACCAAGCGGATCGCGCCCGCGCTCGCGACGATGGCCGTCTGGCTGCTCGTGATGCACTGGGTGGACCTCTGGTGGATCGCGATGCCGTCGATGCACGCCACCGGCGAGGCGGCGCACGCAGCCCTCGCGACCGGCGGCGGGGACCTGCTGGCCAGCCTCCAGGCGATGCCCGCCGAGGCCGCCCACGAGGCGACCTCCGGCATGGCGCTGCACGTCGTCGAGCCCCACCTGCCGTTCGTCGAGATGGGCATCTGGCTCGGTCTCTTCGGCTTGTACATCGGGGTGGCCTTCGTCCGCCTCGGGCGCCACGCGATCACCCCGTACAGCGACCCGACCTTCCGGGACTCGCTGCGCTTCGAGAACGTCTGATCCCGTCGGACGACGGATCAGGGGAGGCCCGGCGCGCACGCCGCGGCCTCCACGTAGCTTTCAATCAGAACTGAAAACAAGCGGGCTGCGGGCTCGTTCTTCTCGCCATGGCAGACCAGGCTCCCAAGACTCCAGCTTCCGACGAGCACCCCGGGCAGACCGTCGACGAGACGGCGCGCCCGGCTGAGACCGAGCCCAACGGCCCGCTCGCGGGTCTCATGGCGGCCGGCGCCGAGGACGTCAAGGCCGAGGCTTCCGATGTCACCGGCGACTCCGACGCCGAGGCGGAAGCGCTCCTCGCCCAGATGGGCGTCGAGGACGAGGGCATCGCCTCGGGCCAGCTGCTCGGGCTCGTGGCCGCGGTCCTGGTGGGCGTCGCCGCGCTGGCTGTGGTTCTGATCTTTCTCTTCTACATCCCCTACCGCACCCAGGTGGGTGACCGCGAGGCGGGCGAGGCGCGGGCCACGGACCAGGAGATCCTGCGCACCGAGGCGGTCGCCAAGATCGGCAACTACTCCCGCACCGACTCCACGTACGGCCTCCCGATCTCCCGTGCCATGGGCCTCGTCGCGGCTCGCTACGGTGCCGCCGACTCCGTCGGTCAGTCGACGTCGCGCGCGGAGTGGAACGAACGCGGCGTCACGCGCGGCATGGGCTCGGCCGTCCAGGACACGCCCCAGCAGGGCGAGATCGCCCGGCGTGTTCTCCCCGCCGGTGACGGCGACGAGGAGGTGGGTGTGGACGAGAACGTCGACACCATCGAGGCCATCGCTCCTGACGCTGCCTCCGACACCATCGAGTAAATGATCACCCGTGCCCTTCTGACCCTTCTGTTCGGGGCCGCGCTCGCGGTCGGGGCACAGGCACAGGTCACGCTCCCGGGCGATTTCCAGCCGCTCGACGGCCAGGACGGTCAGGGCGCGCTGCCGAACCGCCTCACGGGCGCCGTCGGCATCACGGAGTTCCTCGGCGATCAGGTGCCCACCGACCTGACGTTCCTCGACGAGGAGGGGCAGGAGGTGTCGCTGGCGACGCTCCTCGACGGCGAGCGCCCACTGATGGTGGCGTTCGTCTACCACAACTGCCCGATGCTGTGCAGCCTCGTGCTCGATGCCACGGCCAACGCGGTCGCCGAGACCGACCTGACGCTCGGGGAGGACTACGAGGTGCTGGCCGTCTCCATCGATCCGCGCGACACGCCCGCCCGCGCCGACAGCGCCAAGGCCCGCTTCGTCAACCTCGCGGCCTTCGGTGACCTGGATGCATTCCACTTCTGGACCGTCGGCGAGGAGCACGAGGCGAGCGTCCAGGCCCTCGCCGACGCCGTCGGCTTCCGCTACGCCTGGGACGCTCGAACGGGCGAGTACGCCCACAACGCGGCCAACGTGCTCCTCAGCCCGACCGGCACGGTGACGCGCTACCTCTACGGCATCGACTTCGACCCGAAGACGGTCAAGCTCGGTCTCCTGGAGGCCAGCGAGGGCACCGTCGGCAACGCGCTCGACCGCTTCCTCATCACGTGTTACGAGTACGACGAGGATGCCCAATCGTACTCTCTGGCTGTTCTCACGGTGACCAAGATCGGCGGCGGGTTGCTGCTGCTCGTGTTCGGCGGCCTGCTCGTGTACTTCTGGCGCCGCGAGGCCAAGAGCCCGGATGCCTGGGCCGACGCCCGCCCCGCGCCCACCCCCTGACCCACCGTTGTCGCTTCGTGCGACGACCTTTCCGAGATGATGCAGACTGCTGCCGACTCCGCCGCCTCGCCGCTGACCCGCCAGTCCTTCTGGACGGAGGGCGGCTCGCTCTGGCTGCCCCCCCAGGAGTCCACAACGGCCCACGAGATCGACGCGATCTTTTACTTCATCCTGTACGCCAGCATCATCCTGACGCTGCTGGTGACGGCGGCGATGGTGTACTTCGTCTGGAAGTACCGCCGTAAGAGCCACGCCGACCGCCCCGTGGACGTCCACGAGAGCAAGTGGCTGGAGCTGAGCTGGATCGTGGTCCCGACGCTCCTGGTGCTCGTGGTCTTCTTCTGGGGCTTCCGCGCCTACGTCAGCACGTCGATCCCGCCGACCGACGCCATCACGATCAACGTGAAGGCGCAGAAATGGGCGTGGTCGTTCGCGTATCAGAACGGCGCCGCGCCGATCCCGAATGAGATCTGGGTCCCCGTCGGCACGCCGGTCCGCCTGGAGATGACGAGCCAGGACGTGCTGCACAGCTTCTTCGTGCCCGAGTTCCGGATCAAGCACGACGTGATCCCCAACCGCTACTCCTACGTTTGGTTCGAGGCGCCTCGCGAGGGCACGTATCAGGTCCTGTGTACCGAGTACTGCGGCACGGCGCACTCCGCCATGGGCGCCCGCATCCATGTGGTCTCGCGTGGCGCGTACTACGACATCCTCCGCACCGGCCCGCCCGGTGCAGGACCGATGGCGCCCGTCGACCTCGGTGAGAAGGTCTACACCCAGTACAACTGCCAGACGTGTCACTCCATCGACGGCTCGGCGGGTGTCGGTCCGTCGTGGCAGGGCATCTGGGGCCAGCCGCGCCCCGGCAGTGAACAGGGGGTCGTGGACGACGCCTACATCACGCAGGCCATCTATGCCCCTCAGGCCTACATCGTGCCCGGCTACGAGAACGGCAACATGCCGGCCTACGACGGCCAGCTCGACGAGACGCAGGTCGCGGGCGTGGCCGCCTACATCCGTGAGTTGAGCGGGGCCGCCACCGAGGCGGACACGACGGTGCCGTCCGGTGACGGCGCGGCCTCCGACTCGACCGCCACCCAGTAATCCGCGAAGCCCCTGAGGCCCCGCCTCTCTTTCAGCACGCTCCCCCCATGGCGACGCTCTCTCCTCCCTCTCCGACGACGACGGCCCTCCCGACGGAGGCGCGGTCGTACCCGGTCGGTCACGAACCCGTCCACAACTACCTCCGCGAGCCGCGCCCGGCCGACGACGTCCGCGGCCTGGCCCGCGCCTGGGCCTGGATCAAGTCCTGGGCGCTGTCCGTGGACCACAAGCGGATCGGGATCATGTATCTCGTGGCCGTCTCGGTCTTCTTCAGCATCGCGGGCATCCTCGCGCTGCTGATCCGGACGGAGCTGTTCACGGTCGGCGAGACCATCATGGGGCAGGACACCTACAACCGGGTGTTCACCATGCACGGCCTCATCATGGTGTTCCTGTTCATCATCCCGTCGATCCCGGCGACGATGGGCAACTTCCTGCTGCCCATCATGGTCGGCGCGAAGGACGTGGCGTTCCCGAGGCTGAACCTGCTGAGCCTCTACGTCTACGCGGCGGGCGCTCTGATCGCGCTCTACTCCATTACGACGGGCGGCGTGGACACAGGCTGGACGTTCTACACGCCCTACTCCAAGGACACCGGGACGGCGGTCATCGCAATGGCGCTGGGGGCGTTCGTGATGGGCTTCTCGTCGATCCTGACGGGTCTCAACTTCATTGTCACAATCCACAAGATGCGGGCGCCGGGCATGACCTGGAACCGGATGCCGCTCTTCCTGTGGTCCATCTACGCGACCTCCATCGTGCAGGTGCTCGCCACGCCGGTGATCGGCATCACGATGGTGCTGCTGGTGATGGAGCGTTTGCTCGGCGTCGGCATCTTCGACCCGGCTCTCGGCGGTGACCCGGTGCTGTTCCAGCACTTCTTCTGGTTCTACAGCCACCCGGCGGTCTACATCATGATCCTGCCGGCCTTCGGCGTGATCTCGGAGCTGATGGGCACCTTCAGCCGCCAGCGGGTCTACGGCTACCGCGCCGTCGCGCTGTCCTCGGTCGCGATCGCGCTGCTCGGCTTCCTCGTCTGGGGCCACCACATGTTCACCTCGGGCCAGAGCCCGGTGAGCTCGGTCGTGTTCTCGCTGATCACGTTCCTGATCGGCATCCCGTCCGGCATCAAGATCTTCAACTGGGTCTGGACGATGTACAAGGGCTCGGTCTGGCTCAAGACGCCGATGCTCTATGCGCTGAGCTTCCTGTTCCTGTTCACCATCGGCGGCGTGACGGGCATCATGGTGGGCGCGCTCGCGGTCGACATCCACCTGCACGACACGTACTTCGTCGTCGCCCACTTCCACTACGTGATGATGGGCGGCACCGTGATCGCGTTCCTCGGCGGCATCCACTACTGGTGGCCGAAGATGACGGGCAAGCTCTACAACGAGACGCTCGGGAAGGTCTCGGCGCTGCTGGTGTTCGTCGGCTTCAACCTGACGTTCTTCATCCAGTTCGTCATGGGTAGCCAGGGGATGCCGCGCCGCTACCACGACTACCCGGACATGCCGTGGCTGGAGCCGCTGCACCAGGTGTCGACGATCGGCAGCTACGTGCTCGGCCTCGGGCTGCTGGTGGTGCTCGTCAACGGGCTGCTGTCGCTGCGCAAGAAGACGCCCAAGGCGCCCGGCAACCCGTGGGGCGGCGCCACGCTGGAGTGGACCCACACCACCAGCCCGCCGGACCACCACAACTTCCACCACACGCCGCTCGTGACCCACGGGCCGTACGACTACGAGGTCCTCTTCAAGACCTCCGGCGACAGCCAGCGCGGTGCGCCGGTCCCGGTCGTCGAGGTCGGTGGACCCCAGGAGACCACGTCCGTCGACGACGGCACCTCGCAGCCCGATTCCGCGACCGACATGTAGGTCGGTCCGTGTTGCGTGGTGCGTGCTCAGAGCGCATCCACGCGACACGCAACACGCAACACTGCACTCATGGCGACACCCACCCCCACCACGCTGACGGTCGACGACCCGCACGCCGGGCACGACCACGGCGGCGACGGCCACGCGCACGAGGCGCCGATGCTGGTCGGCCACGATGGCCAGCTGCACCCGTCGAACCTCCAGCACTTCTTCGTCTCCTCGGAGCAGCAGTTCGAGGCCTCGAAGCTCGGGATGTGGCTGTTCCTGGCGACCGAGATCCTGCTCTTCGGCGGGATGTTCGTGGCGTACGGCATCTTCCGCGTCCTCTACCCCGAGGTCTACGAGGCGGCGAGCCTCCAGCTGGACACGGTGCTCGGTGCGACCAACACGCTGGTGCTCCTGCTGTCCTCGCTGACGATGGCATGGGCGATCCGCGGGGCGCAGATGGACAACCGCAAGGTGCTGGTCAACAACCTGATCGCGACCATGGTGCTGGCCTCGGCCTTCCTCGTGGTCAAGTACTTCGAGTACAGCCACAAATTCCACGAGGGCATCTACCCGGGTCAGGGCTTCGTCCTGCACGAGGGCACCGCGTCGGTCTCGGACCTCAACGGCGCGACCCCGCTGACGCCCATCTACAGCCCGCCTGCGCCGCATCACGAAGGCGAGGAGGGAGCAGCGGCGCACGAGGAGGTGTCGGGAGCAGAGGTGGAGGCCGCCGAGGCGGCGGGCGCGGTCGTGAACGCGACCCCTGCTGAACTGGAGGCCGCGCGCGACGCCGCGCCGGGTCTGGCGGGGAGCACCGGTGAATCGGTGGCCGCAGCGACGGCCAGCGTGGCCGCGCGTGCCGGAGCCTCCACCGAGGCGGAGCCGCTGAGCCGCGCCGAGGCCAAAGAGGAGATCTTCTTCCAACGCCGCGCGGGCATCTTCTTCTCGATCTACTACGTGATGACGGGCATCCACGCCATCCACATCCTGATCGGGATCATCGCGATCGGCTTCCTGACGGTCTTCTCGATGAAGGGACGCTACTCGTCGGTGTGGTACACACCGGTCGAGAACGTGGGCCTGTACTGGCACATCGTGGACATCATCTGGATTTTTGTCTTCCCCCTCATGTACCTCATCTAGTGCGGCGGGCGTGACTCGGTCACGCGCTGCGACTACCGACTATGGCAGACCACACACATTCTGAGGGACATGGCGGCCACGGCGATCACCACCACCATGTGTTCGACGCCGGGACACTCAAGAAGACGTTCGGCGTCCTCGTCGGGCTGACCATCCTGACGGTCGTGCTCGCGCTCTGGGAGCGCGGCTACGCCAACGTCTTCGGGCTGGAGTTCGAGTACCCGGCGCTGCCCGTCGGCTGGCTGAGCGTGCCGCTGGCGCTCGCCATCGCGGGTACGAAAGTCTACTGGGTCGCCTCCCGATTCATGGGCCTGAAGGACGAGAAGACGGGTACCAACACGCTGGTCTTCCTCGGCAGCACGTCCTTCCTGATCGTCTTCTTCGCGTTCACGGTGCTCGACTTCGCCTTCCGCGACACGTTCGAGGAGCTCTCGGCGGTCCCGGTGGACATCCTCGAAGCCGAGGCGCTGGAGGCGCAGACGACCGCCGAGGAGATCGCGGACGAGTTCGACGCGGAGCCGCTGGTGCTCCCCGCCGACCCCGACCTGTTCGGCACGCCCGCCGAAGCGACGCCTGCACCCGCCCCGACCGAGCCGTAGCCCGATGCCGATCGAAGTCGCCTTCTTCGCGGTCACGATCCCGACGATCCTTCTCCTCGCCGTCTGGGCAGGGGTGACGGCGTTCCGGATCCTGTTCCCGGACGAGGCGCTCCCGATGGACGCCGTCTCGCGTCGTCGTCGTCTGGCTGCCCGCGGCGAGTCCGTGCCGGTCCGCCTCCGGGACATCATGGACGACCAGCGGGCCCGGCAGGCCGTCGGCTCGTTCCCGGTCCTGCCGGGCGACGCTTCGGAGCCGAGGCCCGTGGACCGACCGGAGACGAACCCGCTCTTTGCGGACCTGTGGCTGCGGCGCAACTAGGCAGACGCCATTCGAGGGCCAGCTTGTCCAGGCAAGAGTGGGGCCGCCGCGTCGATTCCTGATTTCTGACTCCTGACTCCCCTTCGATGCGCGTCACCGACCACTACGCCGCTGCCGACGAGCCGCTGTTCTCGTACGAGATCATCCCTCCGAAGCGAGGCAGCTCCGTCGCCGACGTGCTCGGGGTCGTCGAGGCGCTCGCGCCCTACGATCCGCCGTTCATCGACGTCACGAGCCACTCGGCGGAAGCGATCTACGACGAGCAGCCGGACGGGACGCTCCGCAAGCGGGTCAAACGAAAGCGACCCGGCACGTTGGGGCTCTGCGCGGCGATCCAGTACCGGTTCGGCATCGACGCCGTCCCGCACATCCTCTGCCGCGGGTTCACGCAGGAGGAGACCGAGGACGCGCTCATCGAGCTCAACTACCTCGGCATCCACAACCTGCTCGCCGTCCGCGGCGACGACACGGGGGTGGCCAAGCTGGAGCGGCCGGACCGCACGCGCAACGAGTACGCCTGCGACCTCGTCGGCCAGATCCAGGCGATGAACGACGGCCGCTACCTCGCCGACCTGCTGGACGCGGCGCCCACCGACTTCTGCGTCGGTGTGGGGGGCTACCCGGAGAAGCACGTCGACGCGCCCAACCTGACGTGGGACGTCCTCAACCTGAAGCGCAAGGTGGACGCCGGGGCCGACTACGTGGTCTCGCAGATGTTCTTCGACAACCGGCACTACCTCGACTGGGCGGCGCGCTGCCGCGAGGTCGGCATCGACGTGCCAATTGTGCCGGGCCTCAAGATCCTGACCTCGAAGCGCCAACTGCAGTCGCTCCCGCGGGCCTTTTACACGGAGATCCCCGAGGCGCTGGCCGCCGAGGTGGAGGAGGCCAAGGACGAGCACGTGCCCGAGATCGGCATCGAGTGGACGCGCAAGCAGGCCGAGGGACTCCTGGAAGCGGGCGTGCCCGGCATCCACTTCTACATCATGTCGACAGCGAAGCACGTCGTCCGCGTCGCCGAGCCGCTCCGCAAGCTGGTCGGATAGCCGACCTCGGCACCGAGGCGGACGGGGTCAGATCCCTGGTCGGCCGGGAAGCGGGAGGTGCCAGTTGCCGCCGATGCTGAGCAGGGGCACGGCCCCACCGCCGACCAGCGGCAGCGCCAGACGCACCGATGCGGACTGGGTCCCTGTGATCGGCACGTTCACCGAACTGCTCAGGAGCAACCGGTCGCGGTCGGTATCGAGACCGGTATCGGGACCGCTGACGCCGACCTGCCCCTGCAGCCCCACCTGCACGTCGATGCGCTGCAGGGCATACACGCGGGAGAAGGCGAGGCCCAGGGCCGCGTCCATGGCGAGGCGCGGGGTGTCCATCGTGTCCCGGGCGGTATAGATCGCGCCGACGTGCCCGCGAAGCGAGGGCGCGAACCCGCCCTCGCCGAACGACTGGCCCCCGGCGAGGAGGGCGCCGAGCACGAACCCGTCGGCTCCAGGTGTGGTGCCGAGGGTGGGGTCGCCGTAGTCCATCCGAAGATCGAGGCCGAGGTACTGACGGTCGACCTCCTCGCGCACGTCTGCGGCGGCGGCGTCGAGACGCTCGTACAGGTAGGCCGGGGTTCGAGTGAACTCGGCCGAGCACCCCTGGCCGTCTGCCGCCAGGAGGTGCTCGGCGCACGCGGTGGGATCGTCGGAGGCCAAAAGCGCGCGGGTGATGCGCGCAGCGAGGCTGTCGGTGGAGACGGCGAGCCCGTCGAGGGCGCCGCGGTACGCCTCCCGCAACTCGTCCAGAACGACCTTCGCGCCCGCGGCGCCGATCACGTTGTACCGCCCGCGCAGCCCGATGTAGTCCACCCGCCCGTCGTCGTTACGATCCGCGTCGTCGACGGGGATCACGAGGCTCAGGTCGAACTGGCGCGTTTGCGCTGCGAGGCGGTCCACGTTGTCGAGCGGACCGGTGAGGACCAGCGGGTTGATCGTGAGCGTGGCCAGCGCCCCGGCGCCGTCCTCCGTGCCGACCGCGGAGAGGCTGCCGCCGACGAGCGGCTCGATGCCCAGGCCCGCCAGCGCGTCCGTCTGGCCGATCGAGCCGCTGCCGCCACCGGACGCCCCCCGGGCGGGCTGGACATCCCGAGGCTGGATCGCCCGCGCCATCATCAGGCCGACGTTGTCGAGGGAGTCGGCGACGACGTAGGCCAGCGCCACGCAGGACGTGATGGTGGGCGGCGTTCCAGGCAGCGCACCGGCCTCGACGAATCCGGCGTAGGTAGCGGCGCAGTCCGCGTCAGTCGACTGTGCCTGGACCAGCGGGGCGGTCGAGGCGAGGGCCGCGAGGACGACGGCACGGATCATCACTGGACGATGTAGGTCCAGAACCCGTCCGTGCCCGTCGCCCCAGAGTCGATCCGGGCCCCGTTCGCGGTCACCTCGACTTCGATGATGCCGCCCTCAGACGGAACGTCGAGGTGCAGTCGCAGCGCATTCGCCCCCGGCTCGGTGTGGCGGTGGGTCTCGTGGCCGCCCGGAATCAGGAACGAGTCCTGGGTCTGGCGGTCGCCGGAGCCCAACCAGACGGACCCCGCGACAGCAGTGCCCTTGTTGCCCGCGGGCGCGCGAAACTGGACGGTGACGGTGGACCCTTTCGGGATGGAGCCTCGAACGGACATGGCAGCGGGGAGAGAACACGACCATGGTACAGTGGAGCCCACGAACGGCCATACCGCCGACGCAGGATTCCGCCGGATACGTCGGGCCGAGGTGTACCGCTTACACGCCCGCCTCGGCGAGGTAGCGGTCCTCCAGCGCCCGCATGGCGGCCCGCTGACCGTCGGTCGCGTCGTCGTGGCCGCAGAGGTGGAGCACGCCGTGTGCGACGTACCGAAGCGCCTCGTGCTCCGGCGTCACGCCGAACTCGGGGGCCCGCTCGGCGGCCGTGTCGAGGTCGACGTAGACCTCGCCGTCCAGCACACCGCGCGCCTGGGCATCCTCATCGAGCGTGAACGACACGACGTCCGTCTCGTAGTCGTGACCGAGCCACTCGCGGTTGAGTTCGTGGACCAGCGCGTGGTCGCCCAGGATGATGCCCACCGACTCCGCCTCGGCGCCCTCCCCGGCACACACCGCCGCCACGACGGCGCGGACCGCGTCCTCGTCCAGTCGGCGCGTGTCGTGGGCCTGGTGGACCTCGACGGTGTCCTCGTCGGGACCGAGGTCCGCCGACTCGGGCGTCACGCCTCGTTCTCCGGCGACCAGTCGCCCTCGAAGAGCGGCTCGCTGAGCGACAGCACCACAGCCGCCTGCGCCACCTCGGGCGCGACCGTCAGGAAGTCGGCCGAGAGCAGCCGCTCGGCGACGTTGGCGTAGAGCGAGCACGCCGCCTCGCGCTCGATCACCAGCCCGGCCACGCGTCCGCCCCCACGTGCGAAGAAGATGACCTCGCCCAGCTCGTCGGACGTCACCAGGCCGGCGCAGTCGTGCAGCTCCAGGTGCGCCTCGGTACCGTAGACCTTGACGATGGCGCCGGTGTCCGTCCGTGTCACCTCGACGGCGAGACGGCGCCCGCTGGCGGGGTCGGAGAGGGCGAGGCGGGTCAGCGCGCCGTCGCGCTCGGGCGCGACGCCCAGCACGGCAGCCGCGCGGTCGAGGTCGGCGTCGGGGAGGAGCTGCGGCATCGGTCGGGAAGGCGGGGGCTGGAAACTACGCCCACCCGGATCGGGGCGGGGCTCGCAGCGGGCGCTCGAAATGACGGAACCCACGCTCTCCCCGGGCGCCGAGGTGGGCCGGCCCTGCGGTTACGGGCCGACACGATTCATCGTGTCGCTACGGGGCGGTCGACGGGCCTCCGTCGCTACTGTCCGCCGCCTGGGGTGGTCCCGGCAGGGATCTGGCCGCGGAGCCGCTCGATCTCAGCCAGCGCCTCCTGGATCTGACGCTCCTGCTCGGCGAGGCGCCGCTCACGCGCCTGGAGGTCCTCGAGGATCTCCGCGATGGCCGCCTCCCGGACTTCGAACGGCGCCATCTCGTAGTAGCCGCGGTCCTCGAAGTAGCCCCGGAAGAGGAAGTTGTGCTTCAGCGCCTCCATGTTTTCCGAGAACCGGAACGCGCCCACGGCGCCCCACCCGGCAGCCTGGTTGAGGCGGTCCGTGATGGCCCGGATGTCGGTCGAGACGGTCTGGAGCTGCGCCGCGCCCTCCTGGAGCTGGGCCGCCGTCGAGAGGAACGTGGTGTAGATCTCGTCCTCGTTGAGGAAGCGCGCCACGGTGCCGTTGCCCGTGTAAACGCGCGTCAGGATCTCGTCGACGCCGCGAGACGCGTTCTCGGCCACCGACACCAGCTCGTCGGCGCGGGCGGTGAGGCTGCGGAGCGTGTTCTGCGACTCGGCGACCGTCGCCTGGAAGGTGTTGGCCGTGGCGACGGTGGACTCGTAGAGGCGGTCGTCGTAGAGGAACTGGCCGAGCGTGCCCTCGCCGGTCCGCACGTCGCCCATGATGCCCGCAAGCTGGACCGTCACCGAGTCGAAGCGCGAGATGGACGTGAACAGGCGGTCCGAGACCTCACTCAGCGCAAACGGGTCGACACCCGTGATCTGGCCGTTGTCGGCCACTTCGGGTCGCCCTGGCGAGCCGTCGGTGAGCGACACGATCACGTTGCCCACCAGCCCGTCGGTCTGGATCAGCGCGCGGCTGTCCTCGCGGATGAGCGGCCGGGCGTCCTCGTTGATCGCCATCGTGACGGTGATCGGCTCGCCGGGCGCGCTCGGCAGGCGGACCGACTCCACGCGGCCCACCGAGATGCCGTTGTAGAAGACGCTGGCCCCGTTCTGGAGCCCGGCGACCTGGTTGAAGGTCGCCCGGACCGAGAAGGTGTCGGCGAAGAGGCTGTTCTGGCTGCCGATCACGAACATGATCCCGACGGCCGAGAGCAGGCCGATCAGGACGACGAGGCCGAGGCGGGCTTGACGGGTCATGTGCGAAAGCTAAGGAACGAGGGTACGCCGGGTCGGCGGCCCCGGTGCCCGAGCGAGAATGGGAAGCGAAAGAGGACGTGTGCGCTGTGAGCCGGGGAGGAAGGGACCGGGCTGGGTCTCCATCCGCAAGCCCGGCTAGGCGTGCCCGTAGGCGTCGGTGCCCTGGAAGAACTCCTTGAGCGCGGGAATGTCGGAGTGGCGGACCTCGTCGAGGGTGCCAGACGCCGCGATCTGCCCGTCCAGCAGGAAGAAGGCCTTGTCGGTGATGATCTCGGCCGCCAGCAGGTCGTGCGTGATGGCGATCGAGGAGATGCCGCGCGTGTCGCGCAGCTTCACGATCAGCTCGGAGACCACGCGGACGGAGACGGGGTCGAGGCCCGTCGTGGGTTCGTCGTAGAGGATGATGTCCGGCCGGAGGATGAGCGTCCGTGCGAGTCCGATGCGCTTCTTCTGGCCGCCCGACAGCTCGGCCGGGTACTGCTTCGACGTCTGCGGCAGGTTGACGTCCTCCAGGCTCTCCTGGATCAGGTCGTCCTTCTCGTCCCTCGTGAGCGTCGTGAGGCGGTCGAGGAAGAAGCGCATGTTCTCGTAGACCGTCATCGAGTCGAACAGCGCGCCACCCTGGAAGAGGTAGCCGAGGCGGGTCCGCTTGCGGTCGAGTTGCTCGGGCGTCATCAGGTCGAGGCGCTCGCCGAGCACCCAGACCTCGCCCTTGTCCGGCTGGAGCAGCCCCACGACGTGCTTCGTGAGCACGCTCTTGCCGGTGCCCGAGCCGCCCAGCACGACGCCGCTCGTGCCGCGCTCAATGGCCAGGTTGACGCCCTTCAGGATTTTCTTCGGCCCGAAGCCTTTGTACAGGTCGCGTAGCTCCACGACCACGTTGTCGGGCGGCGGCGGCGACGTGCCCGTGACGGGGCCCGCCTCGGGGTCGACGAGGTGCGGCTCGGCGTCGCCCGGAACGCCGGACATCGGGGCTCCCGTCGGCGCGTCTGCCGGGCCGGGCAGGCCCTCGTCGGCGAGTGGGCGCGGCCCGGAGGTCGCGTCGCCTCGGCGGCGGTCGGCACGGTCGGAGATGCGGGACATGAGTGAGGAGGTGCGAGATGCAGGATACCGGGAGGGCGGATCTCGTCCCCGGTGCCTCGTGCCGCTAGGCGGAGCCGGAGATGTCGCCGAAGATCATGATCGAGAGCCGAACCACGACCACGTCGGCGAGGAGGATGAGGAGGCTGGAGATGACGACCGCCTGCATGGCTGCCCGGCCGACCTCGCGCGTCCCGCCGCGGACGTTGTAGCCCAGGTAGCAACTCACAATGCCAACGATGAACCCGAACACGGACGTCTTCATCGTGTCCACGCCCACGTCCACGAAGCGGAGCGTGTCGAAGGCGGTCGCGATGAACACGCGGATGTCCATGCCGTCGGAGAGCCAAGCCTCCAGGTAGCCGCCCGTGAGCGCGAGGATGTCCGAGATCATCGTCATGATGGGAAACATGATCACGCAGGCGAGGACGCGCGTGATGACGAGGTAGTGGAACGGCTTCAGCGCGGCCACCTCCAGCGCGTCGATCTGCTCGGTCACCTTCATCGACCCGAGTTCGGCGCCCATGCCCGCGCCGAGCCGGCCGGCCAGCACGAGGCTCGTCAGCACCGGCCCGATCTCCTTGATCACGCTCAGCGCCAGCATCGACGGCAGGAAGCTCTCCGCGCCGAAGCGCGCCAGCGTCCCGCGGCTCTGCATCGCCAGCACGATCCCAATCGAGAAGCCGACGACGCCGGTCAGAGTGAGGCTCTTGACCCCCACCTCGTCCATCTGGTTGATCAGCTCCTTGACCTCGAACGGCCGCCGCCAGACCCGTGAGAGGAACCGACCGATGAAGCCGAACAGCCCGCCCACCTCGGCGAAGAAGGCCTCGCCCGGAACCGACTGGGTGCGCGCGGCCTCTTGCCGCTCCTCGGTCTTGCGCTCGATGTCCTTCTCCTGAAGGATCTTCTCGTTCTGGCGCGCGCGGCGCCCCGCCCGGAGGCGTTGCGTCAGCGAGTCGGTGGGGAGAGGCTCCATGCGTCGAAGCTAGTGTCCAAGTGTAGGGGTGGGCGAGGGAGCGACATCCCGCGGGCGCGTCGGCGCGGGAGCGCGTCCGAGCCCTCGGTCGCCGCTGCGCGCGGGCATCCGCTCGCTCACCATGCCACCTCGTAGTTGAGCCCGGCGCCGACGCCGCGCTGGCCGCTGTATTCGGTCTGGGCCGAGAGCCACTTGAGCAGCTCGTAGTCGAGCGACACCAGGATGGGCAGCCGGTCCTCGCCCTGCGAGTTCTGACCGAGCGGGACGATGGCGCCGAGCGTCCAGAATAGCTTGCTGGAGAGGTAGTCGCCGAACTTGATGACGAGGTCGCCGCCCTCGTAGTCGATCTGGGCCAGTTCCAGACCGAGCGTCTCGCTGGCGAGGCCCTCGGCGAAGCCGGAGACGGTGCCGAGGGCGAGGTTGGTGCCCGCGCCCGCGAGCGCGCCGGTGCCCACGAACTCGTCGGCGAGGCGGCCCGTGGCGATCAGCGACACGATGTCGGCCGCCTCCATGGTCGGGTTCGAGCTGAGCCGGATGGCGGGGTTGTCGTCCAACTGCCCGTTCGCCGAGAGCGTGATCGTGACCGAGGACTGGCCCGCGATGGAGCCCGGCAATCGGATGTCGAGGTTGGCCGAGAGGTCGACCCGGGCCGCGAGCGGATCGCCGTTGAACTGGATCGACCCGCGCTGCAGCTCGAACTGCCGGTTGAGCGTCTCGACGCTGCCGCGGACGAGGTCGATGGTGCCGAACAGGCGGCTGGACTCTGCGAACGACGGCTTGCGCGCGTCGACCTGCCCGCGGAACTCGATGTCGAACGGGAGCCCGGCCTTCGACCGGAGCCACACGTTCTGCTGGATGTCCACGGAGAGGGCGTAGTCGAGGGCGTCCACGAAGCGGCTCGTGGCGGTGTCGCGGGCCGTCACGACGCGCCCAAAGCGGGACTCGACCTCGCGGATCTGCGCGGGCGTCAGCTCGACGGTCGCCAGCTCTGGGGGCACCAACTCGTCGGTGAGGTAGATGTCGCCCTGGGCGAGGACCACCGAGCCGCGCAGCACGGGGCGGTCGAGCGTGCCGGTCAGCCGCATCGGCGTCGTGCCCCGGTCGAGCACGAGCGCGTCGTACGTCCGCGTGTCCATCGCCAGGAAGTCGCGCGGCGTGATGGTGAGGTCGAGCTCGCCCACCGACAGCTCGCGCAGGCGGATGGTGCCGGTCACGTCGAGCGCGGTCTCGCCCTCCTCGTTGAGAATGCGGACGCTCTCCAGCTCGATCTGGTCGTTGCTGAACGTCACGTCGGCCTGCACGGGCTCGTAGGTGACGCCGGTCGCGACGACGCCGAGGCGGCCATCTTGCAGCTCTGCACTGCCCGCGAGTTCAGGCGCGGCCTGGGTGCCTGAGATCGTCAGGTCGAGGCGGAGCGTGCCGCCGAGGGCGTTGTAGGCGCGGTCGTCGAGGAACGGGCGGGCCCAGTCGATGGGGAAGGCCTGCGCGCGGGCGCGGAGCGCCACCTGCTCGTCGCCGGCGACGCCCTCGTCCGTCGGCCCGTCGACCAGCGAGAACTGGAGCGGGATGGTGCCGTCGACCGTGAGTGTCTCGCCCTCAATGTGGGTGAGGACGGCGTTCAGCCCGAGGCGGCCGTCGGCGTAGTTCACGGTGGCCTGGAGGGCCCCCACCGGCTCGCCGCGCGAGGTCAGGTCCGCCAGCCCGATCCGGCCGTCGATACGGGGCGCGTTGGCGGGACCGGTCAGGTCGAGCGTGGCCGAGAGGTCGCCGCCGAGCGCGTCGAGGTTGACGAAGTCGGTGAGCCCGTCGATGGGCACGCCCTCGGCCGTGATGACGAAGTTCTGCTCGCCCTGGAGGTCCACCTGGCCGTCGGCGGCGATCTGGCCGAGGCCGTTGTCGGACGCCAGCAGCAACCCGCGCACGTCGTAGAGGCCGTCCTCGATGGCGATCTCGCTCGGCTGGAGAAGGCGCCACGTCTGGTCGTCGATCTGGAAGCGGCCGGTCTCCAGCACCACGCCGCGCGTGGTGGGGTCGATGCGTGCATACACGTCGAGGTCGCGGCGGTCGTCCACGCGCACGGAGGCGTCGATCACGAAGTCGCCCGCGTCGGCGCTGAGAATCGCCGTCCCCTGCTCGACGCGGTAGGTCGGTCCGGAGAGCACGTCGAAGGACGCGCGAACGCCGCCGCTGAGCGCGCCCAGGCCGAGCGAGTCGGCCAGGGTGCGGTCCCAGGAGGCGTCGATGAGGGCATTGAGGCCGGTCACGGCGATCTCGCCCTTCGCAGGCTCATCCGGATCCTCGACCGGTCCCACGACCAACTGCCGGGCCTCGGCCGAGCCCGTCAGGCGGAGCGGGCCGCCGGCCTCAGCCGTCGCGTGGAGCGTCAGCGTGCCGCGCTCCAGGCCCAGCACGCGGTTGGTCGAGGCGGCCAGCGGCGCGAGGCTGCGGACGCTGGCGTCGAGGCGGAAGTCGGACGCGGCGTCGGGCGCGAACAGGGCGAGCGTGCCGCCGCCGGACGCGTCGGCGAGGTCGCTCGCCAGCCGCAGCGTGTCCACGCGGACGATGCCGTCGGCGAGGGCGAACCGGGTGGCGAGCGTGTCCACGGTGACGGGCCCGAGGGTGGAGGAGGCCCCACGGATCGCGCCCGAGAGCGTCATCGTCTCCGGGGCCGTGCCCCGCCCGGCCACGTCGAAATCGAGCGAGAGACGGATCTGCTGATCGGGCGGCAGGTCGAGGAGCGCGACCACGTCGAGCGCCTCGGTACGGCCGCGGACCGAGTAGGTCGGCAGGTCGGTGAAGAGCTGCGCCGTCACGTCGGCCACGACCCGGCCGCCGGTGCCCGCCTCGGTCGGCGGGAAGGCGAGATCGAGGGCGCCGTCGAGCGAGCCGTCCGTGAGCGTGAACCGCAGCGTGCCGTCGTCGATCTCGGCGTCGTTGATGCGTGACGGGCGGAGCGTGATCACCCCGTCGGCGTCGGCCGTGGGCAGGTCGGCGAGGCCCGCGAGGCGGCCGGAGAAGCAGCCGTTGAGGTCGGTGCGGGGCGCCGTCTCCGAGAAGTCCGACACGTCGAGGTCCGAGAAGCAGGTGCCGTCGAAGGCGAAGCTCTGAGTCTCGTCGAAGGGGCGGCCCGTGAGGGCGAGCGTGAAGGCTCCCTCCGGCGTCCGCAGCGGCCCGTTGACGGTCAGGAAGCCGTTGTCGAGGGTGACGGCGAGGTCGGCGCTGTCGATCAGCCGCTCGCCGTAGGACGACGGTTCGGTGATGGCGACCTGGGCGTCGAGCGTGAGCGTGGCCGGGTCGAGGCCCGCGCCGCGGGCGACGTAGGTACCCGTGAGGTCGCTGTAGCGCTCCGGGATGCCCTGCACCTCGGCGAGGTCGAGGCGGGTCATGGTGCCGCGAAGGTCGTAGCTCAGCGGCTGCGCGAACGGCCGGGCGGTGCCGACGGCGGTGGCCTGCCCGCCGGGCCCGAAGTCGAGCGCGGCCTCCAGCGTGGCGACGCCCTGGCGAAGCTCCACGTCGAGGTCGGCCGCGGCGAGGTCGAACTCGCCGTAGCGCGAGCCCCGGAGCTGGGCTGTCAGGTCGATGGGCGCCTGCGTCAGGTCGATGCCCGAGCCATCGAGCGTGAACGAGCCGGTGAGGTCGCTGTTTTGGCTCGGGTTGCCCGTCAGGGCCTCCAGGTTGAGGCCGTACGCCTCACCATCGGTGATGGCGTAGTTGAGCGGGTCGCCCAGCTCCAGCGCGCCGAGGGCGACGATCCGGCCCTGGTCGCCTGCCAGTGCCACGTCGGCGTCGAACTCGATCAGGCCGCGGTCCACGTCCGCATCGACGCGGGCGTCGGAGAACCGCAGGCGCCGGTCGGGCAGGCCGATGTCGGCGCGGGTGAGGTCCAGCGCAACCGTCCCGCTGAAGGTGTCCACCGAGTTGCCGCGGCCGACGACGGCGAACTCGCCTGCGAAGGCGTCGGTCCGGCCGGAGCCGGGCAGGAGGACGCCGAGGTCGACGTCCTGGGCCGTGCCGGCGACCTGGACCGTCGGGAGGTCGTCGAAGGGGCGGGCGCGGCCCTCGGCGGTGAGCGTCGCGCCGGGCAGCGAGCCGTCGAGCGTGAACGTGACGCGCCCGGCCGCGAACGACCCGTCGAGCGCCAACCGGTCGATCTGCCGTTGGCCGACGCGCGTCTCGCGCAGCGCCACGTTGAACGGGCCGCTGAGGGTTTCGAGCGTCGTGCCCTGGAGGTTGACCTGCACGTCGCCCGTGACCTCGGCCGCGAGCGCCGGGTTGCCCGTCAGCACGGACGGGTCGAAGCGCTGGAGCGTGCCCTCGGCGCGGTAGCGGACCGGCCCGTCGGTTTCGCGCGACACCTCGCCGTTGAGCGCGATCGTGGCGTCGTCGAGAGCGCCCGAGAGGGTGGCCGTGAGCAGGCCGCCGTCCGAGTCGGCGCGGAGGCGGAGGCGGGGGTCGCCGTAGAGCTGGACACCCGCGAACGCTCGCGCGTCCTCCAGCGCCAGCGGCGTCGCCTCGACGTTGGCGTCGAACACGGGTAGCGCGCCGTCGCCGGTGAACTGGAGCCGCGCGCGGCCCCGGAGATCGGTCCCGGCGGTGCTGCGGACCGCGAGCGAGGTCAGCGAGAGGTCGCGCTTCGAGAAGTCGCCTGCGGCGGTCAACACGGCCTCGCCCCGGTCGAGGGGCGCCAGCGCCCGCAGGGAGAGCGCCTCGATGGAGCCGGAGAGGCTGTCGCCCCGCTGCCGGAAGCCCGTCACGATGGCGTTCAGGTCGCGGACCGAGTGGACCGAGTCCTCGATGCCTTCGGCGCGGTACCAGATCACGTCGGCCTGGCTGCGGCGCACGATGACGCGGTCGAGGCGGACGCCGAAGTCGCTCGGGCCCTTGTCCGGGTCGGCGGGCTTGAGCAGACCGGCCATGTTGAACGTGCTGTCGGCACGCTGCCGGGCCACCACGCGGGCGCCGCTCACCATGAGGTCGCTCGCCGAGAACGTCCGCCGGAGGAGCGTGGTCAGGTTGTAGTCCACGAGCACCGTGTCGACGGCCACCACCACCTCGCCATCGCGGCGGACCTCCAGGCCCGTCAGCCGGGCGCCGCTCAGAAATGAGCCCGCGAGGGTCTCCGCGGAGACCTCGACATCGTCAGCGAACACATTCGCGATCTGCTGCACGACCAGCCCCCGGGCCAGCGACCGCCCGGCACCCGTCTGCAGGAAGATCAGCGCGCCCGCGACGACGAGGACCAGCCCCAGGCCCACGAACCCGAGCACCCGCCCGGCCCGGCGGACCGGCCCGCGCCGCCTCGGTGCCGCGCCGGGCGTCTCTGCGGGGCCGCCGTCACCGGAGAGGGGCGCGTCCGGACCGTCCACACCGTGAGGGACGCTCGCCTGGGGGGCGGCGCCGTCGCCCGAGGAGGCGGCGTCGGTGCGGGTGGGATCGGTAGGCACGGAGGCGTGAACGCCGGAGCGAGGCGGAAGGTCTGAGGCGGACAGAGAAGAGCGTGTCTGGGGGCGTCCCCCAGATCAGAACGTCTGGCCGATGGTGATGTAGAGCTGCGTGCGCCGGAGGAAGGCGTCCAGGAAGCCGACCCCCACGACCGACCGTACCGGGATCACGGTCGGGTCGAAGGCGACCCCGGCCGCGCGGGCGTCCACGTAGCCGGGCGTCTCGTCCTGGCCGAGCGGGCTGACGCAGCTCGGCTCGTCGGCGTAGATCGAGGCGCCGCAGTAGACGCGGGCGGGTTGGCGGAGGTCGAGGTAGGACGGGTTCACCTTGACGCCCAGGCCCACCGCCACGAAGCCGACCGGCGTGAGGTACGACAGCCCCGCGCCCACGCCGACGCGCAGGCCGCCCTCCTTGTCGAGCTGGTCGGCGAGGGACGAGTCGGCAGGGGTGCCGCCAGCGCGCAACAGGGCGCCCGCCGGCACCGTGCTCGGCGACCAGACGCCGCCCGCGTCCGCGAACACCTGTGCGCCCCACTGCGGGCCGAGCGCGTCGAGCGGCAGCGTGAGCTGAACCGACGCGGACGCCTTGTAGCGCCCCCCCACGCCCACGTAGTTGACGTCGCGCGAGCTCGTGAGCAGCGTCGGGTCCGGGATGACGCCAGCCGTAAGGGCCGGGGGGGTGACGGAGAACGTCTTCGGCCCGAGTTGCGCGGACGACCAGCCCCGCACGTCCGACGTGCCGCCCGCGTAGAACAACTGGTCGCGGAAGAGCACGTAGTCGCCGACCGAGTCCGGGTCGGCGCCACCGGTGGAGAGCAGGGTGCCCAGGGTGACGCGCGAGACGAGGGTCGTGCGGGCCCCGATGGGCCGCGTGACGGACGCCGCGACGCGGGCTCGGCCGTACGCGATGTCGCCCGCGGCGACCGACAGGGAGGGCCGGACGACGTAGCCGCGCGTCGGCTGGAGGGGGTCGTCGAGGGTGCCCCAGGCCACGTCGAGGCCGAGAACGCCGGTGGTGGCGCGGAGCGTGTCCGGCAGGAAGGGAGTGAGCGGCGAGTCGATGCGCCCGGCATCGAGGATCCGGATGCCGAGGCCGCGCGAAAGGTCGCGCGAGCGGCCCGTCAGGGAAAGCGCCGCCGTGCGCAGCGGCGCCAGCGTCAGCAGCAGCGTGTTGGCGACCTCGGCCTGGACGCTCGACTCGATCTCGTCGTCGCGGACGCGGTACGACGGCTGGAGCGTGTACGAGAGGCGCCGGTCGAAGACGTACGGTTGCCGGAACGGGACCGCCGCCCGGAAGTCGCGGATCGGCCCCCCCGAGACCGAGGTCGCGCCCGTGCCGCCGATGCCGGACGCGATGCCCGTGCGCCACTCCACGTTGACGCCCAACTGGCGGGCGCCGCCGAACGCGTTGCGGTGCGTCGCGGCCGTACGCAGCGTGATGCCGCCGTCGGAGAAGTAGCCCGTAAACGCCGAGAGGACGCGGCTCGGCCCGCGCCGGACCCGCACCGAGACGGGCACGGTCGTGTCCCCGCGGACCGCCTCGGGCGCCACGTCGACCAGGGCGAGCTGGAAGAGGCCGAGGCCGAACACCTCGCGCTGGCCCTCGGCGAGGGCGCTCGCGTCGAATGAGTCGCCCGTGGCGAACGGGAGCTCGCGCGTGATCACGTTTGCCGACATCGACGAGTCGCCCTCGACGGTGACCGCGCCGATGCGCGCCTGCGGGCCGAGGTTCACCTTCACGCGCACGTCGGCGCGGAGGCCGGTCGAGTCGGGGAATTGCTCGGCGCCGGCGTCGGCCCAGGCGTAGCCGCGGTTGCGGAGCCACGAGAGGGTCTGGCTCTGGAGCTGCACCAGCGCGAACGCGTCGAGGCGGGCGCCCTCACGGAGCGCCGTCCGCCGCTTGAAGTCGCCCCAGGCCTCTCGGATGTCGGGCGGGAGGGCGTCCTGGACGCTGCTCTGGCCGGGCCCGGCGAACGTCACCTCGCCGATCAGCCGCGGCGGCCCCTCCTCGATCACGAACGTGACGTCGACCGCATTGTCGGTCGTGTCCAGCTCCACCTCGTAGTCCACCTGGGCGCGCGGGAAGCCGCTGTCCTCGTAGTACCGCGTCAGGCGGACGACGTCCTTGGCCAGCTCGATGGGCAGAAACGGGTACGGGCCCTCGTCGCCGCGCCGGAAGATCCACAGGATCGGCTTCACGGGCGCCTTGGTCGCGATCTGCAGTTCGAGGTTCTCGATCAGCAGCGTCTGGCCGTCCACGAAGTCGAAGCCCATCGTGGCGACCGTCGTCTCGTCGTCGACGAGGGTCAGCGGAGCCTGCGCGCGGGCGGGAGCGAGCACGCACAGGAGGAGGGCGACGGCGAGGGGGCGGGCGATCACGCGGGGGCGTCCGGTCGGGGGAAGCGGGCAAGCTACCGACCACCGTGCGAAGCTCACGAGGAGGGAGGCCCTGGGATGTCGTCCTCGGCGGGGTGGGGCGTGAGGGCGGCCCCGTCGCCGCCGGGCGGCAGCGCCGACACGTCGGGCGCGTCAGCGGGTTCCACGGCCGCTTCGGTGTGCGCCTCGATGGCCTCCGCCTCGACGCGCTCGCGGTGGCGCCGGAAGATGCCCGCCTTGCTCGCCCAAAGCTTGCGCAGGCGCGACTTGCGCGGGCGCGTCCGCCGCTCGTGCAACGCCGCCACCGCCGCGCCGATCACGAGGATCAGGCCTGAGACGTAGACCCAGAACACGAACGCCAGAATCAGGCCGAACACGCCGCCGAGGCCGCCGAGGCCCTCGCCCTCCTGGGCGTATCGGTCGAAGTCGGCGACGTGGGTGGCGTAGATGGCGAAGCCGTTCTTGGCGATCTCGAACAGGACCGCGGCGACGGCGGCGCCTGCGAGGGCGCTCCGCACGGGCGTCCGCGGGCGGGGCACGAAGAAGTAGAGCTGCGCCAGCATCCCCACCGTGAGCACGTAGGGCACCAGGAAGGTGACCAGCTGCAGCAGGCCGCTGGCTGCCGTCCCGACGAGGCCGGGGTCCAGCCCGACCTGGGCGGCGAGGGCCCCGCTCCGGGCGCTCAGCACGCGCGCGCCGGCTGTGATCGCGAACGACATCAGGAACAGCGTCCCCACCTGTGCCGCCATCCGGAGGTCGAACAGGTAGCCGCGGACGATGCCCCGCATCTGGTGGCGGCTCTCGCCCATCGCCGCGCCGACGACGTAGCGCAACGTCGAGAACATCGTGATCACCGTGACCAGGAAGAACACGGCACCGAACGTGGTGATCGCGCCGGACGCTTTCTGCAACTGCATCACCAGCTCCACCAGCCCGTCGCTCTGCCCCGACGGCAGGAAGTTGCGCAGGAAGGCCGAGACGGTCGTGAAGGGGTCCTCCTGGCGGATCACGAGGCCGAAGATGCCGGTCGCGAGCAGCAGCAGCGGAAGCAGGGTGACGAGCGTCTTGAAGGCGATCGCCTGCGCCCACACGAACGCGGGCTCTTCGGTCAGCACCTTCAGCAGCCCCTTCCCGTAGTAGCGGGGGATGGTGAGGGCCTTCTTGGCGTGATGGGCAGCAGTGCGCAGCATGTGTGCATAGAGTACGACTGCCGCGGGACGGTAGGTCCAGAGGCCGTCCCGCGTGACCGGCGGTTCTGCGGTGTCGCAGAGTCTACTCTGTCGGCAAGGGCAGGCCGTGCTGGCGCACGAACGAGAGCCGGTCCCAGTAGCCGCGCTGGAATACAATCCGCCCGTCGCGCACGTGGAAGAAGCCGCAGCCGCGCAGCCCCAGCGGGTCGCGCCACTCCAGGATGGCGCAGTCTCCGTCCTCGTAGATCGCCTCGACGAGGCACACCATCTCGGCCAGCGCGAACTCGCGTGCGAACATCGCCCGGATCGCCTCGCGCCCCTCGATGGGGGCCTCCACCACCTGGTGGTTCACGGCGTCGGGCGCGTAGAGGGCTGCGAGGCGGTCCACGTCGGCGGCGTTGAAGGCCTCGACCCAGGCCTCGACGGTGGCGCGCGGGCTCACGCTGTCGCCTTCCGCTCCTCGTAGACCGGCGGCGCTCCGTCGGTGATCGAGGCGGCCGTGATGCGGCAGACGGTGCCCGCGTGCGCGTCGGGCGCCTCGAACATGAGGTCCAGGAGGACGCCTTCGAGCACCGACCGCAACCCGCGCGCGCCCGTGTTGAGCCTCACCGCCTTCTCCACGACCGCGTTCAGGGCGTCGTCCTCCAGAACCAGGTCCACGCCGTCCATCGCGAACAGCTTCTGGTACTGGCGGACGAGCGCGTTCTTGGGATCGGTGAGGATGCGCCGGAGGTCGGCCGGGGTGAGGGCGTCGAGGGCCGTCAGGACCGGCAGGCGGCCGATGAGCTCCGGGATGAGGCCGTAGCGGAGGAGATCGTCGGGCTCGGCGTGGCGGAAGACGGTCGGGTCCTTCGGGTCCATCGAGGTCGCGTCGCCGTCGTGGAAGCCGATCTGGCCGCGCGAGAGGCGGCGTGCGATCTGGGGCGCGAGGCCGTCGAAGGCGCCGCCGCAGATGAACAGCACGTTCCGGGTGTCGAACTGGACGAGCGACTGCTCGGGGTGCTTGCGGCCGCCCTTCGGCGGGACGCCCGCGACGGTGCCCTCCAGCATCTTCAGGAGTGCCTGCTGGACGCCCTCGCCCGACACGTCGCGCGTGATGGAGGCGTTGTCGCCCTTCCGCGAGAGCTTGTCGACCTCGTCGACGTAGATGATGCCGCGCTCGGCGCGCTCGACGTCGTAGTCGGCCGCCTGCAGCAGGTGGCTCAAGATCGACTCCACGTCCTCGCCGACGTAGCCCGCCTCGGTGAGCGCGGTGGCGTCGGCGATCGAGAAGGGCACGTCGAGGATGCGGGCCAGCGTGCGGGCGAGCAGCGTCTTGCCGGTGCCGGACGGCCCGAGGAGCAGGATGTTGGACTTCTCGAGCTCCACGTCGTCGAAGGCGTGGAGGTACTCCTCGGCCTCGATCCGCTTGTAGTGGTTGTAGACCGCGACGGAGAGGGCGCGCTTGGCCCCGTCCTGCCCGATGACGTGCTCGTCGAGGGCGTCCTTGATCTGGCGGGGCGTCATGCGGCGCGAGCGACCCGCCGCGCGCCGGGCGCCGCCGCCGGGCGCGGGCGGCACGTAGGCCTGGAGGTCGCCGCGCACGATGCCGGAGGCGTCGTGGATGCAGCGGTCGCAGATGTACACCTCGGGCCCGGCCACCATGGAGGTGACCTCGTGGGCGGTGCGGCTGCAGAAGGAGCAGCGGATGACGTCGTCGCCGCCGGTGGGCATGGCGCGTGCGGGTGCGGGGGACGGCAATCTAGGGCCGGTCGGATCCCCGCCGGGCGTCTCCGCCCGCAGGGCTGCCGAGGCGGGGTATCGGCAACGCTGCCGGAGAGGTTAGCACGGTCGATCCCGCGCTCCGTCCGCGCCCGCCGCCTCGGTGCCGAGGCGGTGAACGGACCCCAGACGCCAGGCCGCTATCTTGGCCGACCGCGCTCCTCGACCGCCCATGAAACCGCTCCTCGTCCTCGCGCTCCTCGCGCTCGGCGCCTGCCAGTTCGCCGAGGAGACAGACGGTGTTTCGCCGACCGCCACCACCGACGGCCTGGACGCCGTCTCGCCCGAGGACTCGACGCTGCTGGCGCTGCTTGGCCAGTACACGACCGTCCGCCTGGAGGCCGACCTGTCGGGCCTGAGCGACTCGACGCGCGCCATGCTGCCGCACCTGATCGCCGCGGCCCGCGCGATGGACGACGTGTACTGGATGCAGGCCTACGGCGACCGCGACTCGCTGCTCGCGGGCCTGAGCGAGCCGGCCCGGCGCTACGTCACCATCAACAAGGGGCCCTGGGACCGCATCGACGGCAACACGCCGTTCCTGCCGGGCGTCAGCGAGAAGCCGCTCGGGGCCAACTTCTACCCAGCCGACCTCACCAAGGACGACCTCCTCGCTGCGGCGGACCTCTACCCGGAGAACAACCTGACGAGCCTCTACACGCTCGTCCGCCGCGAGGGCAATCAGCTCGTCGGCATCCCGTACCACGAGGCGTTCGCCGACGCGCACGGCCGCGCCGCGGCCCACCTCCGCGCCGCCGCCGACCTCGCGCAGGACCCCGGCCTGGCGACCTACCTCCGCCTCCGCGCCGACGCGCTCCTCACCGACGACTACCAGGCGAGCGACCTGGCGTGGATGGACATGCGCGACAACCCGCTCGACATCGTGATCGGGCCCATCGAGACGTACGAGGACCAGCTGATGGGCTTCAAGGCGTCGCACGAGGCCTACGTGCTGGTCAAGGACCAGGCGTGGAGCGAGCGCCTCCGCGCCTACGCGTCGCTCCTCCCTGAACTCCAGCGCGGCCTGCCGGTCGACAGCGTCTACAAGGCCGAGACGCCGGGCTCCGACGCCGACCTCGGGGCTTACGACGTGGTGTTCGTGTCTGGCGACGCCAACGTGGGCTCCAAGACCATCGCCATCAACCTGCCCAACGACGAGGCGGTGCAGCTGGCGAAGGGCTCGCGGCGGCTCCAGCTCAAGAACGCGATGCAGGCCAAGTTCGACCGCATCCTGGTGCCCATCGCGGAGACGCTCCTCCCCGAGGATCAGCAGGCGCTGGTGACGTTCGACGCCTTCTTCGGCAACACCATGTTCCACGAGGTGGCGCACGGGCTGGGCATCAAGAACACGATCTCCGGCAGCGGCACCGTCCGCGAGGCGCTGCAGGACCGGGCGAGCGCGCTGGAGGAGGGCAAGGCGGACGTCCTGGGCCTCTACATGGTCCAGCAGCTCATCGACCGCGGCGAGTGGGCCGAGGCGACGCTGGAGGAGCACTACGTGACGTTCATGGCGTCCGTCTTCCGGTCGATTCGCTTCGGCGCGTCGTCGGCGCACGGGCGGGCCAACCTGGTCCGCTTCAACTACTTCCAGGAGCGCGGCGCCATCGTCTCCGAGTCGACGCCCGACGGTCCGGTCTGGCGCGTCGTGCCGGAGCAGATGGGCCCGGCCGTCGAGGCCCTCGCCCGCCAGATCCTGACGCTCCAGGGCGACGGCGACTACGACGCCGTGGACGCGTTCGTCCGCCAGTACGGCCGCACCTCGCCGGAACTGGCCGCCTCGCTCGACCGCGTCGCCGAGGCGGGCATCCCCGTCGACATCGTCTACGAGCAGGGCGAGGCGGTCCTGGGCCTGGAGCCCGCCGCGCCGCTCCCCCCTGCGACCCGCTAGGCCGCCCTCTCGCCCCTCGTCCCACGTCCCCCGTGAAGCTCTCCGACCTCACCGTCGTCGTCCCCACCAAGAACGAGGCGGCCAACATCGGCCCGTTCCTGGACACCATCGACCCGCGCGTCGCGCTCGTCGTGGTGGACGCCAGCACCGACGACACGCGGGACCGCATCCGCGCGGCCCGGCCGGACGCGGTGGTCATCGAGGAGCAGAGCACCATCCCCGAGGCCCGCCAGCACGGCCTGGAGCGCGCCACGACCGAGTGGGTCCTCTTCACCGACGCCGACATGTCGTTCGGCGACGGCTACTGGGATGCCTGGCAGGCCCTCGACCTCGGGCCGACCGTGGGCGCGGTGCAGGGGGCGAAGCTCTCGGCCGACGACGACTACAAGACCTACTACAAGCTCTTCTCGCTCGGCATCCGCGTGATGTCGTGGCTCACCGTCCCGGCGGGCTCGGGTTCGAACATGCTCTTCCGCCGCAAGGCGCTCCTGGACGCGGGCGGCTTCGACTTCGCGCTGACGGCCAACGAGGACATCTACGCGCTGTGGACGGTCCGCAAGGCGGGCTGGAAGGTGCCGTTCGCGGGCGGGCTCAAGGTCTACGAGCGGGACCACCGCCGTCTGGAGCAGGGCCGCCTCAAGAAGACCCTCCACGGCTGGATCCGCCCCCTGATGCTGTTCACCGGCGTCGGCGACGACCGCGTCCGCGAGTCCAGCTGGGGCTACTGGAAGGAGGGTGAGGAGCCGAAGGAGCCGCAGTAGGGCCGCAATGCGCCCCTGCCGTTATCGAGGAGGTCCCGCCGTTTCGCGGAGCCGGGCCTCGTCCAGGTCGTGCTGCCGTCCCTGCCAGAGTGGGTCGCCGTCGAGACGGGTGCGGCGGTCGCAGTAAACCTCCAACCGGTTGCCCTCGGGGTCGCGGAAGTAGCCCTGCCACGCGATCTGCGCGTCCTGCAGGTCCACCTCGGTGCCCATCTCACGGAGCCGCTCCACGAACGCGAGCAGCTCGGCCTCGTCGTCGACCTCGAAGGCGAAGTGGTCCAGCGGGCCGGAGCGGTCGGGGGCCGACCCGTCGCGGGCCTGGCGCAACACGAGCCGGTGGTGCATCCCGACCGGCTCTCCGTCGACATCGACGCCGCCCGGGATCGGCTGGGCGTCCGTCAGGAAGGCGTAGTGGCTCGTGTCGTCCGTCGCGCGCTCGCGGACGGTGAGGCCCAGCGCCGCGGTGTAGAACTGGACCTGGGCATCCAGGTCGGCGACGTCGAGGCGGAGGTGGCCGAGGCGGGCGGGCATGAGGTCGGCGAGAAGAGGACTCCTCGGACCGGATGCGCCCGACGCGGTTTCGCTACACCGCCAGCAGCAGTGCCAGCCCGAGGGGCAGCAGCCCGATCACCGTCGCCAAGACCACGAACAGCACCTGCGGCCACGCGACCGACCGCAGCTGCGGGCCGGCGGGGACGATCTCGTAGGGGGCTTCGGACGGCGGGGGCATCGGTCGGAGGGGCAGGCAGGGCGCGTCGGAAGGACGCGTCGAGATGGAGCAGAGTTACGCAGGTATCGGAGATCTGGGCGCCGACTTGACCGGCTCCACGGAGTCTTGCCGAGCCGTGCGCCGGAGCTTCCACAAGGAGGCGTGTGACCCGTTCCCTGTTGTGACAAGTATTTTTGGTGGTGACGGTGCGCCGGTCGGGAGCGCCGCCTTCCCTGGGCGTCCCCGTCAGCCGTCGGCGTCCTCGGCGCCCGGGTCGAGGTCGTCGCGGAGGGTGCCGAGCAGGATGGCGGCGGCGGCCTCGGGCGTGTCCGCCTCGACGAGGGCTTCGACCGTCTCGTCGGAGCGGACGAGCTGGGCGGTCACGGCGAGCTGGCGGAGGTAGGCGTCGGGCTCCATGTCCACCGGCGCCAGCAGGACGAGCAGGACGCGCGCGGGCTGCCCGGCATGCGGGATCCGCGCGCCCTTCGGACAGACGCCGATGAACGTCTGGGGCGTGTCCACCTCCGTCACATGGGCGTGGTAGAACACGACCCCGGGCATGATCTCCGGGGCGTCGTCCGAGTCGTCGTCGGCGAGGTGGGCGGCGAGGGCGGCGGCGGTGCGGGGGGCGTCCGGGAAGCCGCCCAGGAGGATGCGCCGGAGGAGCGGCTCGGGGGCGTCCGGGACGAGGTCCAGCGTGACGTGCGTGTCCGGGATGTCGAGGTCGTTGTGGCCGTCCCCGTCCACCGCGTCGGCCAGGATCGGGACCACCTCGGCCTCCGAGAGGGTGATCGAGAGCAGGTCGAGGTCTGGGAAGCGGCGCGCGAGCACGCGGGGCAGGCGTTGAAGCGCGGGCCGCCACGCGACGGTGCCGCGCCGGACGCCGATCAGCACGAGCACGTCACCCGTCTGAGCGAGGTCGTCGAGCGCGCGGACGGACCAGGCGTCCACGGACGTGACGACCAGCGGGGCCTCGGGGCGGGCCGCCGCGAAGCGGCCCTCGACCTCGGCGGCCTCGGCCTCGGGCACGAGCAGGTGGAGGCGCAGGCCCTTCTGCGCGGCGAGCACCTTGAGCACGCGCACGGCCCGTGCGAAGCCGATCTCGCGGTACATCTGCGGCGGCACCAGCACCACGAGCCGCTCGGCGGCGGCGAGCGGCGCTGCCAGCCGCGCCACGATCGCCATCGCCCGGCTCTCCGCCAGCACTCCGTCGATGATGTGCCCGAACACGAGCGCGCCGGGCGTCCGCTGCCCGTTCCACCCCGCCACGATCTCGGAGGCCCGCAGCTCGCGCGCCGCCCGCACGATCCCCCGGACCGGGTTGTCGTCGATGCGGACGGTCGGGGAGACGGGCACGCTCGCAGCGGTGGCGTGGAGCACGGCGCGCTCCATGAGCCGCTCGGCGTCGGCCACGTGGGCCGCCTCGTCCGGGCCGCCGCGCGCCACCGCGATGGGAAACACGGGCTCCTCGCTCGCCGGGCTCCGCAGCAGCAGCGCCAGCTCCATCAGGTCCTCGGCCGTCTCCGGGTTCGACAGCGGCACGATGATCCGCTCGGGCGCCGAGGCGGGCTCGTACGGCCGGTCGGACTCCGCGAGCGCCACCTTCCGCCCGAACGCCTGCACGAGGCTCGGCCCGATCAGGCACGTCAGCACGATCACCAGCACGACCGCATTGACGACCGTCTGGCTGAACAGGCCGATGTCGAACCCGATCAGCGTCACCGCCAGCGTCGCGGCGGCCTGCGGGAACGTCAGCCCGGCGACGGTCCCGGCCTCGTTGCGCGTGAAGCCGAACAGGGGGATGCCGAGGAACGCCGCGCCGCCCTTGCCCACGAGGACCAGCGTCGTGAACCCGAGCGCCAGCCCCCACACGACCGGCGAGCCGAGCACCGACACGTCCACCAGCAGGCCTACCGAGACGAGGAAGAAGGGGATGAAGACCGCGTCTCCGACGAACCGGAGCCGCGTCATGAGCGGGCTCATCTTCGGGATCAGCCGGTTGAGCGCGATGCCCGCCAGGAACGCGCCGATGATGGGGGCCAGCCCGGCCAGCGACGCCGTCCACGCGGCCAGGAACACCATCGCGAGCAGGAACGCGAACGCGGCGTCGTCCTCGCGGCGGACGCGGCGGAAGAAGGCCCGCGCGGCTTTCGGCAGAAGCCACAGCACGGCCAGCGCCCAGACGATGTCCTTGGCGAAGAACAGCAGCCAGAACTCGGCGTCGGCCTCGCCGCTCGTGATGCCCTGCACGACGGCCAGCACGACGAGCGACAGCAGGTCGGTGACCAGCGTCGCGCCGGTCGCGATCACGAGCGCACGGTTTTTCGACACGCCCAGCCGCCCGGCCAGCGGCAGCGCCAGCAGCGTGTGGCTCCCGACGATGCTGCCCAGCAACGCCGCCGCGGGGATCGAGTAGCCCAGGATGCCGGGGGCGAGCAGCAGCGCCAGGCTCATCGGCAGGGCGAACGAGAGCGCCCCGAAGGCCAGCGCCCGCGTCCGCTGGCGGGCGAACTCGGCGAGGTCTAGCGTTACGCCCGCCATGAACATGAGGTAGAGCAGCCCCAGCGTGCCCAGCAGCACGAACGTGGCGTCGCGCTCCAGCAGGCCCGTCACGCTCGGCCCGGCGACAGCGCCGAGCGCGATCAGCCCGACGAGGCCAGGGATCCGGAACCGCTCGAACAGCAGCGGGCCGACCAGCAGGATGCCCATCGTGATGGCCACGATGAGAACGGGGTCGGTGACCGGGAGGGTCGGGACGGGCAGGAAGTCCACGGAGCAAGGGGAAGGGCGGGCGTCAACCTACCGTGAGGGAGGCCGTTCCGGCCCGAGCGTCTCGGCCGCGGGGCCGAGGCGGGCCGGCACCTAGTGCATCTGCCCCAGGCACCCACGGTGCCGCGTCTGTAGGCTGGCGCCATGCGCGTGCTGCTGCTGCTCTCCGTCTGGCTCACCGGCTGCGTGACGTACGTCGTCGGGCCGGACCACGTGCTGCACCCCCGCCGCGACGCCGAGGCGGGCGGCCTCGCCATCGACCCGGCTGCGGTCGCTCGTGAGGTGCCGGGCGCGACCGTCGAGGCGCTCCCCGTCCGCACGCCCGACGGGACGACGCTCTACGGCCTCCGCGTCCGCCACGCGCCGTCGGGCGCCGACCGGCTGACGATCCTCTACTTCGGCGGCAACGGGTTTCGGATGTCGGCCCTCGGGATGAAGAAACTGATCCCGCTCCTCCGCACCGGTGCCGACGTGGTGCTGGTCGACCACCGGGGTCACGGGCGCAGCGAAGGCACCGCGTCGGTGGACGCGCTCAAGGCCGATGCGCTGGCCGTGTTCGACGCCGTCGCGGCCGAGGTCGGAGCCGAGCGCGTCGTCGTCCACGGTCACTCGCTGGGGAGCTTCCTCGCCAGTCACGTCGGCGCGCACCGCGAGGCGGGTGGGGTCGTGCTGGAGAACTCGGCCACGACGACCGCGGCGTACGTCCGCTCGCGCTACGACTTCTACCCCATCCTCCGGCCGTTCGTGCGCCTGTCGGTGGACCCCGCGCTGGCCGATGAGGGCAGCCTCGGCCCGGTCCGCGAGATCACCGAGCCGCTGCTGATCCTGGCGGGCGCGCTCGACGCCCGCATCCCGGCGTGGATGAGCGAGGACCTGTACGCGGCGTCCCCTCTGCCACCGGGTCGCAAGCGGCTGGCGGTGTTCGCGGATGCGGGCCACAACCGGGTGCCCTTCGACCCCGACTTCCAGGGCGTCTACGCGTCGTTCCTCGCCCTCGTCCGGACCGGGTAGACCGGCCTCGGGGGCCGTGCGGGGTCAGCGAGCCAGCGTCAGGCGCGTCGTGTGTGCGCCGTCTGGCGCGTCGAGGCGGAGCAGGTAGAGGCCCGGTGCCAGCGCGGACGCCTCCAGCGAGGCCCGGTGCGCCCCCGCGGCGTGGTGACCCTCGGCGACGACGGCCACCTCGCGTCCCAACAGGTCGTGGACCGTCAGGCGAACCGGCCCCGCGACGGCGAGGTCGTAGCGGACGACGCTGCGCCCGGATGTGGGGTTGGGCGCGGGCGCGTGCAGCACGGAGCCGTCGGCCCGAGGGCGGTCGGTAGCGGAGACCGGCTGGTCGGAGCCGAGCACGAAGAAGTCGACTGGCGTGACGTCGGAGACGGTGACCGTGCCGTCGGCGCGGGCCGTGACCGGCCGGGCGACCCAGTCCTGACCGTCGACGCTCCACTGCCAGACGCCCAGCCCGGCGGCGTCCGCGCCCGCCTCGGCGAGGTCCGCTGCGGTGTACGCGAGCGTCAGGTCCCCGCGCAGGCCCTCCAGCCCAGGGTCGACGCCGAGGTGGTAGTACCCGTCCAGCGGGAGGAGCGACGGGTTGGGGGCAGGGATCGACTCCCGAGCCGCCGACAGACGGGAGACGCGGAGCTGGCCCGCCGCCACGCCCGCCGTCGGGACGAACCTAGCCGGCTGAGCCGTCTCGCCCGCGAACACCTCGAACACGACGCCTCCGGCTGGTGCATCAGCCACGGTCCGGCGCGCGGCGCGCGGCCGCACGTCGTAGCTGTAGAGGTTGTCGCCGTTGGAGTAGACCAGGCCCCCGTTGTAGGGCGTCGGGTGGCTGAAGGTGAACCCCTCGGGCGGCACGTCGGCGACGGCCTGGAGGGTGGTGCCGTCGAAGGTGTAGATCTGGAAGGGGTCGCTGCTGGCTTCCCGCCCGACGAAGTAGGCCGTCTCCCCGTCCGAGTGTCCGTTGCGGAGGTCCGGGAGCGAGGCCACCACCTCGCCGTCGCGCCAGACGCGGGCGCCGCCCGCGGACGTGAACCCGCTGTAGTAGACCTCGCCCCGAAGCTCAAAGAATCGGACGTTGAAGCCGAAGTCCGGCTCGACCCCGCCGGGGTCGCTCAGGCGCTCGACGGTGCCCGCGTCCGTCGTGCGGAACACCACGTCGCGCGTGGGGCTGTCGTCGGTCCGCGCGCGGAAGTAGACGCGGTCGCCATAGACGCCGAGGAGCACGGGGCTGGAGGACGGCTGGCCCGGGCGGATGTCGGCCGCGAGGCTCGCCTGGCCGGCCAAGCCCTGGCTCGTGCACATCTCCCGGCCGCGGTCGATGCCGCCCTGCGTCCACCGGCAGCTGAAGAAGACGCGGTCCGACGTGGCCATCGGCGCGGACGGCTGCTCGAGGTCCTCGCCCAACTGGCCGCCCAGGATGGACTCCGTCGAGGTCTCGTTGCCGAACGACTTGTAGAGGTCGCCGTCGCTGCTGGCGCGGAAGAACAGCTGGGTGGCGTCCTCGGTAAGCTGAATGGCGCCCGACGTGGTGGCGAAGGGGCCCGCGGCACAGATCGGTCCGCCCGAGCCGTCGCGGCGGCAGTTGCCCAGGATCGCGGGGGCATCGTCCAGCGTCCCGCGCAGGAGGAGCGCGGGCGTGGTCGTCGACTCCAGCCGTCGCTGCGGCACGACGTCCTCAAGTAGCAAGCGGATGTCGTGGCCGTCGGTGACGTAGGTGTTTTGCCGCGAGCCCACGAGGCCCGAGAAGTACAGCCGCCCGTGGGTTCGGACGAACAGGTTGGGTGCGGACGGTCGGGGGCCGACGAGGAGCGGCGCGGTGCCCTCGGCAGTCCCGTTCGAGACCCACACCTCGCGGTTGCCGTCCGCGCCGGTGACGGTGAAGTACAGTTCGCCGCGGTACTCCACGAGGTGCTGGTCGACAGGCCCCCCGAAGGTGAGCGTGGCGTCGTCGCTGACGCCATAGTTCGTGCTCACGATCTGGTCGCCCCCCGTAGGGTTGGCGTCGAGGATCAGGACGGGTGGGGCCTGAGACGCGGCAGTCGCGCAGACGAGGAGGGCGGCGAGGAGGCGGAGCATGTCGGGGAAGATGTGGGCCTCAACTACTGAAAATGCCGCACCTCGCTGTCATGCACCCGTCCGCCTCGGGGCCGGGGTGGATCAGCCAGGGGCGAGCCAGCGGACCAGCTGATCGGTCACGTCGGGCGCGCGGAGCAGTTCGAAGTGGTGCATCCGCGGGAAGACGGCCGTCCGCTCGGGCGGGACGCCCAGGTCACGGGCCAGGTCGGCGTGGCGGCCGAGCGCGCTGTCGAGCGGGACGAGCCCGTCGCCTAGGGTCTGGTCGCGGACGCCGCCGCGCCCGTCGCCCGTCGTCGCGGCGACGAGGTAGACCGGCACGTCGGGGAGGGGGATCGGCTGGCGGTCGTCGGGGCCGCGCTCGAAGCGGTCCCGGTCGCGCCAGTCCGCCTCGGCGACGCTGCCGTAGCGGAGGTCGGTCACGCCCGCACTCCGGATCTGGCCGACCCGGGCGAGCGGGGCGGCGTACCGGGTCGCCTCCAGCAGTCCATCCGTTACGCTGCCGATGCGCTCCAGCGGAGCGCCGTGGTGCGGCGTGCCGAGGCACACCAGCGACACGTCGGCGCCGGGCCACGCGTGCCCCGCCTTCGCGCCGAGGTGGAGGGCGCTACGGAGCACCAGCCCGCCCATGCTGTGGCCGACGAGCACGAGCCGCCGCACGGGGCGCGGCCAGTTCGCCACCAACGGGTCGAGCAGGTCCGCGAGGTCGCGGCCGGTCTCGGCGACGTGCCGCCCGCTGTTGTAGCGGACCGTGAGGGCCGTCGCGCCGAGTGCCGACGCCAGCGTCTCGCGCGGGTCATGGGCGGCGTCGCCCCACTGGCGGTCGTTCATGCACAGGCCGTGGACGTGCACCAGCAGCACGTCCGACGGGTCGGTCACGCCGCGGGCCAGCGCGTCCGGGGTGAGGGCGAGCGCGCGGTCGCCGAGGCGGACCTGGGCGCGGATCGCCAGCGGGTTGCCCTCCGACGCCAGCGCGTCGCCGACGACGCCGTTCAGAGCCGCGACGGCTGCGCCGCGGGCGGCTGTGGTGACCTCGGGGGAGGTGGGGGCTCCGGCGATCGTCAGCCCGTGGTCGAGAAGCCGGGCGGCCTGTCGCGTCACGGCCCGGATCATGCGGTAGACGAAGCCGGTGATGCCGCGCGTCCGCTTCGGCCGACCGAACGGCCGGGCAATGGTCGCGTGCGTCGCCTCCACCACGTCGGTCACGCCGACGACGGCGCCGGAGGCGAGGCGGGCGGCGCCGCGGAGGTCGGAGAGCGAGAGCGGCATGGGCGCGGGAGGGCGCCGTGCACGGCCCGAGGCCGTCCGGGTTGCGCCGGGGTCAGGAGGGATTCGTGGTGTCCGCCGGCGTTGGTCGCCCGCGGCCCGGCTGCGAACCCATCATGGCCTCCGCCTCGCGGCGGATCTCGTCGGCCGTGCGCCGGAGGCTCGGGTCCCCCAGCGCCGTCGCGATCCGGTCCATGAACGCCGAGGCCGCCTCGTACTGCCCGCCGAGCACGTAGGCCGACTGGATGTACTGCACGAACTGGAACGCCTGGTCCTGCGCCGCCGACGTGCGGGCGGCCTGGATCTGGTCGATGGCGACCGTCTCGGCCTGGCGGAAGACGCCCAGCGAGGCCGTCGTGTCGCCCGCGGCCTGGTACGCGTCGGCGAGGGTGAGGAGCGAGCCGAAGCTGGTCGGGATGGTCGAGGCCGGGACCTGCTCCGTGAGGCGCGTCAGGAGGGCGCGGGCCTCGTCGGGCCGGCCGCCTTCAGCGAGCGCGCGGGCGATCGAGCCGACGCGGATGCGGTAGCCGTCGGCCATGTTGCGCGCGTTCTCGTCGTGGTAGACGTTGGGGTCAGCGAGGCCGCGGAACTCGAACTTGCCGAGGCGGTCGAGCGCGACCGAGGGCACGACCACGCCGTCGGCGTCGCCGCCGGAGCGGGTCAGCGGCACCACGCGGCGGGCGAGGCCCTCGTTCTGGAAGAACGGCTGGAGGCCGAGCTCCGACGACTGGGCGACGGTTCCGGCGAAGTAGACCGGCCGCTGCCAGCCGCCCTCGGCGACCGACCGGAGGATGTCGAGCACGGCGAGGTCGGCGGTGTAGAGCGCGCTCTGGCCCTGCCCGACGGCCTGGCCGCTGAGCGTCCACGTCATGCGGTCCGGGATGGTGGCCGGGTCCACGCGACCTGCCACGCGGTCGTCCGAGAAGGCGCGGGCGTCGACCGGGAGGGCCACCTCGGTGTCCTCGATCAGGCGCGGCGCCAGCGCGCCCGTCGCCCGCTGCTCGGGCGGACCACTGATGCCCGCCAGATCCGCGTCGGTGATCGACATCGGGATCGGCGCGCTCTCGCGGCTGAACTGGTCGCGCAGCTGCCGGATGTACCACGGCGTGTTGAGCAGCGACAGGTTCACGACCCGCACGTCGCGGCGGATGCCCTCCACCTCCTGCAGGTACCACAGCGGGAAGGTGTCGTTGTCGCCGTTGGTGAACAGGATCGCGTTGGGCGCGGTGCTCTCCAGCAGGTTGCGGGCGAAGTCGGTCGCGATGCGGCGACCGGAGCGGTCGTGGTCGGCGTAGTTCTCGACGGCCATCCAGCCCGGCACGGCCGCGAACACGAGCGCCGCCAGCGCGATGCCGACGGTCTTCTTCAGCGCGGCGCCCTTCGAGGTGAGCGCCTCGGACACCATCTCGACGAGCCCCGTCGCGCCGATGCCGATCCACAGCGCGAAGGCGAAGAACGACGCCACGTATGAGTAGTCCCGCTCTCGGGGTTGGAAGGGCGTCTGGTTTAGGTAGAGGATGATGCCGACGCCCGTGATCAGGAACAGCACCCCGACCGCGAGCGCCCGCCGCCAGTCGCGTTGGACGTGGACCGCCAGACCGATCAACCCCAGGAGGAGTGGTAACCAGAAATAGGCGTTCTGCCCGGACCGTTCAGAGGGCGTCTCGCCCGTCGTCGGTGCGTTGCCGAGGCCGCTGTACCAGCCCGCGTCCTGCACGTCGGACGCCTTCCCGACGAACTGCCACATGAAGTACCGGCCGTACATGTGGCCCATCTGGTAGCGCCAGAAGAAGTCCCAGTCGGAGTCGTACTGGGCGTAGACCTGGGTGTGCTGCGGGGCCGACGAGTGGCGGCGCGGGAACGTCTTGTCGTCGTCCACCTGGCGCGTGCGGTTGTCGTAGCTCTCGCCCGTGAGCAGCGGCGTCGAGCCGTACTGCTCGCGCTTGAGGTAGCTCACGATGGCCTCCGCGTTCTCCGGGTCGTTCTCGTCGATCGGCGGGTTGGCCGCCGAGCGGACGAAGATGAGCGCGTACGACGAGTACCCGATCATGACCGTCGTGATGACGAGCGCGATCAGGTTGAGGATCGGGCGGCCGTTCTTCTGGGTCCACCAGACGCCGCCCACGAGCACCGCCACGAGCGCGATCATGAACAGCGTTGGGGCGCCGGACGCGCCCGCCAGCGTCGGCAGGATCTGGACGATGCCGGGGTAGATGAGACCGAACGCCACCACCGAGATAACGCCCGTGATGAGGAGCCCCTTCACGCGGTCGGCCGTCGTCCAGTGGTCGCGGTCGACCTTCTGGAAGAAGACGATCAGCGCGAGGAAGAACAGCGTCAGCACGTTCAGCAAGTGGACCCCGATGGCGAGGCCGAACAGGTACGCGATGGCCACCAAGTAGCGGTCGGCGTGGAGCCCGAACGGGTGCTCGCCGCGGCGGGCCAACTCGGCCTCCTCGGCGCGGGTCGCATCGCGCCAGATCAGCGCCAGCCACACGACGAGCGCCGTGAACAGCATCGACATGGCGTAGACCTCGGCTTCGACGGCGTTGAACCAGAACGAGTCGGTGACGGCGAACGTGAGCGCGCCGATCACGCCGCCCGCGTTCGCGCCGACGCGCTGGACGGGCGTCCACGTGCTCGGGTGACCCTGCCAGATGCGCACCAGGCGCACGATCACGAGGTGCGTCAGCAGCACCGTCAGCGCGCTGCACAGCACGGAAACGAGGTTGACGGCGTAGGCGATGGGCTCGGGACTCAGCCCGCCGAACAGCGGCGCGGCCATCGCGAAGAGCCGCCCGACGAGCATGTAGAACGGCGCCCCCGGCGGGTGGCTCACCTGAAGCCCGTTCGAGATGGCGATGAACTCGCCCGAGTCCCAGAACGGCGTCGTCTCGGCCATCGTGGCCAGGTAGATGACGAGGGCGTAGACGAAGACCGCGGCGGCGACGAGGCGGTCGATCAGTTTGCCGGACATGCAGGGGGGCCGAACGGGAGCGGAGGGCGGACGCGGAAGATAGCCCGGTGCGGCGTCGGCTCCGGGGGTCGGCCCAACGAGGCCACCCGTGCGTTTCGGGTGCGCCCGCCTCGGCGACGCGCCGGGCACCTCGCGGCCGGCCGCCGCGTAGTCTCCACCCATGCGCCTCCTCCGCCCGCTCGTGCTCCTGGCCGTCGCCGTCGGCGCCGTCGTCTGGCTCCGGTCCGACCGCGCCTACCGGCCCGACTCGCTGGCGTGGCGCGCGGTCGACCGGGACCTCGCGTCCCGCTTTCCGGACCTCCCCTCGACCACGACGGCTGCGCTGGCCGACCGCCTCGACGCGCCCGACCCGCCGCTCCTCCTCGACGCCCGCACCGAGGCCGAGTTCGCGGTCTCGCACCTTCCCGGTGCCCGGCACGTCGACCCCGACGCCGAGGCGGGCGCCCTCGCGGCAGCGCTGGCGGACGTCGACCCGGAGCGCGAGATCGTGGTCTACTGCTCCGTCGGCGTCCGCTCGGCGACGGTGACGGCGCGGCTGCGGGAGGCGGGCTTCGCGCACGTCGAGAACCTGCGGGGCTCCATCTTCGAGTGGGCCAACGAGGGCCGCCCGGTCGTCCGCGACGGGCGCGAGGTGGAGGCCGTTCACCCGTACGACGCCGTGTGGGGGCGGCTGCTGGTGCCGGAGCGACGTGCCGACCTGCCATGAATGCTCCCGCCTTCCCCCGCCTCAAGGTCTGCTGCATCCGCTCCGTGGAGGAGATGCGCCTCGCCGTCCGCCTCGGGGCCGATGCGGTGGGGCTCGTCGGTCCGATGCCCAGCGGGCCGGGCACGATCCCGGACGAGGCCATCGCCGAGATCGCGCGGGCCACGCCGCCTCCCGTCATGTCGGTCTTGCTGACGAGCGCCACCGACGCCGACACCATCGCCCGGCAGGCCGACGCTGCGGGCGTCTCGGCCGTCCAGATCGTCGACGGCGTCGGGCCGGCGGTCTACGCGCGGCTCCGGGTGGCGCTGCCGGGGCGGTCGCTCTGGCAGGTGGTCCACGTGACCGGCCCCGAGGCGCTGGCCGAGGCCGAGCGGGTCGCGCGCCACGTGGATGCGGTGCTGCTGGACTCGGGCGACCCGACGGCGGCCGTCAAGACGCTCGGCGGCACGGGCCGCGTCCACGACTGGCGCGTGTCGAAGACCATCCGGGAGCAACTCGGCGTGCCCGTGATCCTGGCGGGCGGGCTGATCCCCGGCAACGTCGCCGAGGCGGTCCGGGTCGTCGGCCCGTTCGGCGTCGACCTGTGCACGGGCGTCCGCACCGATGGCGCGCTGGACGCGGACAAGCTGGCGGCGTTCGTCTCCGCGGCGGGCGTGCAGCGGCTGGCGTAGCGGGGAGGCGCCCCCGTCCTACCAACCGCTCCGCGCGCCCTCGACCGCCTCGGCGAGCCGCTCGGCCGACACCTCGCCGTAGTTGAAGGCCGTCGCCAGGAGCCCGTTGCGGTTGAATACCCAGGTGGTCGGGATCCACGAGACGGGCAGGCCGAGGAGCGTCAGCCGCCGGTCCGGCTTCTCAGGTTTGGGGCCTTCGACGACCAGTTCGCGGACGCCCGTGACGCCGCTCTCGGCCAGCGTGTCGGCACCGCTCTCGCCCTCGTTCCAGACCGTCACGAAGGTCACCGAGTCGGCTCCGAGGCGGGCGAGGTCGGACCAGACGGGCGCGTGCTCGTTCAGCGAGTTGTCGCACCACGGCGCCCAGACGTGGACCACGTGGACGCCGTCGGCGGCGACGGTCTCGCGGAGCGCCGCGTCGACGGCGGAGAGGGACGGGATCATGGGGGGCATCGGCTGATTCCTGTTTCCTGACACCTGATTGCTACTCGTGCATCCACTCGTCACGGGCGTGCTCGATGGCCAGCGCCAGCATCTCGTTCGAGACCTCGCCGTAGTTGAACGCATAGGCCAGCGTGCCCTCGCGGTTGAAGACCCACGTCGTCGGCGTCCAGCTGAGCGGCAGGCCGAGGAAGGAGCGGCGGCGGAGGTCGCGGTCGGCCGACGGCCCGCGGTCGGGCTGCCCGTAGACGAAGACGCGGTCGGACGCCTCGATGCCGTAGCGCGCGAGGCGGTCGGCGCTGTCGCGGCCGTCGGTCCAGATGGTGACGAACGAGAACGTCACGTCGGGGTGTGCCTCGACGACCTCGTAGAGGCCGCCCTCGAACTCCGCGCGCGAGTTGCCGCACCACGGCGCCCAGAAGTGGACCACGTGGATGCCCTCCTGCTCGATGGTGGCCGCGACGGCCGCCTCCACCTCGGTACGGTCGGCGAGCGAGTCGGCCGGGGCGCTGGCTATCGCCGCCGCCGACGAGTCGGCCGAGGCGGGCGCGGGCGCCGTCGGGGCGCAGGCGGAGGCGGCGAGAGCGGCGAGGAGGAGCAGTCGCATGGCGGGGAGCGTCGAGGCCGACAAGCTAGGCGCCGCCGACCACGACCACGATCTCGCCGCGCACCTTGGCCTGCGCGCCGTAGTGGGCGGCCAGTTCGGTCACCGTCCCGCGGCGGACCTCCTCGTGCAGCTTCGTCAGCTCCCGGCCGACCGCGGCGGGACGGTCGGCGCCGAGGTACTCGGCGAGCTGGCCGAGCAGCTTCACGAGGCGGTGGGGGCTCTCGTAGAGCACGATAGTCCGCGTCTCCTCCTGGAGCGCCGTCAGCCGCGTGTGGCGGCCCTTCTTGTGGGGCAGGAAGCCCTCGAACACGAACCGGTCGGTGGGCAGGCCGCTGGCGACGAGGGCCGGGACGAAGGCCGTCGCCCCCGGCAGCGCCTCCACGCGGACGCCCGCCTCGGCGGCGGCGCGGACCAGCAGGAAGCCCGGGTCCGAAATGCCCGGTGTCCCGGCGTCCGAGATCAGGGCGACCGTCTCGCCCGCCTGCATCCGCTCCACGAGTTGCGTCACGCGGCCGTGCTCGTTGTGGATGTGGAAGCTCAGCCGCGGCGTCTCGATGCCGTAGTGGGCGAACAGCTTGCCGGACGTCCGCGTGTCCTCGCACGCGACCACGTCGGCCTCCTGCAGGATGCGGAGCGCGCGGAAGGTCAGGTCTTCCAGGTTGCCGACAGGGGTAGGGACGAGGACGAGCACGGAGTTCGGAGTTCGGAGTTCGGAGTTCGGAGTTCGGAGTTCGACCGCGCCTTCTGAAAGGTTCCAGCGCGCGGGCGTGCCTCGCTTCTCCCTGTCCCCATCCCCGCGAGCGCAGCGAGCCCCTACTCCCGCCGCTTGAACCGCCCGGCCAGCGCTCGCACCGGGTCGCCCCAGGCCGGGTCGCGCGCCTCGCGGACGACGAGGTAGGTCCCCAGCAGGCCGATGATGACGTTCGCCATCCACATGCCGATCTCGGGCGGCAGCATCTCGCGGTCGGCCAGCTTCTCGCCGCCGACCAGCGAGATCCAGTAGAACAGGAACACGAACACGGCCAGCGCCGCCACCAGCCCGACGCCCGCGCGGGGCACAGCCAGCCCCAGCGGCACGCCCACCAGCACGAACACGAGGCAGGCCAGCGCGATGGAGTTCTTTTTGTAGATCTCGACCCGGAAGCGGTCGGCCCGCTGGCGGTCGTAGGCGAGCGCCGAGACCGCGCTCTCGGCGCGTCCGCGGATGGAACGGGCGCGCTGGAGCGCCTCGTCGTAGATCGCCTCGCGGTCGGGGTCGGCCAGCCCGGCCAGGGCCGGCCGGTCGGCACCGATGCGGGCGTTCTCGGCCGTCTGCGTGGAGTCGGTGGCGAAGCGGAGCACGGCCGAGGCCACCGGCGGCTCGTACCAGCGGTCGAGCGCCGAGCGGATCGAGTCCGCCTGGCTGGCCGTGAGCTGGTCGAGGGAGTCGACGACGGCCAGCATGTCGGTCGTGCGCATGGAGCGGTCCGTGCGGCTGCCGCCGTTGTCGGTGTCGCGGCGCTCGAAGCCGCTCAGGCCTGAGAGGTCGAACGCCATCCGGTGCCGGTCGAAGGTGAGGCGCTCGTAGCGGTCGGCGCCGTCGTCGGGTGCGCGGCGGTGGATGGCCCCATCCTCCAGGAGCATGGTCAGGCGCTGGCCGCCGTACTGGCTCTGGAGGCGCGCGCGGGCCGCGGTCAGCGTGGCCGTGTCGCCGCCGGTGCCGCTCTCGAAGACCGTCACGCCGAGGAGCAGCCCGGCCGAGTCCGGCGGGATGGCGTCGGCGCGGATGGCGTACCCGTTGACGTCGGTGTAGAACTCGCCGGGCGTCAGCGCGAAGCCGGGACGGCTGACGCGGATGTCGCGCCAGAGCCCATTGAGGCGGTAGTTCGCCTCGGGCAGCATCTGGTTGTTGAAGTAGACCATCCCGCCTGTCAGCACGAGGCCGACCGCCAGCGCGGGCCACGCCAGCCGCGGCAGCGAGATGCCCGCGCTCTTGGCGACGAGGTAGCCCCGGCTCTCGGCCAGCCGCCCGAACGACGCCAGCAGCGCCACCAGCCACGCCATCGGGACGGCCAGCGTCACCATGTAGGCGAGGCTGTACGCGATCAGCTCGGCCACGGCGACCGGCGGCAGCCCGCGCCCGACCAAGTCGGGCAGGTAGTGGATCAGGAACTGCATCAGCAGCAGGAACAGCAGCGTCAGCAGCGCCGCCACGAACGGCAGCGGCAGGCCCTTCAGGATCTGGCGGTGGAGACGTGTCAGCATCGGCGGCAAGCTACCCGGGGAGGACGAGGGGAACGCGCGCGCGCCGGAACGCATGCACGCCCGCACGATTCGCACAGCCGACCGGATGACTCTGTCCCGTTCGCGTCCTCCTTCGCTCTGTCCGCCATGCCCCTCACCGTCCAGTCCTTCGTCGTCAGCCCGTTCGCCGAGAACACGTACGTGCTCTCCTCGCAGGGCGAGGCCGCGATCGTGGACCCGGGCACGGCGTCGCGCGCCGAGCGCCAGGCGGTCGAGGCGTACCTGGAGGCCGCCGGGCTGACGGTCCGGCACCTGCTGCTCACGCACGGTCACCTGGACCACGTGTTCGGCTGCGCCCACTTCGCCCGGCGCTTCCCCGAGGCGGAGCACGGCGGCTGGCAGATGCATCCTGCCGACGACCCGCTGTTGGCCAACGCGGTCATCCAGGGCGAGCTGTTCGGCGTCCGCGTGGACCCGCCGCCGCCGGCCGCGCACGCCCTGGCCGCCGGCGACACCGTCCGCCTCGGCGACGTGGCGCTCCGGGTGCTCCACGTGCCCGGCCACTCGCCCGGCTCGGTCGCCTTCTACGACGAGGCGGGCGGCCTCCTGATCGGCGGCGACGTGCTCTTCCAGGGCTCCATCGGGCGGACTGACCTCTGGGAGGGCGACCTCGACACGCTGCTGGCCTCCATCCGCGACGAGGTCCTCACCCTGCCCGACGAGACGGTGGTCCTGTCGGGACACGGCGCGCGGACCACCGTCGGCGCCGAGCGGCGGACGAACCCGTTCCTGCAGGACCTCCGGTGACGGCGCGCGAGCGCCTCCGGTGGGCGGCCCCGGCGCTGCTGGCAGCCGCGATGCCGCTGGTCGCGCACGGCGTCGTTCAGGTGGTCGGCCCGGCCTCCGATCCGGCCGGGGCGGGCGTACTGGTGGGCAAGATGGCCTGGGCCGCGATGCCGTTCGTGGCGCTCGCCGCGCTGGCCCTCTTCACGCGGCGCCCCTGGTCGAGCGTTCGCCTGGCGATGGGCATCGGGTGGGTGCTGACGGCCGCCGTGTGGGCGGTCGCCGCCTGGAACGGCGTGCGCGCCGCCGCCGGACAGTCGACCGTCTACGAGGACATCGCGGTCGGGGTGATCGTGGGCGGCTCGCCGGTGGCGCTGCTGTCCGTGATGGTGACCGCCGCCGCCGTCCGCGCCGCGTTCGTGCCGCGGCCGACGCTCCGAGGCGGAGGGGACGGGGCCTGAGGCATGTCGGGTCGGCCTCGTGCTACCGCTGCCCGCGCCCGCCGTTGCGCCCGCGCCCGCCGGAGCCCGCGCGGCCCTTTCCGTTGCGCTGGCCCTGCCCGCCGGACTTCTGGCGCGACCGGTGGCCGCTCGGGTTGGAGCGCTTCTTGCCGCCGCCCGCGTTCTGGAGCGCCGCCGCCATCGCGGGCGGCTCGAAGCCGTCGACCCGGATCTGCTCGATGGGCCGCCCGATGTGCTTCTCGATGCCGTCGAAGTAGGCCGACTCCTCCGCCGAGACGAACGTGATCGCGTCGCCCGTCGACTCCGCGCGGCCGGTCCGCCCGATGCGGTGGATGTAGTCCTCCGGCATGTTGGGCGCGTCGAAGTTGATGACGTGCGTGACGCTGTCCACGTCGATACCGCGGGCCGCGATGTCGGTGGCGACCATGATCTGGTACTGGCCCGCCTCGAAGCCCTTGAGGGCGCGCTGGCGCTGGCCCTGCGTCCGGTTCGAGTGGATGGCGACGGCGCTGAACCCGGCGCGGTCGAGCTTCTTCTTGATCCGGTCGGCGCGGTACTTGGTGCGCGAGAACACGATCATCCGGTCGACGTCCTCGGTCTGGATGAGGCGCTCCAGGAGGGCCTGCTTCTCGGACTCCGCCACGCGGATGGCGCGCTGGGTGACCGTCGCCGCCGGGTCGCGGCGCTCGCCGATCTCGATGGTCTCGGGCTTGTAGAGGATGCTCTTGGCGAGGTCCTGGATGGGCGGCGGCATCGTCGCCGAGAACAGGAGCGTCTGGCGCTGCTCCGGGACGGCAGCCACGATCTTGCGGATGTCACGGATGAAGCCCATGTCGAACATCCGGTCGGCCTCGTCGAGCACGAGCACGTCCACGTACGACAGGTCGAGGACGCCCTCGCCCATGAAGTCGAGCAGGCGGCCCGGCGTGGCGACGACGATGTCGATGCCGTTGCGGAGGGCGGTCCGCTGGTTGCCCTTGCCGACGCCGCCGTAGATGGTCGCGACGCGCAGCTTGGTGTACTTCCCGTACTGGGCCGCAGCCTCCGTCACCTGGATGGCCAACTCACGCGTGGGCGTGACGACGAGCGCGCGGATCGGGCGCTTCTTGCCGCCAGACGGCTCCTTGACGAGGTAGTCGAGGATGGGCAGCACGAAGGCGGCCGTCTTGCCGGTGCCCGTCTGCGCCACGCCGACCACGTCGACGCCGTCGAGCGCGTAGGGGAGCGTGGCCGCCTGGACCGGCGTGGGCGTCGTGTAGCCCGCGTCCGCGATGCCGCGGCGGACGGCCGGGGCGAAGTCGAAGGCGTCGAACGAGTCGGCGGGGGAGGGGGTGGGCATGGGTCGTCGTGGGCGGCCTGCGCTAGCGAGTCCAGCGGATGCGCGCGAGAAGCGAAGAGGGTCCGCTTCCGAGAGTCACGACGGCGCCGGGCGCCTCCGGCCGAATGCGGGGGGGAGCCCCAAGGTCGGGGCAGGACCGCCCGGGCGCCTCTGCGTGCCCTTCGCGGACTCCCCGCCTCGGGCCCGAGGTGGGCCGGCCTGTCCGCGGGGCCTGACGCGTTCGTGACGCCACCGGCCGGAGGTGCGGCTGTGGGGAACGGAACGGGCTTCCGCTATCTTCGCCCGTCGTTCACTTCTTCCCAGACCCCACCGACATGAGCAAAGGACCCGATGCCGAGGGCGCCAGCGACCTCGCGGCCCATCAGATCGCCGCGGCCGGAGGCGGCACGGCCACCGGCGCGCTCAGCACCGAGGACACGCGCTTCTTCGGGCATCCGCTCGGGCTCTCGAACCTCTTCTTTACGGAGCTCTTCGAGCGCGCGTCCTACTACGGGATGCGGGCCCTGCTCATCCTCTACATGACCGCCGAGACGGTCGACGGCGGCCTGGGCTACGACGTCGGCAAGTCGGCGCTGGTCTACGGGCTCTACACGTCGCTGGTGTACCTGGCCAACCTGCCGGGCGGCTGGATCGCGGACCGCCTCATGGGGCAGCGGCGGAGCGTGCTCCTGGGCGGCATCCTGATCGCGCTGGGCCACTTCACGATGGCCTTCGAGATGATCGCGGCCTTCTACGGCGGGCTGGGGCTCATCATCCTGGGCACGGGCATGCTGAAGCCCAACATCTCGGTGATGGTCGGGCAGCTCTACAGCCAGGAGGACCCGCGGCGCGACGCCGGGTTCACGCTGTTCTACATGGGCATCAACATCGGCGCGTTCGCGGCGCCGCTGATCTGTGGCGCGCTGGCCGTGAACTACGGCTGGCATTACGGCTTCGCTGCGGCGGGCGTCGGCATGGCGATTGGCGTGATCGTGTACCTGCTGACGGGCAACCAGCTCGGCGAGATCGGCAAGCTGACGGCTGAGGCGCAGGCCGAGAAGGCCGCCTCGCTGAGCATGTTCTGGAAGGGTCTCGCGGGAACGCTCGTGTTCTTCGGCGGCGTCGCCGGCCTCATGGTGGGCGGCGTGATCCCGGCCACCCAGGCCTGGATCCAGGGCATCTACATCGTGCTCCTGTTCACGATCACGTTCGGGCTGTTCGGCTGGCTGCTCACGCGGCCCTACTGGACCGACGGCGAGAAGAAGCGGCTCTGGATGATCATCCTGCTGTTCGCGGGCTACGCCATCTTCCTGGCCGCCTTCGAGCAGGCCGGCTCCAGCCTCAACCTGTTCGCCGAGCAATCCACCGACCGGACCCTGGGCGACTGGCTCCAGTGGATCCCCGGGTTGGAGAACGGCACCATGGTCCCGGCGGCCTGGTTCCAGTCGCTGAATGCCTTCTTCATCTTCACCATCGCGCCGTTCGTCGCGATGATCTGGGTGTACCTCGGGCGGAGCGGTCGGGACCCGTCGACGGCCACCAAGTTCGGGATGGGCCTCGTGCTGCTCGGCCTCGGCTTCGTGACGATGGTCGGCGCCGGGCTGGTCTCCGCCGACGGCGGCCAGGCCTCGCCGTGGTGGCTGGTGCTGACGTACCTCTTCCACACGCTGGGCGAGCTGACGCTGTCGCCGGTCGGCCTGAGCGCGACCACGAAGCTGGCCCCGCAGCGCGTCTCGTCGCTGATGATGGGCGTCTGGTTCCTGGGCGCCTCGGTCGGCAACTTCATCGCGGGCTCGATCGCGGGCTTCTACGACACGCTCAACCTGCCGTCGTTCATGGGCTTGGTCGCCGCCATCGCGATCATCGCGGGCATCGGCTTCTTCTTCCTGGCTGGCCCGATGAAGCGGATGATGGCGTCCGCCGAGCGCGCCTAGCCTGCCTCGCTCTTCACGCCCCGCCGATGGCACGCGCTGTCGGCGGGGCGTTTTCTTGTCCGCATGATCGACCTCACCGACGTCCGCGTCACCGTCCTCCCGCACGGCGAGGGCCTGGACCTCCCCGCCCACGCCGAGCCGCACGCGGCGGGCCTGGACCTCCGCGCGGCCGTCCCCGCGGACGCGCCGCTGACGCTCGCTCCGGGCGCCCACGCGCTCGTGCCGACGGGCCTCCAGATCGCGCTGCCCGACGGGACCGAGGGGCAGGTTCGGCCGCGGTCCGGTCTGGCCTACAAGAAGGGCGTCACGGTGCTCAACAGCCCGGGCACCATCGACTCCAGCTACCGCGGCGAGGTGGGCGTGCTGCTCATCAACCACGGCGCGGAGCCGTTCGTGGTCGAGCGCGGTGAGCGGATCGCCCAACTGGTCGTGGCGCGCTACCTGCCGGTGCGGCTCGTGCCCGTCGCCGACCTCGACGCGACCGAGCGCGGGGCGGGCGGCTTCGGCTCGACCGGCACCGCGTAGCCTCTCCCTGGCCCCACCATGTCGCTCCGTTCTGCCGTCCGCTCCCTGCCGTTCGCCTCGTCGCTCGTGCACGTGGCCCGTCGTGCGGCCGCGCCGCTGCCGCGGCAGGTCCGCTTCTGGGACGGCGTCGACCGCCCGGCCACCGAGGGCGTCGCTCAGCTTTTCCGCCTCTGGCGCCGGGGCGCCGAGACGGCGGCCGAGTCGACGGCCGTGTTCGCGGCGTACGACGGCGGCGACGTGGTCGACATCGGGGCCTTCCACGGCTGGTATGCGGCCCTGCTCTCGCCGAAGGCCCGGCCGGGCGACACGTTCGTGCTCGTCGAGCCCGACGCGTCCGCCATCCCCACGCTGCTGCGGATCGTCGGGGCGCTGGCGCAGACGTTCCCCGACCTGCACTACTGCGTCGTGACGAAGGCCGCCGGCGACGGGTCGTGCGTACGCCCGGTCTACCCGTACGGCACCGATGGGCACCCCCGGTTCGAGGCGGTGGAGGGGGACGACCGGGACCGGAGCGTGACGCTCGACGGGCTCGTGGCCGGCCTCGGCGTCCGCCCCGCCCTGCTCAAGGTGGACGTGGAGGGCGCCGAGGTGTACGTGCTGAAGGGCGCGCTCGGGATGCTCGAAGCCGGAGCGCCGCGCGTCATGCTGGAGGTGCACCCGCGCTGGCAGCCCGAGGGCGTCGAGGCCGACGACCTGCTGACGCTGATGCGGGAGCGCGGCTACGTGGCCGAGGACCTCGACGTGAGTGAGGACGCGATCCGCCAGCTCTGGCGCCGCGCCTCGTGACCCCCGCCCCCATGACGGTCCAGGCGACGTGGCTCTACGCCGAGCGCGAGGGCGAGGAGAGCGTCTACCCCCAGGTCGGCGGGCGCTCCTCGTCGACGTGGTTCCAGGCGGTCTACTGGCGGTGCGTGGCCATCTTCTTCGCCTCCGCCGCCCGCACCTCGCCCGATGCGCGGCGCGTGCTCTACACCAACGTGCCGACCGTGCCGGACGTGGACAGCCACGACCTCGGAGCGTTTCTGGAGGCGCTGGGGGTGGAGGTCGTGGTGCGCCCGTTCACCTACGTGCCGCCGGTCGGCTACTATGGGTCCTGGCGGAACCAGTTCTACGTGCTCGACCTGCTCGACGCCTTCGCGGAGACTCTAGGCGACGACGACGTGGGCGTGCTCCTCGACTCGGACTGCGTCTGGACCCAACCCGCCGACGCCCTCGTCGCAGCGGCCCGTCGGCATGGGGCGCTGACGTTCGACGTGGGGCTGGGCCCGGACGAGTGGCAGAACGGCCTCACGCGTCGCGAGATGGGCGCGATCTACGCCGACCTCGACGGGGCACCGGTCGACCCACCCCCTCCGTACATCGGGGGCGAGTTGATGGCGACGACCGGCACGACGGCCCGCGCGCTGGCCGAGGCGGCCCGGCCCGTGTGGGAGGAGATGCTGCGCCGCCACGCCGAGGGGCTGCCGAAGTTCAACGAGGAGGCGCACCTGCTGAGCTACCTCTACCGCCGCCTCGGCATCGCGGAGGGCACGGCCAACCCCTTCATCGAGCGCATCTACACGAGCCTCAAAGACGGCAAGAACGTCGCCCCGGAGCACCTCGGCCTGATGCTCTGGCATCTGCCCAACGAGAAGCGCTATGGTCTCCGGCGGCTCTTCCCGGACGTGATGGACCCTGCCTCGTGGTTCTGGACGGGGACGCCGGACGCCGCCTGGCGCCACCGCCTCGGCCGCGTCCTCGGCGTGCCGCGGCGGACGCCCACCAAGGCGCTCCTCGACGTGAGCGCCGCCCTCCGCGACAAGGCCCGCGCGCGGCTGGGCTAGGCGACGCGGTCGAGCAGCGACAGCCACATCTGCCGGACCGCGTCGGGGCTGTAGGCGGCGTCGAAGCGGGCGCGGGCCGCGCGGGAGGCGTGGGCCCAGGCGCCGGGGTCGGCGAGCGCCTCGGCCGCGTCGGCGAGGGCGTCGGCGTCGGGGGGGACGAGGGTGCCCGCCCCGTCGCGGACGATCTCCGGGAGTGCGGCGTGGGCGACGCCGACGACCGGCGTTCCGGCGTTGAGTGCTTCGAGGACCGCCACCGGCAGCGCCTCGCTCGGGTGGGTGGACGGGAAGAGGAGCAGGTCGGCGTCGAGCACGAATCCCTTGACGTGCGCGTGGGGCACGCCGCCATGCGCGACGACGCGGCCCTCCAGGCCCAGACTCTGGAGCCGCCCGGCGAACGCCGCCTCGGCGTCGGCCGACGGCCAGCGGCCGACGAGGTCGAGCCGCACGTCGTGCGTTCGGGCTAGCCGGGCGGCGGCGTCGAGCGCGAGGTCGTAGCCCTTCTCCGGCATCAGGTTGCCGAGGAAGAGGAGCCGCAGGCCGGTACGGCCGCGCCGCGCCGCGCGGGCCGCCTCCACCTCGGCGTCCGTGCAGAGCACGTCGGCGCCGACCGTGTTGGGAATCACGACGCGCTTCTCGGCCGGGACGTACGGCGCCGCGCGCTCTGCCAGCCCCTCGGTCAGGAACACGACCGCCGCGCACCGCTCGACGACACGCCGCGCGGTCGCCGACGTGATGCCCGCGAACATCCGGTCGAAGTACGCCCGGTGGACGACCGCCACGACGGGCCGCGTCGGGCCGAACGCGGGCAGCGTCGTCAGCACGTCGCGGGCGTGGCCGAGCGGGTGGGGCGAGATCGACGCCCAGAGGACGGGCGCCTCCGGCACGGCCGCCAGCTCGCGCCGAAGGCGCCGTCCCGTCCCGAGGTAGTGGGCCGCACGGCGCCAGCTCCAGCGCGCCTCCGTCGACACCAGTCGGTCCCCCTCGGGCGCCGAGGTGGACACGGTCACGACCGGGCGGGCCGTGCCCACCAGCTCGGCGAGACGGGCCGTGGCGAGCGTCTGGCCATCCAGCGGGGGAGGGAAGCGGCCGACGACGGCGACCTCGGCGGGGAGGGTCATTCCGGAATCGCGTAGTAGCTCCCGACCTCGCGCGACAGGCCCCACATGGCGGTCAAGATCGCCCGGAGCGCGAGGCTGGGGCCTCGGCCCGACCGCGCGCGGCCGGCGCTCACCGCCTCCCACATGCCCCGGGCGAACTGCTCGGGCGACCATCCCTCGACGACCGTCTGCCCGCGCTGCCCCATCCTGGCCCGCGCCTCGGCCGACATCGCGGCGACCTGGACGAGGCGGTCGGCCAGCGCGTCGAGGTCGGTCGGGTCGAACGTGTAGCCCGTCTCCCCGTCCCGAACCAGGTCGGTCGCGCTCCCGACGCGCTCCGACACGATCACCGGCAGGCCCGCTGCCAGCGCCTCGTTCACGACCAGCCCCCACTGCTCCACGAGCGCCGTGTGGACGAAGGCGGAGGCGAGGCCGTAGTACGCCGGAAGCTCGGCGATCTGGCGGAAGCCGGCGAACGTGACGCCGTCGATGTCGTCGTCGGCCACGATCCGTTCGAGGGCGTCGCGCTGGTCTCCGTCGCCGAGCATCACGAGGCGCCAGGGGGCGGCGGCGCGCTGGCGGTAGCGGGCGTAGGCTCGGAGCAGCCGGTCGAGGTTCTTGCGCGCCACGAACCGGTTGGAGGCGAGGAAGAAGGGCTCCGGAGAGTGGAGCCCCGGGAGATGCCGCACCGCCTCCGGCGCGTCACGGGCCGCCTCGGCGCCGAGGTGGAAGAAGTCGTTGTCGACCGCGTCGCAGGTCAGGAAGGCCGCCTCGGTCGGGAAGCCGAGCTGGCGGAGGTAGGCCACCTGCGGCGTGCCGCCCGCCAGCGCCGCGTCGAACTGGCGGACCAGGCGGGCCTTGACCCATTCGCGGGCGGCGGTCCGGTCGGCATCGTCGGCCTTGCTCTCCATGAGGCAGACGGCCACGCGGCGGTTCCGGCGGCACCAGAGCAGCGCTGCCTGCGCGTCCGGTGCGCTGTAGCTGTTGATCACGACCGCACCCGGGTCCAGCCGGTCGAGCGCGGCCGTCACGGCATCTACGATGGCGCGGGGCGGGAGCGCCTCGAAGACGGCGTCCGGGAACACCTGGACGTGCTCGAAGGCGTGCGCCGTCCCTGCGTCGTCCCAGGCGTAGACAGCGTTGTCGCCCGCGGTCTCCAGGGCCACCACCTGGACGCCCCGCTCGGCGAAGAAGGCGTGGGCGGCCCGCAGCCGCGTCACGTGATACGGCCCCAGGCGAGACCACTGGACAACGACACGAGAGGGCAGGGGAGAGGGCAACGAGACGGAGGAAGCACGGTGGGAAGATCGCGCCATGCCCGGAGGGCGCTGGCACCGAGACGTAGTTTTCGATTCGCAATGGACGCCCCGCCCCCGCCCCCCGACGTGCCGGAAGCCCCCCGCTCCCCGACCGCCGCCGACGGGCCGCCACCGATCCCGAAGCAGGGGATGGTCCGCAACATCGCGTGGCTGAGCGGGGGCAGCATCCTGGTCAAGCCGCTCTGGATCCTGTTCATCGTGGCGGCCTGCCCGCGCCTGCTCGGGGTGGAGGCGTACGGAACGATGCAGTCGGCGCTCGCGCTGGCAGCCATGATCCTGATGGTCTCCGACATGGGGACGTCCAACCTGACGCTCCGCGAAGTGGCGGCCCAGCCGGGCGAGGCGGTCCGCTACCTGTCGAACATCCTGGTCCTGCGCGGGGTGCTCGCGGCCGTCTGCATCCTGGGCGCGCTCCTGGCGGCGGTCCTGCTCGACTACGACCGCCTCGCGCTGCTCACCGTCGCGGCGGCGTGCGCCTACCTGCTGGCTCAGTACCTGATCGGCTTCTCCCGCGTGTTCTTCCGCGCCGCCGAGAACCTCCGCTACGAGGCCGTCTCGACCGTCGCGGAGCGCGCCCTCGTGATCGCGGTCGGGAGCACCTTCCTGGTCACGACGCGGTCGCCGGCCTGGACGCTGGGCGGCATGGCGCTCGGGGCGGGCGTCGTGGGCCTTACCCAGATCGTCTGGATCTCCCGCCACCTCGCCCGCTTCGACGCTGGGAGCGTGAGCGTGGCGTTCATCCGCCAGGCCGCGTGGCTGGCCGTCCCGCTCGGCATCGCCGACCTGCTCCTGGGCCTCTACTACCGGGCCGACCAGGTGATGGTCGAGGCCATGGCCGGCGATGCCGCGGCCGGACAGTACGGGCAGGCCTACCGCATTCTGGAGGCCCTCAGCCTGCTGCCCGCCATCGTCGTGCAGGGGGCCCTCTTTCCCCGGCTGACGCGGCTCCGGGCCGAAGGCGGGCTGGCCGAGGCCCGCCGCCTCGCCGTGCGGACCGGCGTCTTCCTCACGGCGAGCGGCATCGGCGTTTCGGTGCTGCTGTGGGTCGCCGCTCCGCTCCTCATCCGCGTCCTGACGGGCGACGCCGCGTTCGACCCGGCGGCGAGCGCGCTCCGCGTGCTGGTCTGGGCCTTTCCCCTGACCTGCCTCAAGGACCTCTTCTTCATCACGTCCCTCTCGCGCCAGCAGTACCGTACCCCGGTCGTCATCTTCGGAGCAGCGGTCGCGCTGAACGTCGCCATGAACCTGTGGGCGATTCCCCGCTACGGGATCGTCGGGGCGTCCGTCACGACCGTGATCTCGGAGGCGCTGACGGTCCTGCTGTTTCTGATCCCCCGCAGGTCTCCGGCCCCATGAGAATTCTGACCGTCGTCGATCACCTGGGACCCGGAGGGACACAGCGAGTGGCCCAGAACTACGCGGTCGGGTACGCCCGCGCCGGGTTCGCGTCGGCGGTGCTCGGGCATGAGGGGAGCGGCCCGCGGGCCGAGATCCTGCGCGAGCGCGGCGTCGAGGTGTTCGTGGACGAGCCCCAGGGCGCCGCGCCGGACGCGCTCGACCGCGCCGTCGCCTGGGCCCCGGACGTGGTCCATGTGCACCGGGAGGGGGACGCGCACCCGGTCGTCGGGGGCGTGCTGCGCCGCCTGCGGGCGGCCCTCCCCCAGGCGTCGATGGTCGAGACGAACGTGTTCTCCCGCGCCGACGTGACCGACACGGGCCGGATGTTCGACCTGCACTTTCACCTGTCGCGGTGGTGTCTGTGGAAGTGGCAGAAGTGGACGCGCTTCGTCCGCCCGCGGCCGGTCGGGATCGTGCTGCCGTACCTCATCGACGCCGAGGCCTTCTACCCGGACCCCGAGGCCGGGGCGGCCTTCCGCGCCGACCTCGGGGTGCCGGACGACGCGGTCCTGTTCGGCCGGATCGGGCAGGCCATGGAGGCGAAGTGGATGCCGCTCCTGTTCGACGCCTTCGCGGCGGTCGCAGAGCGGGACCCTCGAAGCCACCTGCTGGTGGTGGGGCTGCCCGAGGAACTCCGCCAGGGCGCGCTCGCGCATCTGCCCGAGGACATCCGCCGGCGCGTGCACGACGTCACGTTCCTCAAGGGCGATGCTGCGCTCCGGGCGGCCTACAGCGCCATCGACGTGTTCGCGCACGCCGCGCACAAGGGCGAGAGCTTCGGCATGGTGCTCGTGGAGTCGATGCTCTGCGAGACGCCGGTGGTGGCGCTGAGCCGTCCGGCCCACGACAACAGCCAGATCGAGGTCGTCGGGCACGACGTGGGGGGGCTCCTCGCGGCCGACGCCGAGGCGTTCGAGGAAGCCCTCGACGCGCTCCGGGCCGACCCGGAGCGCCGCCGCCGACTGGGGCAAGGCGCGGCCCAGCGGGTCCGCGAACGCTACGCGGGCGAGCGGGTGGTGCCCGATCTCGTTCGAGCCGTCGAGGCCGTCCGCGCGTCGTCGTCGCCCGATGCCTTGCGCGAGCGGCTCCGCGCGCTGGGGTTCACGACGACTGTGTCGGACCGCGACATCCGCGCCCTCCTCGCGCCGATCCTCGGCCGGACGCCCGTCAAGCAGCGTCTGCTCTCGGCGCTCGTCCACCAGCCTCACGTGTACCGTCTGTGGCGGTGGGTGCGGCGCTAGGGTCGCCGACGCGCTTCGCGAGGCCGGCGGCCGTCCCCATCAGCAGCGCGAACGTGAGCACCGTGTCGGAGGTCGTGAACGGCGCCGAGACGAAGTGGGAGGGGATCAGCGAGATCAGGATGATGGCGACCGTGAGGCCGAGCGTCCGCTCCCAGTCCGCGATTTCGCGCCGCCGCCAGACGCGGTGCGCGGCCAGGATCGCGCGGGCCCACGCGAACAGCACCAGCAGCAGCCCCACGACCCCGAACTTGAACCACAGCAGCAGGTAGCCATTGTGGATGTAGGACTTGACCCAGGTGGCGTTGTAGATCGTGTCGAAGAAGCCGAACGTGGTCCCGATGCCGTAGCCCGCGATGGGGTTCTGCTTGATGAGCTCCCAGGCACTGCGTGACTCCAGGAAGCGGTTCAGCAACGAGACGTCTGCCGTCGACGCGGTGCCGATGCTCAGGATGCGGTCGAAGATGCCGACCACGATGAGCTCCATCGCCCCGGGAAAGAGCAGGTAGCCCAGCCCCATCCCGAGCAAGCCGCTGAGGCCGACCAGCACGACCAGGCGCCCCCGGCCCCGCCACTCCAGCAGCAGCACGAACAGCATCACGCCGAAGGCGAGGTCCACGTAGTACGCGCGCCACTGGGTGAGGATGACGCCCACAGAGAACAGCGCGAAGCCACCCGTCAGCACGATGCGGGTGGTCCAGCCGGAGGCTCGCGCCGCGAAGCCGAGGCAGCCCAGCGCGGGCACGAACAGCAGCATCTCGTTCATCGGGACCCTCCCGCGCGCGATCTGCCAGGCGTACTCCGCGTCCTGAATCGCTGCTGAGAACGTGAGCAGGTTGCGGATGAACGAGAACAGCCCCAGGTAGATCACGATCCCGATCACCACCCACGGGCCCCACCGGTACCGCGCGCACGCTTCCTTGATGGGGAAGTAGAAGGCGAAGGCCGAGAGCGCGATCCAGTCGCCTCGGGCGAGCGACAGGCTGCCCCCGAAGAGCACGGTCAGCCCGAGCGAGGCCGTCATGTAGGCGAGGAACAGGCCGAGGGCGATGTCCAGGGGAGTGTCGAACACCCGCTCGCGGTAGACCCAGAGTCGGGTCGCGAACCAGCTGCCGAGGTAGCTCAGGTAGTAGACGGCGTACACCACCTCCTCGACCTGAAGGCCCTCCTTGAGCCGCGCCGTGACGCCGAAGAGCACCATGACGCCGCACAGCTGCCCGAGCGGAAACCGGGACATGGCGCTCAGCATCCCCCCACCGATCAGCAGCCCCGGCACCACGAGGGCGTATACCGGGGACTCGAACGCCAGCGCGACGCTCGCGGCCACTGCGACGAGCAGGAGCGCCCCCAGCCCGAGGCGGCCCAGCCGCATCCACGAGGCAGGCACGGGGGGGGCTGCGGGCGTCACGCCGCGGTCCGGCGGAGGCGAGCGAACAGCGCCTCCCCATTCCGGTTGAACCAGTCGAGGGCGAGCAGGAACGCGCAGACCAGCAGGAAGGCGGAGAACGCGCTCACGAGCACGATGATGGTCCGCCGGGGCTCGGCCTTCCTGACCGGCGGGACGGCCTCGTCGACGACCTGGACGGCGACGCGCTCGCGGGCTTCGTCGAAGCGCGCCTGTTCGAGCAGGGGCCGCGACGCTTCGAGCACCTGGGCCTGGATCAGGATCTCCTGGTAGAGGGCCGCGTAGCGGCTCCCGAGCGACGGGAGGCTGCGGTAGGAGAGGGGGACGGCGCGGTCGCCTCCCTGGAGCAGCGTCTCTTCATTCCGGCGGGCCGTCTGGAGGGCGGCAGCGGCGGCGGCGACGTCCGGGTTCTCGTCGCCGTACTGGCTGCGGAGGGCCTCGTACTGAATCTCCAGGGTCGCCTGCTCGGCGCGCTGGGTCGCGAGGGCCTCGACGTACGCCTGCGCCATCGTCTCCAACTCGACGACGCCGTTGCGCTCCTGAAACTGCTGGAGCGCGACGCGGGCCGAGTCCAGCGCGTCTTCCGCCTCCTGATACCGTGTCTCGACGTACTCCCGGAACGCCCGCGCGCTCTGGGTCGCGAGCGCCGCGTTGCGCTCGTTGAGTTGCGCCGTGAGCGCGTTCGCCATCGCGGCAGCGCGCTGCGGGTCCTCGTCGATGACGCTGATCTCCAGGAACTCGAGTTCGATGTCGACGGTGAAGTCCACGTTCGAGGCCAGCTGGGAGACCGCGTCCTGCTTCGGGTGCTCCTTCTCGCCGAGGTCGTACACCTGGACGAGGTCGAACTGGTCCACCATGTCCTCCATCACCGTCCGGCTGGTCAGGATGGCGATGTAGCGGCTGTAGTCGCCGCCGCCGCCGCCGCCCAGCACGCCTCGCGCGAGTGGGGAGAGGTCGCCGATGAGGGCGCCCAGGCCGCCGCCGGAGCTGTCCGGGATCAGCAGCCGCGCCGACGCTGCGTAGCGGTTCGGGATCTGAAGGCTGATCGCCGCCGCGGCGACCGCGATCAGGAAGCAGAAGACCATGATCCACCACTTCCTCCGGAACAGAAGGCTCGCGCCGTGCCAGATGGCGCCCTCCAGCCGAGCCTGGCGCTCGGCGTCGGTCAGGGGGGAGGGCGCGAGGAGAGGGGCGGTGGAGACCTCCGCGCCGTCGCCGGAGTCGGAGGACACGGCCGGGCCGATGTCGGAGGGAGACGCCATGTCAGGCTAGGGGGTCAGAGCGCTGTGGGCGAAGATGGCGGTACTCACAGCCGAAATCGTCGTCGCGAGGGGCTTCAGAACGGGGGCGTGCCGGCTCTGCGTAGTCGTCGCGGCCGGCGTCGCTGCGAGGGAGGAGAGGGCTTCAGCCTGTGTCGCGGACTCGATGGGCGCCGAGCCGCGCTCGAAGAGCGGGCCGAGGGTCGGGGCCGCGTCGGCTAGTTGGCGTTGTCCCGGATCAGGAAGTAGGTCGAGATCAGGAAGCCGACGGTCGAGATGGTGGTGGTGATCGTCTGGAGCAGGAACTGTCGGCGGTCCCGCTCGGCGTCTCGCTCGGAACGCTCTTCCTGAAGCCGGATGTTCTCCTGCTGGAGGGCCAGGCTCTCGAACTGAGGCGAATCGGAGGTCGGCGGCCGGTCGACGAAGACGGCGTCGCCGGCCTGGACCTGGACCTCGGGGCCGGCGGTAAAGCGGCCTGTGCGGGCGTCGACGGTGAAGAACGTGGTGCCAGCTGGCCCGAGGCCCCCGGCGCGCTCGACGTAGTCCGCCGCGGTCAGGCCTGCCGTGAAGGGAACGTAGCCGGGCTCGGAGACCTGCCCGAAGACGCGCACCGTGCCGAGGTCGCGCGGCACCACGAGCCGGTCTCCCGGCTGCAACACCAGATCTGCGTCGCCTCGGAGCGCGCCCGGCACGTCGACCGAGAGCCGCGGCGTGGAGACGTACTCCTGGACGTAGTACCGGCGCCCGACGAGCCCGAGGCCGCTCAGCCGCCCGAGCGTCGTCACGGTCGAGTCGAACGTGGCGATGGTGATGGGCTGATCGGAGGGGTAGGCGAGCGGGTCGAGCGCAGCCTGGGGCTCCGAGCGGGCCGTCCGCTCCAGGTACGCGCCGCGGATGAGGGCGTCGGTGGTGAGCCCGCCCGCGGCCTCGACGAGTTGGCGCAGCGTCGTCTGGCCAGACTCGATGGGGTAGGTGCCGGGGTAGGCGACCTCGCCGACGACGCTCGCCTGCCCGGCCGTCGGAGACGCGGCGCGGAGGAACAGCTGGTCGCGTGGCGCGAGCGGGAGCGTACTCGCCTCGGAGAGCGAAACCTCGACGCTCTCGACGCGCCCAGCCGTGGTGCGCGTCCGCCGGATCGTCGCTCCCGACAGGTCGAGTCCGGGGCCGCCCGCGACGGCGGCGAGCGCCGCGGCGGTGTCGTCGGGGCGCCAGTCGTAGGTGCCCGGGCGGTCCACGTCGCCGTCGACCGAGACGCCTTCACGCGTCGGGTCGAAGGTGGGCACGAAGACGGCCGCGCCGTCGGTGAGGAGCGGGTTGAAGGCGAGGTCGCCGGTGGCGTAGTAGCGCAGCAGGTCGACGCGGCTCTCCGAGCCGTCGCGGTCGGTCACGCGCACGTTGCGGAGCGCGACGCGGCGCTCGACCTCGAACCGGGCGGGCGTGGCGTAGTCGGCCAGGTCCAGCGGGCTGCCCCGGTCGGTCGTCTCAGCGATGGCGTCCTCGACGCGGCCGAGTGCCGTCACCACCTGGCGGCCCGGCTGGGGGACCGCGCCGGAGACGTACACCGAGAACCGGCGCGGAACGGCGAGCGCGACATCCGTCGGGAGGTTGGTGTAGCGGCGCGCGAGCGCGGCGCGGGCCTCGGCGCGGACGGCGGCCAGCGTCCGCCCGGCGGCGCGGAAGGTGCCCGCCTCGGCCACGATCAGCAGGCCGTCGGCGGTGACGGTGGTCTCGGTCTGCCGCGGCGGACTCGACACGGAGCCGCCGCCGACGGACACCACGAACACGTCGCCCGGCCCGACGAGGTATTCCGCAGGGTCGACGGGGCCGCCGAGCGCCAGCGCGTCGTCGCCGACCGTGGCGGGACGGATGCCGGTGCTGAACGTCGGCACGCGCACCGAGGCGGAGGAGGGGGGGACGTACTGCGCGGCTGCGTCCGGGCTCGCGCAGAGGCACAGCGCGGCGAGCACAGACAGAGCGATCCCGCGAACGGGAAGGGGCATGGGGGTGCCGGAGGGAGAACGTGCGTAGCAACCGTCGCCGAAGGTACGCCGATGTGTGCGAAGCCCTGGGGGAATCCGGCGGACCCTCGCGCATCGCTCCGGGGTCCGACGGGGGTCCCTGCGCTTTGCCTGTGCCCGCTCGCCTCGCCCCTGCCAAGGTCAATCTCGGCCTCCACGTCCTTCGCCGCCGGCCGGACGGGTTCCACGATCTCGCCACCGTGTTCCTGCCCATCGGGTGGGCCGACCGGCTCTCGGCGGGCCCGGCGCGGCGGCTGGCCTTCTCGTCCGACGACCCGCACCTGCCCACGGGCGCGAGCAACCTCGTGGTCCGCGCGGCGATGGCGCTCCGGCTGTGGATGGGCGACTCGGCCCGCGGCGCTACCCTCCGGCTGGAGAAGAACGTCCCCTACGGCGCCGGGCTAGGCGGCGGCTCGTCCGACGCGGCGGCGGCCCTCCGCCTGCTGGCCGAGCTGTGGGCGGTCGACATCCCCGAGGCGGACCTGCACGCGCTCGCGCTCGGCCTCGGCTCCGACGTGCCGTTCTTCCTCGACGGCGTTCCGGCCCACGGCACCGGTCGTGGCGAGCGCCTCGCACCCCTCGTCGGCACCGATGGGGCGCCGTACCGGTGTCCGTTCTGGCTCGTGGTGGCAGTCCCCCCCGTCCACGTCTCCACCGCCGACGCGTTCGCACGCGTCACCCCCGCCGACCATCGCCGCCCCGATCTCGCCGCGGCGGTCGCCTCGAACGACCTCTCCCGCTGGCGCGCCGAGGTGACGAACGACTTCCAGGCGTCGGTCGAGGCGGCCGAGCCGACCATCGGCAGGACCCGCGAGGCGCTGCTGGCGGAGGGCGCTGGCCACGCCGTGCTCTCGGGCACCGGCTCCGCCGTCGTCGGCGTCTTCGAACAGGAGGACGTGGCGAGGACGGCGAAGCGGAGGCTCGGGAAGACCTGCCGCGTCTGGGTCGAGGCGCCGGCCTCCTGACCCTCTCCGAGGCTCAGCGCGTCGCGGCGTCCACCTCGCGCTCGATTTCCAGGGCCGCCGCCACGAGGTCGTCCTTGATCCTGGCGAGCGTCTCGTGCTGGTCCACGTAGCGCTCCATGGCGTCCTTCAGCGTCGTGTCGCTGCGGACGACCGTCCGCTGGCGGCGCTCGACGGCGTCCAGGTCGCGCTCGATGGCCGCGATGGTGTCGGCCGAGGCGAGCGCCTCGCGCACGGCGGCCTCGTCGACGGCGGGCTGCTCCTCCCCGACGCGGTACCGCACGCGGACGACCGCGTCGGCGATGTCGTGGGCGCCGATGGCGGCGAGCACGGCCGCGGTCGGGTCTTCGGCCTCGGCCGCGTCCACCTGGATGGGCACGAAGCGGCGCGCGGGGGTGGCGACGAACTCGAAGGAGGTTCGGCGACCGGGCACCCCGGCCGGGTCGATGTCGACCAGCACGAAGCCCTTCTCAGCGTCGTGCTCCTTGAACGAGATGCGCTCGATGGATGAGGAGTACACGACAGGCGGCCCTTCGCCCGCGGCGAACGCCTCCGCGTTGCGGTCCTGGAACCGGTGGATGTGGCCGAGCGCCACGTAGTCCACGCCGGGCGGCGCGAGCTGGGGCACGGTGAACGTGGGCTCGTGGGCGATGAGGCTGGCGCGCTCGCTGCCGCTCAGCTCCGAGCCCTGCACGGTCAGATGGGCGCAGACGACCAGCGGGACCGCGGGGTCGGCCGCCTCGGCGCACTGGCGAGCGAACGTGGCGTAGTAGGACTCGATCAGCTCCCGGATCTCGTGCGGCGTCTTGCCCCGGTACTGGTCGGTGGCGAGGATCTTCGAGCGGATGGGCCAGGGCAGGGCGATCAGTTGGAGCGGCCCGCTTTTGGTCCGGATCGGGTTGTCCTTGCCGCGAAACGAGGGCTGCGAGAACACCTCCACGGCGCCGTCGAGGACCCCGAAGATGTCAACCGACGAGGCCTTGCCGAAGCTGACCGGGTGGTCGTGGTTGCCCACGATCATGGCGACCGGGATGCCTGCCTCCAGCACCGGGCGAAGCGCCTCGGCGAACTGGCGCTGCTGGGTCGGCGTGGGGTCGGCGGTGCGGTAGGCGTCGCCCGCGAACAGGAACAGGTCCACGTCCTCCGCGATGGCGCGCGCCGCGAGCACGTCGAAGGACCGGCGGAAGTCGAGCAGCCGTGTATTGAGGCCGGTCGCCGGGTCGAGGCGCCCGTGCGTCTCGTAGCCGAGGTGGAGGTCGGCACAGTGGAGGATCTTCATGTCCGCAGACTACGACTGCGGGGGTGACAGGCGCGTGCCCGTCACCCCCGCAGGTCTCGAAGCGAAGAGCCTACCAGCCGATGCGTCCGCCGGAGCCGCCGCCCTGGGTCTGCGGACGGGGCTCGGCGGCGGGCGCGCTGCCTCCGCCGGAGCCGCCACGGTTCCGGTTGTTGAAGTTGTTCAGCGCGTCGCGCGCGGGTCGGTCGGCGGTGCGGTTCTGACGGTTGCCACCCGCCGAACTGCCTCCCCGGCGGCTAGACCCGCCCCCGCGTCGCGCGTCGCCCGGCCAGTAGCCCGCGTCGCCGATCCGGCTGCGGCGGCTGGGCGGCTGGAAGTTCTCCGGCCGCTCGAAGCGGAGGTCCGCATCCAGCTTGATCTCCTCGTCGCCCTCGGTCTGGAGCTTGCTCAGGAACGCGCCGACGTTGCGGAGGCCGGTCCGACCGCCCTGACCCACCGAGGTGGACGGGTACGTGATCCGGCGGTCGTCGAAGCCCGTCCACGAGCCGACCACCAACTGGGGCGTCATGCCGATGAACCAGCCGTCGGCGTTTTCCTGCGTGGTGCCCGTCTTGCCGGCCACGTCGAGCGCGGAGACGCCGCGGAAGCCGCCGAGCCCGCGGCCCGTGCCCGCGCGGACGACCGCGCGCATGGCGTCGAAGGTGGTGTACGCCGTGGAGGGATTGAGGACCTCGCGGGCGACCGGCGTGAAGTCCGCGATCACGTTGCCGTAGCGGTCCTCGATGCGGTCCACCGCCAGCACGATCTGGGGCGGCACGTCGGCGTTGGCGGGGCGCTCCTCCTCCAGCGTCGGGCCGTGGTAGACGCCGTAGTTGGCGATGGTCGCGTAGGCGGTGACCATCTCCAGAAGCGACACGTCCTGCGTGCCGAGGGCGATCGAGCGCGGGTAGCAGTCGTTCTTGCGCGCCTGGAAGGGCGGGCAGGTCGCGGCGTCGAACTCGGGCAGTTCGAGGGGGGTGCGGATTCCCATCTGGTAGGCCGTCCGCGCGATCTCGGACGTGCCGAAGTGCTTCGTGATGCGGGCCGCGACGACGTTGCGGGAGGCTCGGAGGCCCTCGGCGAGCGTCGTGTAGCCCGCGTAGCCGCCGCCCGAGTTCTGAGGCGCCCAGTCGCCCCAGCGGAAGGGGCTGTCGAAGACGCCCGACTGGGGCGAGTAGCCGTTGTTGAACGCCGTCGTGTAGGCGAACAGCTTGAACGTGGAGCCCGGCTGGCGGCGGGCCTGCCCGCCGTGGTCGTACTTGTTGAGCACGAAGTCGCGGCCGCCGACCCAGGCCTTGACTTGGCCCGAGGCGGGATCCATCGCGATGAGGCCCGCCTCGAGGCGCGTCCGGGCCGTCTTCAGCGAGTCCATGAACGCGCTGTTCTGGCGCAGCTGGGCGACCGCGTCCTCGGCCGAGGTGTTGTCCCCCGCGGTGAGCGACCGGAAGCGGTCGGTTTCGCGGATGTATTCGTTGACGACGGCCGTGTTGCGGCTCCACCAGAACGAGAACGGGTTGGCCGACGAGCCCCAGCCGCGGTTCACGATGCCCTGAAGGCGGTCCATCTCCTCCTCGACGGCCTGCGCGGCGAGCGCCTGCATGCGGCTGTCGATGGTCGTGTGGATGACGAGGCCGTCCTTGTACGGGTCGTAGCCGTTGGCCTCGGCCCAGTCCTTGAACCAGAGCCGCAGCACCTCCGCGAAGTGCGGCGCGATGTTGTCCTCGTGGCTGTAGACGTCGAAGGCGAGGCGGATGGGCGCCGCGCGGGCCTCCTGGTAGGCCGCCTCGTCGAGAACCCCCTGGGCCCGCATGTTGGTCAGTACCACGTTGCGGCGGTCGATGGATGCCTGGTTGACGCTCTCCGTCAGCACCTCGCCGTCGGCACCGAGGCACTCGGCGGACGTGCCGCCCTCGGCGAGGCACGGGTTGAAGCGGCTGTTGGCCGCCAGCATGCCGACGAGCGTGGCGGCCTCGCTGGCATCGAGCTCGGCGGCGGTCTTCGAGAAGAACGTCTGGGACGCTGCCTCGATGCCGTACGCGTTGTACAGGAAGGGGACCGTGTTGAGGTAGGCCTCCAGCACCTCCGGCTTGGTGTAGGTCCGCTCGATGCGGACGGCGATCAGGATCTCCTTGGCCTTGCGCACGATGGACCGCTCGCCGACCTGGAAGCCGGTCGCGTCGCGGTAGAGGTTGCGCGCGAGCTGCATCGTGATCGTGGATGCGCCGCGCGTGCCGCGCCCGGTCAGGGCGTCCTTGATGATGGCGCCGATGGCGTACGCGTCGACGCCCCAGTGCTGGTAGAAGCGCCGGTCCTCGGTCGCGATCAAGGCGTCCGGAACGAAGTGGCTCATCTCGTCGAGCGAGACCCAGGTGCGGTTCTCGCCGTCGTAGTAGCGGGCCAGCTCCATGCCGTCGGCCGTGAGGACCTCGGTGGCGAGCAGGTTGCGCGGGTTCTCGATCTGGTCGAGGGAGGGGAGGCCCTGGCTCAGCCACGCAACCACGCCCAGGCCGGCGAAGACGCCGAGGCCGATCAGACCGAGGATGACGGCCAGCGCGCGGCCGACGCGACGGCGACGCACGGCCTCGGGGCCGGTCGGCGGGGGCGGGGCGGAGGGGCCGACCGGCGGCGGCGGCATCAGCCGGGCCTCGCGCGCGGCGCCGTCGCCCGCGGGGGCGTCGGGCGAGTCGAAGAACGACGCCAACTCGGCGTCGGCCGGGGAGACGCGCGTGGCGGGAGCCTGCGCAGGGCCGCCGTCGCCGGACGCCGTGTCCGCCGCGCGCTGGGCGTCCAGGGCGGCGTGCCGGGCGTCGGGCGATCCGAAGAAGGTCGCGAGGTCGTCGTCGGGGTACTGCGTGTCGTCCATGGGGCCGGAGGGAGGGGGCGCCAGGTGGCCAGGGCTCAGAGGGAGGAGGTGGCCGCGAGGGGCCGGGCCGCGGGGAGCGGCTCCGCGGCGCCGGAGCGCCAGCGGTAGAGGGCGGGCCCGTCCGCGTCGATGCGGGCGAAGGTGCGGGCGCCGAACCAGTAGCCGGGGTTCAGGTAGGTGCCGTGCGGCGTCGTCTGGAGCGCCTCGCGGTGGGAGTGTCCGAACGCGACGAGGTCGGCGTCGGTGCCTTCGAGGCGCTCACAGGCGGCCTCGGCGAGGGCGCGGTGGGCGGCCGGGTCGGGCTCGCCGTCGGTGCCGAACCGGCGGGCGAACTGGCGGGCGAGGCCGAAGCCGGTGTCGCCGGGCAGACCCATGCGGTAAAGGCGGGTTATGAAAGGAGCTCGGAGGAGCGGACGGAGGCGATGCGAGAGCCGGTCGGCGAGGGACGCGGGGCGGCCGTGACCGTCGCCGTGGGCAATATACAGGGCCCTCCCGTCGCGTCGCGATTCCCACGCGCCGCGCACGAGCGTGACGCCGATGTCGTCGGCGAAGAACGTCTCGTGCCACGGGTCGCGGTTGCCGACGACGTACACCACCTCGGCGCCCGCGTCGGCCCACTCGGCCAGCAGGCCGACGAGCCGGGGCCCGCTCTTGGGCACGAGGTGCCGGTACTCGATGTACTGGTCGTAGACGTCGCCCAGGAGCACGAGGGTGCCCCCGTCGAGGATCTCGCGCTCGTGGGCTCGGAGCATCGCCACGGCGTCGCGTTCGGCGTCGCGCGTGGCATCGCGCGACCCGCGGCCGAGGTGGAGGTCCGAGAGGAGGAGGAGCAGACGAAAGCGGGGGCAGAGCGGGCAAGAAACGGCGCGCGTGGGGGGCTGGTCTCCTCTTCGTGGGAAATGCGGAGCAGGCCGAGGGGCCGGAACGCAGGCAGACTGACCGGTCCTGCGCTCTCGCGCGCCTGCGATCTTGCGCCCACTGCCCTCCGGCGGTCCCACCGGTCCGCAACTTCCCCCGACCGGCCTCCGTTCGCGGCCCCCGCCCCGGCGTCTCCCTCGACTCTGTGCAGAACGCATACCGCCCCCCGACCTCGCTCGGCCTGTTTCCGCCGGTCGTCAAGAACCTCCTGATCCTCAACGGGCTGGCGTTTCTGGCGCAGATGATCTTCCAGGCCCGGTCGCCCGAGCCGTTCGACCTGATCGAGCGGTTGTTCGCGCTGTGGCCCATCGGCGGCCCCGAGGCCATTCAGTTCTCGGACGGCGTGGTCGCCTTCGGGAGGTTCCAGCCGTGGCAGGTCCTGACGAGCGCGTTCCTCCACGGCAGCTTCAGCCACATCCTGTTCAATATGTTCGGGTTGTGGATGTTCGGCGGGGCCATCGAGCGCGAGCTGGGGTCGAGGCGGTTCCTGGGGTTCTACATCGTCTGCGTGCTCGGCGCGAGCCTGCTCCAGTTGGGCGTGACCTCGTGGCCGTTCCTGATGGGCGACCCGTCGGGCGTCATCCCCATTCCGACGCTGGGGGCCTCGGGTGGTGTGCTGGGCGTGCTCGCCGCGTTCGGACTGCTCTATCCCAATTCGCCGATCTACCTGCTGTTTCTGCCCGTCCCGATCCCCGCCAAGTGGTTCGTGCTCGGGTATGCGGCGTTCAGCCTGTTCGCCGGGTTCACGGGCACGCAGGCGGGGGTGGCACACTTCGCGCACTTGGGCGGCATGGTGACCGGCGCCGTGCTGATCTTGTACTGGCTGGGGCGGCTGCCGGTGCGCCCCCGAACGCTCCTCTCCTGAGCCCCGACCGCCCCAGGCATGGCCGCCGCTGACTCCCCGCTCTTCCGTTTCCAGATCTGGCGGGCCGCGCTCCCGCCGACCCTGCGGCTGCTGCTGACGGTCAACCTCGTCACGTACCTCGCGTTCGTGCTGCTGGCGCTGGTCGCCGCCTTCGGCGCGCCGACGATGGTCGTGCTGGAGTACCTGTGGCTCTCCGCCGACCCGGCGACGGTCCTCACGCGACCGTGGACGCCGCTGACGTACGGCTTCGTGAACGCCTTCGGGGGCTTCTTCGGGCTGATCTCGTTCGTGTTCGGCTTCTACTGGCTCCAGTGGATGGGGCGCGACTACGAGGAGACGTACGGCTCGGGCCACCTGTTCGCGCTCTACCTGCTCGGCGGGTTGGCTGGGGCGGCGCTCGCACTGGCGCTCGGGGCGGTCGGGCTGGCGCCGCGCGGCGTCTACTTCGGCATCTGGACGCCCGTCACCGCGATCCTGTGCGCGGTGGGCACGCTGACTCCGAACCGTGGCATCGGCCTGTTCCTGCTCGGCGTGGTGCCGATGAAGTGGATCGCGGTCGGCTTCGTGGTGCTGAGCTTCGTCTTCTCGCAGGACATGACGGTGCTGGGTGCCGCGCTCGGCGGCGTCCTGTTCGCACGGGCGCAGCGGGCCGGGATGAGCCCTGGCGCGTGGGCGTCTCCGTTCTTCGGGCGGCGCGGCGGACGGTCGGCGGGGACGGCCTTCCGCAACCCGTTCGCCCGGTCTGAGCCCGCGACCAAGACCGCGGGGCGCGCGACCAGCCGCTCGGCGTCGCCGAGGCGGGGCGGGGCGGCCTCGCCGACGCTCAGCGTGGACCAGATCCTCGACAAGATCCTCGAGAAGGGCTACGACAGCTTGACCCCGGAGGAGCGGGACGCCCTCGACCGGGCCAGCCGTGACTGACGACGCCCCCTCCAAACGCCGGTCGTCGGTCGGCCGCGTGCTCCTGTGGCTTGTGGAGGCGCCGGTTCTCGGGGCCGTCCTCGTCGGGCTGATGGCGGCCTATCTACGGCCGGGGCCGTACTGGTGGGCGCAGCTCGTGGCGATCGGGTTGCCGTACGCGTCATGGGCGCTGGCGGTGTTCGCCGTGCTGTGGCTGCTCGGTCGGCGCTGGCGGGCGGTGGCCTTCCACGCCGTCCTGCTCCTCATCGTGGGGGTCCGTGCGGGCGGCCCGGCCCGCCTCGGCGAGCCTGCCGACGGGCCGGACGGCCTGGTGCTGACGACGTTCAACGTGCCCGAGGCGGGGCAGCGCGAGGCCCTTGGCGACTCCGTGGTGGCGTACGTCGGCGCGACCGAGCCGGACGTGTTGCTGATGCAGGACGCCCGGGTGGTCGCACGCAGCGAGCGCCGGCGGCGCGCCGGCGAGGTGGTCCAGGTGGAGGCCGTCCGCACGCGGCTGCCCTACGCGCTGCGCCTGCCGGCGCGACTGGCGAGCCACCCCGGCTGGCTGGTCAACTCGACCGACGTGCCGTTCTTCGTGCGCATCGGCTCCGACGTCGAGGTGGTCGAGCAGGAGGTGCTGATCCTGGGCGTCGAGCGCGACCCCGACGTGTCGCTCGCGCTCCGGTCGCACCTCCGCTGGGAGGACCGCGACGTGGTCGTCTACAACGTTCACCTGCGGTCGTTCGGCTCGCCGAAGCCGTGGCAGGACGAGAACGTCCGCCTGTTCCGCCCGTCCACCTGGGTGCCCTACCTGCGCCAGTACCGGACGGTCTACGCCAAGCGCGGCGAGGAGGCGGCGCAGATCGCAGACCGGATCGCGGAGGAGACGCTGCCGGTGATCGTGGCGGGCGACTTCAACTCGACGGCCGACAACTGGAGCACGCGCCGCCTCCGCACCGCGGGCGGGGTGGACCGCACCGACGCCGTGCGCGCGGCTGGGGACGGGTGGGGGCGGACGTACCACGCGCAGCACCCGTTCGTGCGCATCGACTTCGTGTTCGTGGATCCGGCCCTGGAGGTCACCTCCGCTCAGACCACCCCGGTCGGGTTCTCGGACCATCGCCCGGTCCGCGTCGGCCTCCGCTGGGGCGCCGAGGCGGAGTGACTCGGGAACGCGGGGCGCCTCGATCGGGTGAGGACGGCCCACGATTCCCGCGACCCGCATGACCCTGACTCAAAGCCTGCTCTCCATGGGAGGCGGCGTGCTGCTGCTGCTGGCGGGCGCCGAGGGGCTTGTGCGCGGGGCATCGGCGCTGGCGCTGCGGATAGGCATCACACCGCTGGTGGTCGGACTGACGGTGGTCGCCATCGGCACGTCGAGCCCGGAGCTGGTGGTGAGCATCCAGGCCGCGCTGGCGGGCGAGGGCGGTGTGGCGCTGGGCAACGTGGTCGGCTCGAACATCGCCAACCTCGGCCTGATCGTCGGCGTGGCGGCCGTGCTGACGCCGATGACGGTGGACCGGAAGCTCGTCCGCCACGACGTGCCGATCATGCTGGTCTCGATGGCGGCCCTCGTGGTGTTTCTCCTCGATGGCACGCTGGAGCGTTGGGAGGGCGGGGTGCTCCTGGCAGCAGCGGTCCTCTACACCGTCGACGGCATCCGGACGTCGCGGCGGGAGGTGCGCGAGGCGAACGCGAAGCTGCCGCCCGAGGTGACCGAGGCGCTCGTGGAGGTGGAGGCGGGGTTCAAGCGCCACATCTTGCTGGTCGTCGGCGGGGTGGCCCTGCTCGTGTTCGGGGCGGACCGGCTGCTGGCGGGCGCCGTGGTCGCGGCGACCCAACTGGGCGTCAGCGAGGCGGTGATCGGGCTGACCCTGGTCGCGCTCGGGACGAGCCTCCCGGAGTTGGCGACGACCATCGTGGCGGCGCGGCGGGGGGAGGCCGAGATCGCGCTCGGCAACGCCATCGGGTCCAACATCTTCAACGTGTTCAGCGTGCTCGGCCCGGCGGCACTCGCCGCGCCCATCGCATCGGTCGGCATCGGGGCGGACGTGCTGTCCATCATGGTCGGCTTCGGGCTGGTGACGCTGCTGTTCCTCTACACCGGCGGCAAGACGCGGCGCTGGGAGGGCGCGGTGTTGCTGCTCGGGTACCTGGGCTACATCTGGTGGCTGGTGCAGTGAGAGGCTCGTTTCGCTCACGGAAGCGGGAGCAGCGCAACGGAAGCACGTCACGGGACATCCGGCCGCCTCGGGTCCGAGGCGGGGGCAGGCGCGACGGGCTGCGCTCTGCGGGGGCTTCCAGGGCACGTCTTCCTGACGGCTGACCGCTGAGGATTGCCTGAGGATGAGCACCTGGGCGCGGATTCGAGGCGGATCCCCAGACCCGACTCGAACTAGCCGGGGCTCTGGTGCGTTCTTGGTGTCTCTCCCGCCTCTTCCCCATGCCTCTCCGATTCCTCCTCCTCGCCGCGGTCGCCCTGGTGGGGCTCGCGGCTGTCCCGACGTCGCAGGCTCAGAGCGAGCGCTCGCTGTACAACCAGGACCGGCTCGCCGAGCTGCTCTACGCCAACCGCGTCGACGACATCGCCGAGGTGCCGGTGGTCTCGTATCGGTACCACACGCTCGCCCACGAGAGCGGCAATTCGATTCTCGCCCGTCACATGCTCTACGAGGAGGTCGGAGACGGGGACGCGCGCGAGGGCCGCGACCGACTCAACGGCATGGTGGCGTTCCTCAACGGCGTGTTCATTTCAGACCTCCGCACCGGGGACACGATCGTGCTGCCGAGCCAGACCGACGTCGACCCCCGCGCCTTCAGCCCGTTCCCACGCGACTACCCCGGTGCGCGCGACTTCGACAAGCTGTTCGTGATCGACAAGTCGGTGCAGGCGTGGGCCGGATACGAGAACGGTCGCCTGGCGCGCTGGGGGCTCGTCTCGACGGGCGCCGAGGGCTCGGAGACGCCCAACGGGCGCTTCAACTTCAACTGGAAGGAGCTGCACCGCGTGAGCACGCTCTCGCCGCCCGGTCAGAGCTGGGACATGCGGTGGGTGTTCAACTTCCACGATGCTCGCGGCATCCACGTCCACCAGTACTACGCGCTCCCGACGACGGGCGCGGCGAGCCACGGCTGCGTCCGCCTGATGACGGCCGACGCGCAGTGGATCTACAACTGGGCCGACGGCTGGCGGACGACCAACGGCGGGGCCGAGCGGGCGATGGCCTCGCGCGGCCGCATTCTCGAGCAGGGCACGACCGTGCTGGTGCTCGGCGAGGCCCCCGACGGTGCCCCCCAGCGCTTCCGCGACGTGGACGGGACGCCGGAACTGATCCGGGTGGACCTGCCCGACGATCCCTACAGCGTCCGCCCGGGCACCGACCAGCAGGTGCGGTTCGACCGGCTCCGCCGCCAGCAGGCGTCGTCGTAACCTGCCCCGTCGAGCGGCATCCGCCCCGCCTCGGTGACCAGCCGGGGCGGGGCGGCCCATTTCTGCGCGCCCGGGTTCGGCATCGGCGTGCCGCGATACGCTGCGGCGACAGCTCTCTGGCTCTCTCGCCGACCGCCTACGCCCCCTTTCCTGACCGATGACTGACCTCCCCCTCGCCGTCGGATCGTTGCCCTTCGTGGGCGAACTGGCTGCGCTGTTCGCGGCGGGCGTGCTGGTGGCGTACCTGTGCTACCGGGTCCGGCTGGTGCCCATCGCGGGCTTCCTGCTGGCGGGCGTCGCCATCGGGCCGAACGCGCTGGGACTGGTGACCGACATCGAACTGGTCGCCGAACTGGCCGAGGTGGGCGTGATCCTGCTGCTGTTCTCCATCGGCGTCGAGTTCTCGCTCGGCCAGATGGCGCGGCTGGCCCGGCCCATCTTCCTGGGCGGCGGCGTCCAGGTGGCGCTGACGGTGGCGGCCGTCGCGGGCGGGCTGATCGTGCTCGGCGTGGGCGTCGGCGCGGCCGTGTTCACGGGCTTCCTCGTGGCGCTGTCCTCGACGGCCATCGTGCTCAAGGTGCTGGCCGAGCGGGCCGAGACGGACACGCCCGTCGGCGGCGTGGCACTGGCGATGCTGCTGTTCCAGGACCTGTCCATCGTGCTGATGGTGCTGCTGGTGCCGGTGCTCGCGGGCGACGGCGGGTCGCCGGTCGAGGTGGCGGTCGCGCTGGGCAAGGCCGCGCTGGTGATCGCCGCCGTGCTCGTCGGCGCGCGGCGCGTGGTACCGATGCTGCTGGAGCGGATCGCGCAGACGCGCCGCACGGAGCTGTTTCTGCTGGCCGTCGCCGCCATCTGCCTGGGCACGGCGTGGGCCGTGTCGCTGGCGGGCGTGAGCCTGGCGCTGGGCGCCTTTCTGGCGGGCCTGCTGGTGTCCGAGAGCGACTACGCGGAGCACGCGCTGAGCGAGATCCTGCCGCTCCAGACCCTGTTCACGGCCGCCTTCTTCCTGTCGGTCGGCATGCTTCTGGACCCCGCCTTCCTGCTCGACAACTTGGTCTGGGTGGCGGCGGCGGCCTTCGGCGTGTTAGTCCTGAAGGGCGGGCTGGCGGCGTTCGGCGCGCGCGTGCTCGGCTACCCGCTGGGCGTCGCGCTGGCGTCGGGGCTAGCGCTCGGGCAGATCGGCGAGTTCTCGTTCGTGCTCGCCATCGCAGGCGCCGAGTCCGGGCTGACGCCCGCCGGCCTGGGCGAGGTGGGCAGCCAGGGGCTCATCGCGGTCACGGTCGTGCTGATGCTGGCGACGCCGGGCCTGATCGCGCTCGCGCCCCGCATCGCGGCCCTGGGCCGGCAGGTCGAAAACGACGCCGAGCCGGCTGGCGGCCACGGCCACGGGGTGGACCTGGAGGACCACACCATCGTCGTCGGCTACGGACCGGCGGGGCGTCGGCTGGCGCGCGTGCTGGGCGAGAGCGGCATCCCGTACGCCGTCAGCGACCTCAACCCGGACAGCCTGCGCTCGGCCGATGCCGACGGCGCGGAGACGGTCTACGGCGACGCCTCGCGCGAGCCGATCCTGCTGAGCCTCGGCGCCGCGCGCGCCAAGCTGCTGGTCGTCGCCATCAACGACCGCGACGCGACGCGGCGCATCGTGGCGGTCGCCCGGCACCTCAACCCGACGCTCCAGATCTTCGCCCGGACCCGCTTCATCGCGGACGTGGAGACGCTCACGAAGGCGGGCGCGGACGTGGTGGTGCCCGAGGAACTGGAGACGACCGTCCGCCTGTTCGCGCACGTGCTCGGGGCGTACCTCATCCCGAAGGACGAGATCGAGCGGCAGGCGTCGCTGGTGCGGCAGGACGACTACGGCGTGCTGCGCGGCTCCATCCAGGAGGCGCACCTGATGGTGCTCCAGGGGCTCGACGAGGAGGGCCTCCACACGCGTGCGGTGGCGGTCCGCGAGGGTGCTCCGGCGGCGGGCAAGACGCTCGCTGAGCTGGGCCTCCGCCAGCGCCACGGGCTGACGGTGATGGCGGTGCGCCGGGGCCGGGAGACGGTGGGGAGCCCGGCGGGCGAGTTCCGCGTCGAGCCGGGCGACCGGTTGGTGATGGTGGCCGAGGCGAGCCAGTTCGCGGCGTCGGCGGACCTGTTCCGGGCGCCCTGACCGCGCCCGCCTCGGCAGGACGGTGGGAGGCCCGAGGCGGGGCGGGTCAGGGCAGGCGCCAGACGGCGACGACCTCGCCGCTGGTGTAGCCATCGTGGCCGGCGTTCTGCGCGCGGCGGACCTGCTCGTCGCTGTTGAGGAGCGTGTTGGTCTGGCTCGCGGTCGGGCGGCTCGGGGCGTGGTATGTCCCGCGCAACCGCACGACGACATGCTGGCTGTCGTCGGTGAAGGCGAGGTGCCCGACCGAACGGGGGTGCGTCCACGAGGCGAGCTTGGCGTCGCTGGTGGCGTCCCAGACGGTCACGGTTCCGTCCTTGGATCCGGCCGCCACGAGGCGCCCGTCGGCGGACACGGCGAGGGCGCGGATGTCCTCGCCGAGCGTCGCGTGCCACAGGTGCCCGTCGCTGTTTGGGTCCCACAGGTCGACGTTCTGCTGGCGGTCGCCGGTGACGACGCGTCGGGCGTCGGCGGAGAAGGCAAACTCGGCCACGGCGTTGACGATCTCGATGCCCCAGCTCGTGTCGACGCCGTCCGGCACGCGGCCGTCGAGCAATGTCTCGTGGTCGGCGGAGCGGACGAGAAACCGGCCGTCGCCGAGGCCGAGGGCGTAGCGGCTCTCGTCGGGCGCGACCTCGACGGTCACGACCTGCCCGACGCTATCGGCACGGATCGTCCTGCGGCGGATCCGGTCCACGAGGTCCGTCGCGTTCGGGTCCCCGTCAGCGACCGACCAGACCACGCCCCAGGGTTGTCCGGACAGGCGCGTTCCGTCGGCCAGCGAGTCCTGGCCCGCGTCCGCGTCGATCTCTTGGAGCATGAAGTCGACGGGGGCGCCGTCCGCGGTGGAGACCGGTCGGGTTCCGGACAGGACCTCGTCGGCGTAGATGCAGGTCTGGAGTCCGTCGGCTTGCTTCGGGTTGAGGCGGTCGCACCAGGGCGTCTGGGGGCAGCCGAGTAGGGCGAGGAGGGGGAGGACGAGCAGGAGGCGGCGCATGGTCGGGAGGAAGGGCACGGTGCCTCCGCCGGAATGCCGAGCAGGAGGTCAAGGCTGGAGGCATACGGCGGCGGCGTGATCGTCCGTTCGGCGAGCCTGGCGAACAGGCTGCCGTCGGCGTCGGGTCACGGGGCGGGGATCGGCCTCGGTGTGCGGGAGGGGCTCCGGCCATCGGCGTATTCTTGCGCGCCCCGACCTGCCCCCGATGCCGACGCCCCCCGAGTCCTCTGACGCTCCCTCCGAGGTCGCCCTCTCGCCCGGTCGGCGGCGGGCGTTCACGGCGGTGCTGGTGCTGCTGCCGGTGCTGTTCTTCGTGCTGCTGGAGGCCGGCCTGCGGCTCGGCGGCTATGGCGAGGACTACCCGCTGTTCGTGCCCGTAGACGGGGCCGACAGCCTGCTCGTGCCCAACCGGGAGGTGGCGAAGCGCTACTTCGCGACCTCGGCGACGGTCCCGACCCCCAATCCGGACATCTTCCGGTCCGAGAAAGCCGAGGGCACGTTCCGCATCCTCGCGCAGGGCGGCTCGTCGGCGGCGGGCTACCCGTTCTACCGGGGCGCGTCGTTCCCGCAGGTGCTCGCCACGCGGCTTCGGCTGGCATACCCCGGCCGTGAGATCGAGGTCGTCAACACGGCGATGGCGGCGGTCAACTCGTACACGCTGCTCGACCTCGCGGACGAGGTGATCGCGCAGGACCCGGACGTGGTGGTCATCTACGCCGGGCACAACGAGTTCTACGGCGTCCTCGGCGCGGCGTCGACGGAGTCGCTCGGGCGCTGGCCCGCGCTCGTGCGGACCTACCTCCGCCTGCGGCGCTTCCGGACGGTGCAGCTGGTGCGCGGCGTGGTCGGCTCGCTGGCGGCGCTGGGGAGCGAGCGAACGCCGGTCGGCCGTCCGCCGTCGAACACGCTGATGGCGCGCATGATCGGTGAGCAGAACGTGCCGTTCGGGGGCGAGATCTATGAGGCCGGGCGACGCCAGTTCGAGGAGAACCTCGACCTCCTGCTCGCGCGCTACGCCGAGGCGGGCGTCCCGGTCTACATCTCGACGCTCGCCTCCAACGAGCACGACCAGCGGCCCTTCATCTCGGCGCTGGGGGAGGGCACCGACTCGACGGCCTTCGTGGCCGCGGCGCAGGCGGGCATCGACGCGTATGAGGGCGGCCGCCCGGCGGACGCGCTCCCGCTGCTGGAGCAGGCGACGACGCTCGACACGCTCGCGGCGGACCCCCACTACGTGCTCGGCTTCGTCTACGAGACCCTCGACCGGCCGGACGAGGCGCGGGCGGCCTTCCAGCGGGCCCGCGACCTCGACGCGCTCCGCTTCCGGGCACCGGAGGCGTTCAGCGACTTCATCCGGGCGGCGGCGGCGCGTCACGGCGCACACCTCGTCGATGGGGAGGCGGCGTTCCGGGCGGCGTCCCCGGGCGGCATCGTCGGGCGGCGGCTGATGCTGGAGCACCTCCACCCGAACCTGACCGGCTACAGCGTCCTCGCCGATGCCTTCTTCGACGCCTTCGTGGCCGACGGTCTGCTGGGCGGGACCCCGGAGCCGACGCCGCCGGGTCGCCTGGTCCGCCTCGTGACGCCGATGGACTCGCTCGCCGGGCGCATCCGGGTGGCGCAGCTGACGGCGGGCTGGCCGTTCCGCCCCGAGGAGGCGCAGCCGGTACGCCTCGACACGTCGCGGACGCCGCGCTACGTCGCGGAGCTGGCGCAGGCCGTCATCGCGGGCTCCTCGTGGCTGCCCGCCGCCGACTCGCTGGCGGGCCTTTACGAGCGCGACGGGCGGGTGCGGGATGCTCTCGTCACGCGCCGCGCCATCCTCCAGGGGTACCCGTTCCTGCCCGGCTCGTGGTCGCGGCTGGCCTCGCTGGAGCTGACGCGCGCCCAGCAGTCCGGGCAGTCCGACCGGCTGCCGTACGTCGCGGGGCTGTTCCAGGAGGCGCTGGCGCGCGACCCGGACCACGTCCCGGCGCTGGCCGTCCTCGGCGCAATGGCCCTGCAGGCGGGCGACCGCGCCGCCGCGATGCGCTTTCTCGAGCGCGCCCATGCCGTCGCCCCGGACACGCCGCAGGTGCTTTACAACCTGAGCGGGGCTTACCTCCAGGAAGGCCGCCGCGGAGAGGCGGCGGCCCTGGCCGAGCGGCTCGTTCAGATGCAGCCGGACAACCCCCAGTACCGGGCGTTGCTGGGCGGCACCGGGGCCACGCGGTAGGTCGCCCTCGGCGCCCGAGGCGGGCCAGGTGAACTTTGCCTCGCCCGAGTGTCGGGTGGAGCCGCCGCCCGTGGGCAGCGTTGACGCGGCCCTCCTCTCACCCCTGGCATGGTCGCTGACGTCGTCTCGCTCGTGGGCGGGCTCCTCCTGCTCGTAGGAGCGGCAACCCTCCTGGTTCGAGGCGCCGCCGCCCTCGCGCTACGACTGGGCCTGACGCCTCTCGTCGTGGGGCTGACGGTGGTGGCGTTCGGGACGAGCGCGCCCGAACTCGTGGTGAGCGTCCGCGCCGCGCTGGACGGGGCCGGGGGCATCGCGATCGGCAACGTGGTCGGGTCGAACATCGCGAACGTGGGGCTGGTGCTGGGGGTCGCGGTCCTCATCCGCCCGATCCTGGCCGACCCCTCGCTCTTCCATCGGGACCTGCCAGCGTTGCTCGGGGTGACCGTGCTCGCCTCTGCGTTCTTGCTGGACGGCGCCGTCGGGCGGGTCGAGGGGGCGCTGCTGATCGGTGGGCTTGTGGTGTACCTCATCTGGAGCGTGCGGGCCGCACACGCCGAGCAGGCCGTCGTGGACCTCCCGGTGCAGGCTCCGGAGGGCCCGGCATGGCGCGACGCGGCCCTCGTGGTGGCGGGCCTCGCCGGCCTCGTGCTCGGGGCGGACTGGTTCGTCGGCGGCGCCGTCGGGCTCGCGGAGGCGGCCGGCGTCTCGGCGGCTGTGATCGGGCTGACCGTCGTGGCCATCGGGACGAGCCTCCCGGAACTGGCGACGACCGTGGTGGCGGCGCTCCGTGGCGAGAGCGAGATCGCGGTCGGGAATGTGGTCGGCTCGAACCTGTTCAACCTGCTCGGCATCCTGGGTGGGGCCGCGCTCGTGCGCCCGCTCGTGTCGCCAGGGCTGGAGCGGATCGACGTGGTCGTGCTGGTGGCGTCCGCGCTCGCGCTCGGCGGCATGCTGTGGACGGGGCGGCGGCTCGTCCGTGCCGAGGCGGTGCTCCTGCTCGGAGGGTACGCGGCGTACATGGGGGCTCTCGCCCTGAACCACGGCTGAGGGCAGGCCGCGCGGTCCCGGTCGCCGCTACAGTTGCGACTTGAGCGGCAGAAGGACAGTCTCGGCGAAGCGTTCGGTCCAGGGGCGGGAGGCCCACATCTCGTACGTGTAGGGCTCGCCCTCCGCCCAGTCTTGCTCAAAGACTCCGGCCATGGCCTCGGCGAAGTCGGCGTCGTAGAGGTTGAGGCTCGCCTCGTCGTTCAACTCGAACGAGCGCACGTCGAAGTTGGTGGACCCTACCGAGACCATCTGGCGGTCCACGATCAGCATCTTGGTGTGGAGCATGGTCGGCTGGTAGACCGAGATCTCGGCGCCCGCCGCCAGCAGGTCGCCCCAGATCTTCCGCGACGACACGCGGACCAGGTCCGAGTCGATGTGTGGGCCGGGCACGAGCACGCGGACCTCGACGCCGCGCTCGGCCGCCGCGACGAGCGCGCGCACCATCACCGCGTCCGGCACGAAGTACGCGGCTTCCAGGGCGATCGACCGGGAGGCGGACGAGATCGCGAGCAGGTACATCAGGCGCATGCTGTCGCTGCCGCCCTCGGGCGAGCTGGTGAACACGTGCGCGGCGACCGTGCCGACCGAGTCGAGCGGCGGGAAGTAGGCCGGGCCGTTGAGCACGTCGCCGGTCGTCTGGATCCAGTTGTCGAGGAACGCCGCCTGCATCTGGGCGACGACGGGCCCCTGGACCTGGAAGTGGATGTCGCGCCAGTGGTCCGGGTCCTGCGCGTCCCCGTCCCACACGTCCGCGATGCCGACGCCGCCGGTGAAGCCTACCTCGCCGTCGATCACGAGCAGCTTGCGGTGGGTGCGGCTGTTCATCCGGCCCAGGCGGTACCACTCCAGCGGCCGGTACTGCTCCACCTCAACGCCCGCGTCCTCCATCTGGTCGAGGGTCGCGTCGTCCACTTTGAGCGCGCCCGCCCAGTCGACCAGCACGTGCACGTCGACGCCTTCGCGGGCTTTCGCGGCGAGCGCCTCGGCGAACTGCGTGCCGACCTCGCCCTCCCAGTAGATGTAGGTCTCGAACGTGATCGTCTGCCGGGCGCTGTCGATGGCCGCCAGCATGGCGGGGAAGATCTCGTCGCCGTTGTGGAGCGCCGTGACCGTGTTGCCGCCGACGATGGCGGGGCCGAGGAGGACCCCCATCTCGCGCCGGAACTGGCCGTCGTCGAGGTCGAACGTGGTCCCCACCTTCTCGTCGATGCGCTGCTCGCCGGTGGTGACGTTGAGGGTCACGAGCCCGACGAGGACGGTCGCGAGGACGGCGAGGGCGAGGGACCGGACCGGGTGGGCCCGGATCGACTGCGTGAGGCTCATTGGCGCCGAACGCCGGCCCGGCGCGGTTCGGTTCCGAGGCGGCGTCCACCTCGGCGGGGCGTCGCAGAGGCGGGACGGCAGGACGTCCCGGACCGTCCGCTGCGGATTCGTAGAATCGTAGCGGGCACGCCCCGAACGTCTCACACTGTGCCGGGTACGACGCCCGCATCCCCCCGCTTCCGATGGATACCTCCACCGCCGAGTCGACTCAGGCCGGGCAGGCGCCGCAGCGCCCCCGCCGCCACTCCCGCCAGGTCACCCTGCGCCACACCGTCGACGGCGTCGAGCACGAGACCAAGATCGGCGGCGGCGCCCCGATCACGGTCCAGTCCATGACCACCGGCAAGACGCACGACGTGGAGGGTTGCCTCGCGGAGGTCCGCGAACTCGCCGAGGCGGGCGCGGACGTGGTGCGCGTGGCCGTGCCGCGCCCCGAGGACGCCGACGCGCTGGCGGCCATCGTCGCCGGGAGCCCGGTCCCGATCGTGGCCGACATCCACTTCAATCATCAGTACGCGCTCACGGCGCTCAAGGCGGGCGTCGCGAAGGTGCGCATCAACCCCGGCAACATCGGCAAGCCGGAGTGGGAGCGCGAGGTGCTGCGCGCGGCCAAGGACCTGGGCGTGCCCATCCGGATCGGCGTCAACGGGGGCTCGCTGGAGAAGGACCTGCTGGACAAGTACGGCTTCCCGCGCCCCGAGGCGCTCGTCGAGAGCGCGCTGCGCCACGCCGAGGTCTGCGCCCGGGAGGGCTTCGAGGACGTGATCATCTCGGTGAAGCACTCGGACGTGTACTTCATGATCCAGAGCTACCGCCTCTTGGCCGAGCAGACCGACTACCCGCTCCACCTCGGCGTGACGGAGTCCGGGTCGATGAAGACCGGCCCCATCAAGTCGAGCATCGGCATCGGGAGCCTGCTGGCCGACGGCATCGGGGACACGATCCGCGTCAGCCTCGCGGCCGACTCGGTCAACGAGGTCCGCATCGGACACCAGATCCTGAAGTCGCTCCGCCTCGGGCGGCCCGGCGTCAACGTGATCGCGTGCCCGACGTGCGGGCGCCTCGCGGGCGACCTGTTCTCGGTGGTCGACGAGGTCGAGGAGGCCGTCGCGGCGAAGGGCTTCGAGCGCGACCTGAACGTGGCTCTGATGGGCTGCGCGGTCAACGGCCCGGGCGAGGCCGCCGGGGCGGACCTCGGCGTGTCACTCGGCCGCGGCCGGGCGCACCTCTTCAAGCACGGCGAGATCGTCGGCACGGTCGACCAGGGCGAGATCGCGGATGCCGTGATCGACCTCATCGAGCGCTGGGACGACTGATCCGGGCCGGGCGTCGGGAGGACGGCGCGGTCTCTGGGGGCGCCGAGCGAGGTTCGACGTGAAGCCAGCGGGTCAGAGAGGCCCGCGTTCTGCGGGAGCGAGCCCTCGGCGCGGGTTTCCTTCCGGCTGGACTCAGCGCTGTGGCCGCAGCCCGAGGTCGGCCGACGGCATCACGACGATGGCCGTGGCGTGGGCCTGGAGCGGGCACGACTCCCTCACGGGCCCGTCCACGTACACCTCGACCCGGTCGCCTTCGATCAACGTGCCGACCCCCTCCGCGCCGACGCCGACCGTTCGCGTCTCCCCTGGGGCGGTACGTCGCGCGACGTGCGTCTGGTCGTCGGCGACCGCCTGGAGGCCGCAGGTCCCATCGCCAGGCTCTACGAGGAATCCGCTGCCTGTCGCGCTGTGGCGGATCGAGACGATGGTGCCGCGCACCAAGGGGCTGCCCGCGGGGGGCAGCGGGGTAGATGCCGTGCAGGCCGACATCAGCAGGCCGACGAGGAGGCACGCAGTGGGGTGTCGCATGACGGTAGAGAGAGGGCCGCCGTCGACCGTTCGGCGACGGCCCGAGGTGGGGTCACTCAGCGACGGTGAGTCGGAGCGAGGCCGTCCGGGTGCGGGTCTGGAGGCGGACGACGTAGACGCCCGGCGTCAGCCCGGTGGTGGAGAACAGGACCCGCTGCGTGCCCGCGCCCGTCGGTGCCTCCATGAGGGTCGCGACGTGACGGCCGAGCACGTCGAAGGCGTCCAACCGGGTCTCGGCCGCGGCGGGCAGAGTGAAGCGGAGGGCAACGAGGTCTCCGCGACGCGCCGGGGTCGCCGACTCGACCGCCAGTGCCAGCGCGTCGGCCGCAGGGAGCGGCGTCTCAGCGGCCGTCGACCCCAACACTTGGACCTCGATGGCGCTCGCCGTGCAGGTGACCCGGACCGGGTAGGCTGCGGGCAACCCGTCCGGGCCGAAGACATCGATGTCGTCGGCGGTGTAGCAGCCGGTCACGCGGCCCGAGCCGCCGTGCGTGAGGACGGTGGCCGACTGCCCGAGGAGCGACAGCGAGGCGAGCCGGAGGACGAGCCGACCGTCGACCGACACGTCCCCGTCGGAAGTCTGGAGCAGATCGCTCGACGGGACGCTGGGGGCGAGATCGACATCGAGCACGTGCTGCGGCCCCATGGTGTATGGACCGCGGACGGAGAAGAGCCCAATGACGTTCGGCCCGCCCGGCTCTACACGCCCGCCCATCGTCGCGATGGCGCCGCTCGCGAGGTCGAGCAGCGAGCCGCCCGACAGGCTCGCCGCCGGTGCGTGAGTGAAGTGGGCCGGTGCGTTCACGTCGAACCCGCCACCGGCCAGCACGAGCGCGCCCTCATTGACGAAGTCGACGTTCGTGTTCGTCCCAGCCGATGTGATCTGCCAGCGCCCCTGGTTCTGGACGAGGGGGGCGGTCGTGGTCGCGCCGATGCGGGCGATGGAGTGCGTACCTGCGGCATTGTCGAGAAACAGAGCCCGGTTGCGGAGCAGACCCCCGTCGGCCATCTGCAACGTCCCGTCGGACCACACCGCGCCGCCTGCCAGGATGACTTCGCGCCCGATGGTCTTGGCGACCGCCGTGCGGAACGTCGCCGCCCCGGACACGAGCGTCGCGCCCGTGCCGGACATACCGCCCGACTCCCAGAGAAGCGGGCCGGTGATACGGAGGCTGTCGGGGCCGGTGAGGACGCCGCCGGTGAAGGTGAGGGCGTGGATCGTGATGCGCGAGCCCGTATCCATCGTGACGGTCCCGGAGGCAATCACGACATCGTCCGACGCGCCCGGGACGGCGCTGCAACTCCAGGCTGTGGGTGTACCCCAACTGGTGGTGCCACCGAGCCAGGTGCACGTGGCCGCGAGGACGGGGACGGAAGGGGCGGCGAGGAGGAGGGCGCCGACGAGTGTGCGGGCGTAGCGAGGTCGCATGGTTGCGGAGGGGAGGAGGAGCCGACAGGTTCCCCTGTCGCCGATGCCCCGTGAATGGGACGAAGTGCCCATTTCTCCGAAGGCCACGTCGGACTCGGAGGTCCCGTCGCCCGGGCCCGTGAGGAATGGGCCACTCTGCCCATGTGACGAGCCCCTCCGCCGGCGGAGGTTGGATGCCGTCCGCGCTTCTGCGGTCCTCCATCAGCCTCCCCAACCATGACTCTCCGTTTCGCGCTGCTCACGGCGCTCTTCCTGACAGCCGTCCTCGGCTGCGACTCGTCCGGCGACGACCTCGGTGTCTTCGACGCCGCGCTCTCCGGCGCGGTCTCCACCACCCTGACCGGGCGGGCGGCCTTCGCCACCGACTCCGAGGAGGGCCACCTCGTCACTGCCATCGGCCTCATCGACCGACGAGACCCTCAGGACTTGATCGTGCTCGTCCTGCCCGAGCGTGCGCGCGTGGGCGACTTCGCCATTCGCGACGAGCAAGCCGGTGGCATCGTGGTCCTCACGTCGGGAGAGGAGGGAGACGTGTACGTCGCGCACGCGGGCACGGTCACCATCACCCGGGCGACGGGAGACCGCGTTGCGGGGCGATTCAGAGCAGAGGGCATCCACCTCCTCGATCCCAAGAAGCGCGTGACTGTCTCCGGGACGTTCGACGCAGAGCCCGGCGACGTGGACCCCGGTGACGTCGACTCCGACGCCTAGCCGACCGTGCACAGGAGCCGCGCTGCTACCGCAGCGCGGCTCGACAGCTCCAACTTCGCGAGCACGTTCTCGACGTGATGGCGGGCCGTGTGCGGACTGACGAAGAGCCGGTCCGCGAGGTCGGCGTTCGAGAGGCCGTCGGCGAGGAGAAGGGCGACTTCGGCCTCCCGGCGGGTCAGGCCATGCCGCTCGCGGACGGACTCGGGAGAGGGCAGCGCGGGCGCGGCAGGGGCCATGACTGTGACCAGGAGGGCGGGCTCGGCGCCGAACAGGCCGGGGGGCAGGACTGTCGGGCGGAGCGTGTAGGTCCCTCGTGCCGTCCGCACGGTCGCTTCTGCGGGGAAAAGGCCAGCGGGTCCCGGGGCCTGTCGAGTGCCGTCGGTGCCGAGCTGTGCGAGACGTCGCCCGATGGCCGCCGCCTCGGGGTCGTCGGCGAGGGTGTGGATGAGCGCGGGGTTGCGGTACAGCTCCCGTCCGTCGGGTCCGAACGCGGCCAGCGGCTCGGTGACGGCGTCGAGGGCAGCCCGGTGAGCGCCGAGCCGGGCGAGGGTGTCCAGACCCGCTCGGAACGACGGGGTCAGGGCGCCGAGAAGCGCGGCCGTCCGCTCGCCGAACGGGAACGCGTCGCGCGTCCGCTGGAGCACCCAGATCATCGACTCGCCGCGCGGCGACCGGCCCATCATGCCAACGAAGTCGTGGTAGCCCTGCCGACGGAGCTGGTCGATCAGGTAGCCCTGGCTGATCGACACGCCATGCGCCTCGACCATCCGGCGGTTGAGGTCCCAACTGAACGTGGCGAGGTTCTGCTCGCGGCGGAGCCGGTTCCACAGGTCGGTCACTGGGTCCGTGAAGCGAACCCCTTCTGTGAGGACGAGGTCGACCATCGAGAGCAGGCCGTCGACCACATCGTCGGCGTCCTCGCTCACGAAGGGGACCGTGCCCGTGTCCACCTGAAGGACGACGGCAGCTCCGCCGACGAGGTCGCGGACGGCCGCACCCGCGCGGAGAAGCCAGGCCGCAGGATCGGGGGCGTCGAGGGGGCTCGTGAGGAGCCGGCTGGCGGATTCCAGACGCACGAGGTCGTCCGACGAGAGCGTCATGACGAGGGCGGCAGGCGAAAGCCACGGGCGCCTCCGCGCGGGAAGGGGCTGTCTTCAGCGGGCGCAGCGACGGCACGCCGGGCCGACGGGGGCGGCGGCGCCCGGCAGAGGTGCTCGCTCTTCCTGCGCCCATCCGGATGAGCGGCGCACGCTACGATGTCCCATTCTCAGTTCCAACGTCTCATTCGGCCGGGCGAACGATTTCACATCCCCGAGTGCTGCATGCGCCTGATGGATGCAGGGTGGGCTCAGGGGGAGGCCGGGAGGCGTATGGTGAACGAGGCGCCACCGCTTCGAGGAATCGTGTGGTCGAGGCGGCCGCCGTGGCCCTGCTCCACCACATCGCGCGCGAGCGACAGCCCGAGGCCGACGTGTCCCTGTCCGGTCGGCTTCGTGGTGACGAACGGCTCGAACAGGTGCGCACGGATCGTCTCCGGCACGCCGATCCCGTTGTCTGAGACGGTGATCTCGACGTGCGCTCCGCAGCGACGAGTGCGAACGCAGAGCCGAGGCCTGTAGGCAGCGTCGGTCGCTTGCCGCTCGGCGGTCGCGTCGAGGGCGTTGGAGACCAGGCTGGCGAGGACCCGCCCGAGGTCGCGGGGGGCGCCCTCGATGGTCCCGGCAGCGGGGTCGAGGTGGAGCGTCGTCGCGGCGCCCTGGCGTCCGTGCTTGGTGCGCCAGGCCTGCGCTGCGACAGCGACGTGCTCTTCCACGAGCGCGTTCACGCCGATCCGCTGGTGATCGTCGGCGTGTGGGCGGGCGTGGTCCATCATGCTCCGCACGATGGCGTCGGCCCGGCGGCCGTGGGCGGCGATCTTCCGCGCGTTGGCGGCGAGGTCGGCGAGGAGGTCGGCGATCTCGCCGTCGGCCTGGGAGGCGGGCCGCGCCTGGAGCAGGGCGCCGAGGTCTTCGGCGAGTTCGACCGAGAGGTCGGCGAAGTTGGTGACGAAGTTGAGCGGGTTTTTGAGTTCGTGGGCGATGCCCGCCGCCATCCGCCCGAGCCCGGCCAGCCGCTCCTGCTGGAGGAGGCGGTCCTGCGCCCGGCGGAGGGCCTCGTCCGCCTCGACGCGCTCCGTGATGTCGCGGGCGTTGACCACGAAGCCCTCGTCAGGGCTGTCCGGCGAGAGCGTTCGGCAGTTGGCCTCGAAGTGGCGCCATCGGCCGTCCTTGTGGCGGACCCGGTAGCAGATGCTGAGCGACGTGCCCGGCGCGGAAGCGAGCACGGCGAGCGACGCCGCGGCCGTGCTCGTGTCGTCCGGGTGGAGGAACGACAGGGCCCACTCCCCAGCGATCTCGGCCGGCGTGTAGCCGAGGAGACGAGCCACAGACGGTCCCGTGTAGACGATCCGAGCGTCGGCGTCGACGATCTGGATCATGTCCGAGGCGTTCTCGGTGAGCCGCCGGAAGTGCTCCTCGCTGGCGCGGAGAGCAGCCTCTGCCTCAACGCGCTCTGTCACGTCGCGGGCATTGACGACGAGGCCTTCGCTTACGTCGGAGAGCGAGAGCGTACGCCCGCGGGCCTCCAGGGTGCGCCATCGACCATCCTTGTGGCGGACCCGGTACGTGGTCGCCCGCGTGACGCCAGGGCGGGCCAGGAGCGCCATGATCTCCTGCTGTACGTGGTCGTGATCGTCGGGATGGATGAACCCCATCGTGGAGGCGCCCAGAATCTCCTCGGGCGTATAGCCCAGGAGCCGCTCCACAGAGGGGCTCGTGTAGACGATGCCCGCCGTGGGGCTGACCACCTGGATCAGATCCGAGGCGTTCTCGATGAGCCGCCGGAAGTGCGCGTCCGGTGGCGGCCCGGCCGGACGCGTGGGGATAGGGCGGGCACGGCGGCGAGGTGCGGAGTCGGAGTGCATCGCGGAGAAGGGCACCGCGCTGCGAGCGGCGCATGGAGGGCATGCCGCTCCGACGCTACGCCGCTCCGCAGTCGGAGCGCATGGGCCGTCTTGCCCATTTTCAGTTCTCCGGTCGACCGACGCCGTCGACTACTTGGCCGCGGCGTCGGCGATGGACCAGCCGTATTCCAAGAGCGGGCGGACCGTCTCGGCGGTCTCCAACACGAGGTCGGCGAACGCCGGCGAGGCCACGTCTTCGTCCGCGATCCTCTCGTGGAGGGCGGCGAAGCCGCCGCGCCACTGGAAGTAGTCGACGGCCGGGTTCTCGCGCTGGTCCTCGAAGCCGCGCGGCATGCGCGTGAGCGGACTGCCCGCGGTCTCCATCTTCAGGCCTGCGCCCTCGACGCCCTCGACGATGCGGAGGAACGTGTCCGGGTCCTCCGAGAGCCGCGTCCGCCAGTGGCGGAGGAAGTCGCGGTCGGCCCGCCAGAAGCCCCCACCGACGCGGTTGGCGCCGGGCTCGACGTGGATGTAGAGCGCGCCCGGCGAGCCCTTGACGCCGTTGCGGTGGAGCGCCGCGGCCACGTGCGTCTTGTAGGGGGCCTTGTTCTTCGAGAAGCGCGTGTCGCGGTAGATGCGGAAGACGGCGCGCTTGGGGTCACCGGAGAGCGGGATGCCGCGGTCGGGGAGGCGCCGGCTGAGGTCGGCGACGAGCATCCGCATCGGGTCGCGGAGTTCGTCGTGGTAGGTCTCCTTCCGGGCCTGGAACCACTCGCGGTCGTTGTTGCGCTTGAGGCTCTTGAGGAAGCTGAAGCCCTCCTCGGTGAGGCCGGGGAACGGGGCGAGGTCGGCGGGCGGGGTGGCGATCACGAGGCGGGCGGGGCTGGGAATTCGAGTCGGTTCAGCGCGTTCTACGCACGTCACGCGTCGAGTGTCCGCGCGTCGCTCATCCCGCCTCGGGCGCGTCGTCGGCGGACGCAGACGTCTCCGGGCGGAGCAGCGGGAACAGCAGCACGTCGCGGATGGACGGCTGGTCGGTCATCGCCATCACCAGCCGGTCGATGCCGACGCCGAGGCCGGCCGCGGGCGGCATGCCGTACTCCAGCGCCCGGAGGTAGTCCTCGTCGACCGTGTTGACGGCCTCGTCGTCGCCTGCGGTCGCGAGCGAGACCTGGTCGTCGAAGCGGGCGCGCTGGTCGAGTGGGTCGTTGAGCTCCGAGAACGCGTTGCACAGCTCCTTGCCGCCCGCGATCAGCTCGAAGCGCTCCACGAGCCCCGGCTTCGACCGGTGGCGCTTGGCGAGCGGCGACAGCTCGACCGGGTAGTCGGTGATGAACGTCGGTTGGAGCAGCGTCGGCTCGACGGCCTCGCCGAAGATCTCGTCGATGAGCTTGCCCGCGCCCATGCTCGGGTCCACGTCGATCCCGACCTCCTTCGCCACCGCAGCGATGGTGTCGCGGTCGGCGACCGTGCCCGCCTCGGCGTCGTAGAGCTGGTGGCCCGTCGCCTCCGCGATGGCGTCGAAGATGGGGACGCGGCGGAAGGGGGCCGAGAAGTCGAGCGTGTGCGTCGTCCCGTCCACCGTGCGCGGCACGTCCGTGGAGCCCACCGCGGCGACGGCGACGGCCTCCAGCATCCGCTCTACGAGCGCCATCATCCAGTCGTAGTCCTTGAACGCGACGTAGAGCTCCAGCATGGTGAACTCCGGGTTGTGGAACCGCGAGAGGCCCTCGTTCCGGAAGTCCTTGGCGATCTCGTAGACGCCCTCGAAGCCACCCACGAGCAGGCGCTTGAGGTACAGCTCGTCCGCGATGCGGAGGAAGAGCGGCATGTCGAGCGCGTTGTGGTGCGTCGTGAACGGGCGCGCGGCGGCGCCGCCGTACAACGGCTGGAGCGCGGGCGTCTCGACCTCGACGTAGCCCGCGTCGTCCAGGAAGTGCTGGATGGTGCGGACGATCCGGTGGCGCGTCTTGAACACCTCGCGCACCTCGGGGTGGAGCGCCAGGTCGGCGTAGCGCTGGCGGTAGCGGAATTCGGGGTCCGAAACCTCGTTGAAGGTCCGGGTCTCGCCGGTCTCCTCGTCGGTGACGGTCTTCTCGACGGGCAGCGGCTTGAGCGACTTGCTCAGCAGCACCAGCCGGTCGGCCTCGATGGAGACCTCGCCCATGCGCGTCCGGAAGACGGTGCCCTCGATGCCGAGCCAGTCGCCGGGGTCGAGCAGTCGCTTGAAGACCTCGTTGTAGAAGCCCTCGGGCAGGTTGTCGCGCTTGGCGTAGATCTGGATCTGGCCCGACTCGTCGGCGAGGTGGAAGAAGGCGGCCTTGCCCATGACCCGCTTGGTGAGCATCCGCCCGGCGACGGTCACGCGCAGCGGGGTGGTGCCCTCGGCCTCGGGGTCGTGCCGGGCGTCGTCGTACTGGTCGAGGACGGCGGCCGCGCCGTGGGTCGTGGCCCACTCGACGGCGGGGTACGGGTCGACGCCCGCGTCGCGGAGGGCGGCGAGGTGGTCGCGGCGGATCTGTTCCTGCTCGGTGAGGGCCATCGGGGCGTGCGCGGTCGGGGAGAGCCGAGTCTACGCGTGCCGGGCCCATGGCGTCCCCGAGGCGGGCATTCTGCGCCGAGGCTTGGCGGGGCTCGCGCTCCTGCAGGCCCGCCTCGACGCCGAGGCGGGGGCGGGTCTCTACCGGTACACGCGGCCGACGAACGCGCCGTTCAGGAACGCCTCCGGGTCGAGGTCCATCTGGAGCACGACGCCGCGGTGACGGCCCGAGAGCAGCGCCTTCGCGGATTCCGCCAGCCCGGCCGCGGTCGTCGCCTGGATGGCGCGCATCCGTCCGTTCGGGGTGGCGACGGGGCGGACGACGATGCCGCGGTCGAGCCGGCGCCGGTGGCCCTGGGCATCGGTGCCCTCGACGGCGGCGTACATCACCACGATGTCGTCCTCGACGAGCGGGATCTCGGCCTCCATGCGCGCCTGGAGCGCGTCCGGGTCGCGGCCGGTCTCGTCCAGGATGCCGTCTACCCAGGCGTAGTGGCCGGGGTAGCGGAGCGTCTTGTAGTCGAGCCGCGTCAGCGTGCCGGCGAAGTGCTCCGGCATGTCGGCTGCGCCACCCGAGGTGAGGTCGTCCTCGTAGACGACGCCGTCGATCACGATCCGCCCGCGCTCGGACAGCGACGGCACCTCGCGGACCTCGCCGTCGCGCAGCACGATGGCGGGCTTGACGTACTCGGTGGCGACGCCGATCGGGCTCCATGTGAACCCGTAGTGGTGCGGGCCGGTGGCGTGGCGCGTCAGCGCGCCTACCTTCATGGCGACGGCGTCGACGGACCCGCCGAACTCTGCCTCGAAGCGGTGCATCAGCCGGTGGCCGAGCACGTTGATGACGCCGGGTGCGAGGCCGGTCTGGAGCAGGAAGCCGGTCTCCGCGCCCTCGGCCATCGCCGTGATGGCGTTCGTCTCGGCGACGTACTCGGTCAGGTTGGCGTAGTGGCAGCCGTGGTCGAGCGCGAGCCGGGCGACGGTCGGCGCCAGCCCGCCGGGCAGGCAGTCCAGGACCACGGTCGCCTCGGCGAAGGCGTCGGCGAGGTCGGGCGCGGGCTCGGCAGCGACGGGCGCGTGGATCGTGCCGAGTCGGTTCGGGTGGCCGACGAACGCACGGGCGCGGTCGAGCCGGTCCGCGTCGGCGTCGGCCAGGATCACGCGTCCGACGGGCACGTCGGCCCAGTCGAGGAGCATGTAGGCCACGGCCTCGCCGATGCCTCCGGCGCCGACGATGAGGATGGAGGGAGCGCCGCTGGGGCGAGAGGCGGGCATGGCGGGCGCGGTCGAGTCAGAGGGAGCAGAGGCTCAACCTACAGACGCGACCGTTCCTGCCCGTGCGCTCCGACCCGCCCGGCGCCGCGCTAGTCCACCAGCCGGGCGATGTCGGCCAGGAGGGCGTCGCGGCCGACCCGGAGCGCCTCGGTGACGCGGTCGCCCAGGAGGCGGGCCGAGGAGTCCGGCCGCTGTGCCGAAGCGAGCAGGGTGATGTGCTCGGCGGTCTGGCCGAGGGCCTCGACGGCGGCCCCGGTGGCGGCGAGCCACGTCGGGCCGGGGGCGGTGCTGCCGGCGGTCATCTCGGCGGCGCGCTCGCGGAGGCGTGGCAGCCAGCCCGGCGACGGCCGCAGCACGGCGCGGACGCGGTCGGCCGGGCGGCGGCGGCCCAGGCATCGAGCCTCTGCGGAGACGCCCGAGGCGAGGGCCTCCAGCGCGGCCTCCAGGTCGGCGGCGACCGTGGCGACGGTCTCGCGCTGGCGAAGGCTCAGCGCGGCGGTCTCGGCCTCCCGAACCGGCGCCAGCGTCGCGCGGACGGCGGCGGCGGCGGCGGCCAGCAACGCCTGGAACGAGGACGCCGAGTCGCGGCAGACGCTCCGCGCGGCCAGGGCCGCGACGGACTCGGCCGTGAGGCCGGGAGCGATGCCTTCCATCGGAAGATCAGTGTGCATACGGTGCGTGCGCCGGGCGAGCCGACGTTCAGCGATACAGCGCGAAGGCGCAAAGAACGGGACACATCGGCACATTCGGTCCCCACCTGAAGCGTTCCCGCGGAGGTTTTGCCGTCCCGCCGCCGTGCCTCCACCGTCCCTTCGTCGGGGCTCCGCATTGGCGATACGGATGGGTCGCGCGAGGTAGCGCTCTCGAAAACAGGCCTCTACGACGGCGTCCCGGCGCGTCCTGGCGCGGGCGGACGCGGGCCCTCCGGCGTCCTCGGCGCGGTGCCGGGGAGCGGCAGCGTCACCATGCGTTCCATGAGCGCGAGCACGTCCTCGGCGCGTCCCGGCGCCAGCGTTCCGGCGCGGACCGCGAGGCGGACCGTCTCGACGGACAGCGCGGCGTAGGCCGGGACGAGGTGCGGCAGGTCCTTGCGGAGCGCGAGCCCGTGGGCGCGCAGCGTCCCGATGTCGCCCCGGGCGACAGGGCCGGTGAGGGCTTCCTCGGGGGAGGTCGCGGTCAGGTTGTCGAGCGTGCCCTGGAGCAGCGGCGCGAGCGTCGCCATGGCCTCGCGGCGATCGACGCCGATCGACGCCAGCACCTCCTGCACCATGCCCATGAGGGTCACGAGCAGGTTGGACGCCATCGCGGCGGCGAGGTGGTAGCGCGGCTTGGCCTCGGCAGAGAGCACGAGGTAGCGCATCCCCAGCCCGACTGCCAGCTCGATGCCCGCGGCGACGCCCGGCGGCTCGCCCTCGACGCCCACGCTGACGCCCGCGAGCGTCGTCGCGTCGGCGTCCCGCGTGACGGTCTGGAGGGGGTGGAAGGAGAGCGTCCGCGCGCCCTCCTGGCGGAGCGGCTCCAGCAGCGAGGCCGTCTGCGCGCCCGACGTGTGGAGCACGACGGCGCCCTGCCACGAGCGCGGCGCGCCGGTCAGCGTGTCGGCGAGGTCCGCGATCTGGTCGTCCGGGACGGCGAGGATCACCAGGGGCACCCCGGGCACGTCGCCGAGGCGGTCGGAGGCGAACGGGGCGCCGAGCAGTTGCGCCAGGGCCTCGGCCGGACCGCGCCGTCGGCTGATGACGGCGGCGATGGGATAGCCGCTCTCCGCCAGCCGCAGCCCGAGCGCGCGCGCCATCGCTCCGGCGCCGATGAGGGCGACCGCGGGGCGCGGGGTCGGGAAGGCGGAGGCGAAGGTGTCCATAGGAGGCGAGAGCAGAGGGCGACAGGCGTGGGGAAAGCCGCGAGCCCTGACGGCTCACAGCTCACGCCTCTAGCCCTTCCAGAAGGCGACGGCGAGGCTGCCGGGGACGTCGCCATCGGGCGGCGTGAGGGCGAGGACGCGGGCGTGGGTCGCGCCGCGCGCCTTCGAGGCGATGAGGGTGGTGATGAGCGCGCCCATGCCTTCCACGCGGACCGTCTCGCTGCCGAGCAGGTGCATCAGCTCGCTCTCGTCGAAGCTCTCGATGGCCTCGCGGAAGCGGGCGATGGCGTCGTCGTCGCCGCCGAGCAGGTCGCAGGACCCGACCACCACGGCGCGCTTGCCGTACATCACCTCGCCGACGGCGCCGCCAAGCTCGCGGCAGAACGCCGGGCTCTCCTCGCCCATCACGATCGGGACGGCGTCGAAGTCGCCCGCGAGCGCGGCCTGGAGGAAGGGAAGCTGGACGTCGGCCCCCTCGGTGTGGTAGTGGCCGGTGTCGTCGAGGAAGATGTCGTCGTCCTCGTCGCAGAGCTCGTTGCGGAGGTGGTCGTTGACCGGCACCCCGCCGAGCGGTGTGTGGTACGTGTCCGTCTGGCAGATCGAGAGCCGCCCGAACTCGCCGTTGTGGCTCGGCGAGATCACGATCGCAGTGTCGAGCGAGGCGCCGCGGAGCAGCTGGTAGGCCGTCGCGGCCGTGGCCCCACCGGACGCCCGGTTGGAATCGGGGACGACGATGCCGATCAGCGCGTCGGCGTCGAGGTCGGCGGGGAGCTCGGCCTCGGCGAGGAGGGCGTCGAGGTGGGAGCGGAGCGGGGTCGGCTGCGAGGGGTAGACCGCGCGGGTGGCGAGACTCATCGGAAGAGGCGGCGTGTGGGAGGGGAGCGCGCCGGGCGACGAGCCCAGCCGCCGGACTACGCGCCAGGGGCGCGCGGGATGCCGGGGCGGGGAAGGTCGGGTCTGGAGGTGAGACACATCAAGGGGGGCGCGCGTCACTGTCTGATTCCGCCAGGACGAAGTGTTCGTCTCGGCCACGGCGGGGACGCCTGTCCGGCCTCTCTCCCAAACACGGTGCCAGACACGAAACCGGCGCCCGCTGGCTGCTCGGTGCCCTCGCCCACCTCGATGGCGAGAGGGGCGAGCCTGACCAGACGTGCCGCTACAGGTGCTGACCGCCGGACCCTGGGCGCCGACTCCTCACCCGATCACGCCTCCTCTCCGAGCGGCTTCAGGCCTGCGACGATCTCCGCGCGACGCCCCTCCAGGAACGGCGGCAGGGCGACCGTCTCGCCCAGCGTCGCCGCGTCCTCGTCGACCGCGAAGCCGGGGCCGTCGGTGGCGAGCTCGAACAGGACGCCGCCGGGCTCGCGGAAGTAGAGACTCCGGAAGTAGTAGCGGTCCACCGGCCCGCTCGACGGCACGCCGAACTGGCCGAGCCGGGCGGCCCACGCGTCGTACTGGTCGTCCGGGATGCGGAAGGCGACGTGGTGGACGGCGCCCGCACCCTGCCGCGCGGCGGGCAGGTCGGGCTGGACGGCCACGTGGAGCTCGGCGTGAGGCCCCGCCTCGGTGGCGTCGCCGCCCATCGCATAGACGTGGACCGTGTCCTCGGGCCGGTCCGGGTCGGCGTAGGTGCGGACGGGCGTCATGCCCAGGACCACGCGGAGCACGAGGTCGGTGTTCTCCAGGTCGGGCACGCTCATCGTGATCGGGCCCAGCCCGCGGATCTGGTGCTCGGCCGGGACCGGGCTCTGATCCCACGGCGTCGGCGCGTCACCCGTGCCGCCGTCGGCGACGAGCGCGAGGCGCTGGCCCTCGGCGTCCTCGAAGCGGAGCGTCGCCCGGCCGTCGATCTCAGCGACAGGCTCGGCGACGATGCCCGCCTCGGCGAGGCGGTCGGCCCAGAACGGCAGGCTGGCCTCGGCGACCCGCAGGCCGGTCCGCGTGACGGACCGCGTGCCCCGCTGCTCCCGCGGCACGGGCCAGTCGAAGAACGTCAGGTCGTGGCCCGGCGTGCCGACCGCGTCCGAGTAGAACAGGTGGTAGGCCGAGACGTCGTCCTGGTTGACGCTCCGCTTGACGAGGCGCATGCCCATCGTCTCGGTGTAGAACCGGTAGTTGGCCTGGATCGCAGCCGAAACCGCGGTGAGGTGATGGATGCCGTGCGGGGACATAAGAGCGGAGGCGAGGGAGGGGCTCACCACACGCCTCGTGCCGGGTTCCTCTCGTCGAGGCCGGGCGTGCGCAGAGAGGACGGCACGCCTCCCCCTCTCTCTGTGCTACGCCGCCTGCAGCGTCTTCAACTCACCGACGATGGCCTTCAGAGACGCCTTCGCGTCGCCGAACAGCATGGCCGTGTTGTCCTTGAAGAAGAGCGGGTTCTGGATGCCCGCGTAGCCCGTGCTCATGCTCCGCTTCATCACGATCACCTGCTGCGCCTCGTCCACGTTGAGGACCGGCATCCCGTAGATCGGGCTCCCCGGGTCGTCGCGGGCGCCCGGGTTGACTACGTCGTTGGCGCCGACCACCAGCACCACGTCGGTCTGTCCAAACTCCGGGTTGATGTCGTCCATCTCGACGAGCTGGTCGTAGGGCACGTTGGCCTCGGCCAGGAGCACGTTCATGTGGCCCGGCATCCGCCCCGCGACCGGGTGGATGGCGTAGCTCACCGCGACACCCTCCTTCTGGAGCAGGTCGGCCAGCTCGCGGGCCTCGTGCTGGGCCTGCGCGACGGCCAGCCCGTAGCCGGGGACGATCACCACCTTCTGCGCATAGGCCATCATCACGGCTGCGTCGTCGGGCGTCGTGGAGCGGACCGTCCGGTCCTCCTCGTCGCCGGACCCGCCCGAGGCGGATGCGGTCGCGCCGAAGCCGCCGAGCAGGACGTTGCCCAGCGACCGGTTCATGGCCTCGCACATGATCCGCGTCAGGATCAGGCCGCTCGCGCCGACGAGGGCGCCGGACACGATCAACGCGTAGTTGCCCAGCACGAAGCCCGTCGCGGCGGCGGCCAGCCCGGAGTACGCGTTCAAGAGCGCCACCACGACCGGCATGTCGGCCCCGCCGATGGGTGCCACCAGCAGCACGCCCAGCACCAGCGACAGCACCGCCAGCGCGCCGAGCGCGACGGCGAACCAGCCCACCGCCGGGTACACCGCCGCGGCCCACCCGGCCGCAGCGATCATCGCCAGCGTCGCCAGTCCGACCACGATCGAGGCGAGGCGGATGCCGGGGAACGCGCCCGGCCCGCGGCCGCGCAGCTTGGCGACGGCTACGAACGAGCCGGACAGCGTCACCGTCCCGATCAGCACCGAGGCGGCCACGATCAGGCCCGGGACGACGCCGAACGTCGAGGCCGCCTGGCCTGCCACATTCCCCGCCTCGGTGACCACGCGGCCGGGGTAGACCCCGATCTCGCCGGCCCACGTCGTCTCGGGCGTGAGCAGCCGGAGCGCCTCGGCACCCGCGACCAGCGCCGAGGCCGCGCCCCCGAAGCCGTTGAAGACGGCCACCAGCTCCGGCATCTCCGTCAGCGGCGTCCGCCGCGCCAGCCACACGCCGACCAGCCCGCCCACCGCCAGCCCGGCGATCAGCTCGACCGGGTTCAGGATCTGGGTCTCGAACAGCGCCGCCACGACGCCGACCAGCATGCCGGCCGCCGCCTGCCGGTTGCCCGCCCGCGCCGTCCGCGGCGAGCCCAGCTTCTTCAAGCCGAGGATGAACAGCGAGGCCGCGACGAGGTACGCGAGCGTGACGAGGGAGTCGGTCATCGGGGAGAGGCGTGAGCGGTGAGGCGTGAGGCGAGGCGTCTGCTACGACTCCTCCGACCCGCGCTCGCGCGGCTTGAACATCTCCAGCATCCGGTCGGTCACGAGGAAGCCGCCGACCACGTTGACGGTCGCCAGCACGAGCGCCGCCAGCCCGACCCACTTCGCCCAGGGGCTCTCCACGCCGCCCGCCACAACGAGCGCGCCGACGATGGTGATGCCGCTGATCGCGTTCGAGCCCGACATCAGCGGCGTGTGCAGCGTCGCGGGCACCTTGGAGATCACCTCGATCCCGACGAACGAGGCGAGCACGAAGACGACGAGGAAGGCGATGTCCATCGGAAGAGGGGGGCGTAGAGCGTAGGCCTGCTCTGGGAGAAGTCGGAGGCCCCACGCACGACGATGCGCGAACTGCGCGAGGCGTTGAGGGGCATCTGGCGCGTCTAGGGGGAGTCCGCCTCGGGCAGCAGCGAGAGCACGCGCGGGTGGACGACGACCCCGCCGTGCGTGACGACCGCCCCGGCCAGGATCTCATCTTCCAGGTCGACCCGGAACGCGCCGTCGTCAGTCATGAAGTCCAGCACGAGGGCGCCGACGGTGCGGCCGTACATGTCGCTGGCGTGGAGCGGCATCTCGGCGGCAAGGTCGAGCGGAGCGAGGATCGAGACCCCGCTCACCTCGGTGGTCTCGCCGGGGACCGTGGCCGCGCAGTTGCCGCCGTTGGGCGCCGCGAGGTCCACGATGACCGAGCCGGGCGGCATGGCCGCGACCGCGTCCTCGGTGAGCAGCAGCGGCGCCGGGCGGCCGGGGATGAGGGCCGTTGTGATGACCACGTCCACGCTCGCCACGAGGTCGGCGAGCTGGGCGCGCTGGCGGACGAGCTGGTCCTCGGTGAGCGCCTTCGCGTAGCCGCTCGCGTCCTCGGCGTCGCCCGCGCCCAGGTCCAACTCCACGAAGTCGGCGCCGACCGACTCGACCTGCTCGCGGGCCGCTGCCCGAACGTCGTAGGCGGAGGTCACCGCGCCCAGCCGCCGCGCCGTCGCGAGGGCCTGGAGCCCGGCCACGCCCGCGCCCAGCACCAGCACCTTCGCGGGGCGGACCGTCCCGGCGGCGGTCGTCAGCAGCGGGAAGAACTTGGGCAGCCGCTCGGCGGCCAGCAGCACGGCCCGGTACCCGGCGACGGTGCTCATCGCGGAGAGGGCGTCCATCTTCTGCGCCCGTGAGATGCGAGGCACCAACTCCATGGCGATGGCCGTGGCTCCACGCTCTGCGAGTGGTGCCAGCGCCTCAGGCGCGTCCAGCGGACGCAGCAGGCCCAGCACCACGGCGCCCTCGCGGACCTGCGCCACGTCCTCGGGCGGGAGGCCCTTCACCGTGGCCACCACGTCGGCGCCGAGGGCCTCGGTGCGGTCTCCGAGGCGGGCGCCCGCGGCTTCCATGGCGGCGTCTGAGACGAACGCCGTCGCGCCCGCGCCTCGCTCGACGACGACCTCGACCCCGGCCCGTGCGAGCCGCCGGATGGCGTCCGGCGTCAGGGCGACGCGGCGCTCGTCGGGCGCGGTCTCGCGGGGCACTCCGAGGGTCATGGCGGTACGGGGGGGGACGGCAGCGGGGACCGCCAGAATACCGCTGTCGGTTCACCCGTGCTTCACCATGTCGCGCGCTTCCAGTCTCAAAGCAGGGGCGCGATCAGGGCGTCCATCGTGCGGTCTGCCGCCTCGTCCACCACTCGCCGGCGCGGGTCGGCGTCGAACCAGGCGACCATCTCGGCGGCGCTCTCGGCCCACGTCGTCGGCGCCGCGAAGTCCGGGACGAGACGCTTCACGAGGGCGTTGTCGAACACGCGGCTGTGCGCCTTGTCGCCGAGCAGGCTGTCGCCCCAGTCGGCATCGACGGCTGCCACGCGGTCTGACGGGACGTGGACGATGCGCGCCTCGGCCCCGGCCGCCTCGGCGAGCGTGTGGGTGATGGCGTCCCACGTCAGCACCTCGTCCGATGTGATGTGGATGGCTCGGCCCAGCGCGCCCTCGTGCCCCAGCAGCCCGACGAAGCCGGTCGCGAAGTCTCGGTGGTTGGTCAGCGTCCACAGCGAGAGGCCGTCGCCGTGGACCAGCACCGGCGCGCCGCGCCGCATCCGGTCGATCACGGTGTAGCCACCACGGAACGGCATCGACCACGGCGCGACGGTGTGCGACGGGCGGACGACCGTGACGGGCATCCCGGCGTCGCGGGCCTCCCAGACGCGCGCCTCGCACGCGATCTTGGCCTGCGAGTACGCCCAGACGGGGTTGTCGAGCGGCGTCTCCTCGGTCACCGGCAGCGACCGGGGCGGCGTCTGGTACGCCGAGGCGGACGAGATGAACACGTATTGACCGGTTCGGCCGCGGAACAGGCGGAGGTCGTCCTCGACGTGCTCTGGCGCGAACGCGACCCAGTCGACGACGGCGTCGAACGTGCGGTCGCCGATCGCGGCGGCGACGGCTTCGGGATCGCGGGCGTCGGCGTGGAGGATCTCGGCCCGGTCGGGAGCACGGTGGTCGGCCCGGCCGCGCGTGACGAGGGTAAGCTGGTGGCCGCGGGCGACAGCCCGCGCCGCACACGCGGACGAGAGGGTGCCGGTGCCACCGAGGAAGAGGAGGGTCATGGAGACAGGAGGGCGGATGCCAAGTCTACCTGTGCTCCTGCTCGGTGCGGCGCCTCGGTCGTCCCAGCCCTCGGGGACTCGGGCAGCAGGCGAGCCGCGACGAGGTCCTCAGCGCGTTCGGTACGAGACGACCCGGGAGGTCAGCGGAGCCGCCAGCGGAGCCGACAGCCCGACCACGCCCTCGCGCGTCGAGCCTTGGGGGACGTACGTGAAGGTGACCTCGCCGCACGCGTCGGGACCGGAGCAGACCTCGATGACGGCCGCCTCTGCGACCTGGTCCCCCTCGTTGACGACCGTGAGCGGAATCAGCACGGTGCCGCGCTGCTCCTCGGGCGCGTCGAGGGTCACCACGAGGTCGGCGGGTTCGTCGGAGCCGACCACCAACTGGTAGACGAGGAACCCGAGCACGCCGACGACGATGACGAGGCCCAGGCCGAAGACGGCCCACTCGAGCGCGTTGCGATCCTTGCGCCCGTCGGGCTGGGAATCCGAGGACATGGTTAGAGAAGAAGCCGGCCCGCCGCGGCACCGAGTGTGCACGGGAAGCCGAGGTACACGACGAGGTCGAGTGCGGCGAGGCCACCCAGCCCCTCGAACTGGCCGGTCGACCACAGGAGGTAGGCCGAGACCGTGAGCGCCACCGCGTACGTCACGACGGCGTCGGCCGCGGCGTGTCCGGTGATCTCGCCCACGCGCCCCGAGCCGCGAAACTGCACGTAGCTGACGATGCCGAGCGCGAGGACGTACGACAGGAGCGCGGCCGCGAGGGCCGCCCAGCCCGGAGACTCGGAGCCGATCATGAGGATCTCCTCGGTCGGCGCCACGCTGGACCCGATGAGGAAGGCCCCCAGCACCGACAGCGCGAGGCCGTGGAGCATGCCTCCGTGGGATGCGTCCTCGTCCTCGTCGTCGTCCTCCGCGCCCAACTGCGCCGTCCCGACGGCCACGCCGATGGCCGTCACGCCGCCCGCCATCACGACGCGCTGGATCGCCTCTCGTCCGCCGATGCCGGACGGTAACTGCCCGGCCAGCTTGAGCGTGACGACGGTAATGAGGAAGCCGAGCGCGATCGCCTCGAAGGCCTCGAACACGTCGTGCCAGAGCGAGGCCCCGTCGTGGAGCCCGTCATAGTGGGAGTAGGCCGTCAGCAGCGCCAGCACGCCGAGGAACCGGACGAACACGATGTGGCTGGGCACGGTGTACCCCTGCCACCAGATCTCCATCGTGTACAGCGACGCCGAAGCGAACAGCAATCCGCCCGCCGTCGCACGCCCGTACTCCTTGAGCGTTTGCGGAATCGGGCGACGGGAGGACTCGGACACGAACGAGGTTGGGGAGGAGGCAGAGACTACCGCCCGAGGGGCTACGGGGGCTCCTGGCATGTCCTCGGTGGAGGGCCCGGTCGGGAGGCCGCGCCGTGTGCCGGTGGTCGGGGCCTCCTCGCCTGCCTGGTCCCGGCCGCGGCGGTCGCGCTCCGCGTGGCCCTGTCGCGCGGCTTACTCGGGCTCTGGACGCAGGTTCTCGTCGCGGAGCGGGAGCCCGTCGGCGAAGTCGAACGACCAGCGGCCGGGGCGGACGGTGAGCGGCTCCTCGGCTTCGATGGGCACGTGCGCCGGGACGTGGTACAGGTCCAGCACCATGACGGGCGGCGGGTCCTCCCCGGTCCGGATCGTCAGCGTGTAGCGGAGGAGGGCGAAGCCGCAGCGCGTCCACGTCCGGAGGTCGTCGCGGGGCCAGAAGAGACGGCCGTCGTGCGGGTCGCCGAGCGAGTCGATGGTGACGGAGAGGTGGGGATCGGCGGCGCGGAGGGCCTCGGGTGTCGGCCGGGCGCGAAGGTCGGGCGGCGCGGGGAACGCGTCGGCCTCGATGGCGAGCGCGGTCACGTCGTAGCGGGCCGCGCTGGCTGCCACCAGCGTGTCGACGCGGGTGCCGGTGTACGTGTGGGTGTGGACGCGGCGGAGCGGGATCGAGAGGACACCGCCGCAGGTCTGGGCGCCGACGGGAACGGCGAGCGCCAGGACGAGGAGCAACGCGCGCATGGGAGGGCCTGAAGGGGAGCCGGCAGTCTCGTCGTGGACCGGCCTGATTCGCCTCCCCCGCCTCGGGGAGTCGGCCGAGTGAGTCGCCGATGGGAGGCGGTCGTCTCGTGCGGGAACTCGCGATTCGTACCGACCTGGTGGTGCCCAAGTCATGGGGACTCGGGACGTTCATCCCATGCGGGTCTAGCCCGGGTCCGATACGTTGGCTGTGCGCCATCGGGCGTCGTCCCCTCTCTTCCTGCCCCTCCCTTCCTGCCATGAGAACACTCTCTCTCGCGTTCGCCGCCTCTCTTCTCGTGTTCGCCGGTTGCGACGCCTCCGGCCCCGACGGCTCTGTATCGGCCGTCGCGGATGCCAAAGAGATCGCCGGTGAGCTGACGCCCATCTTCGACACACCGAGTTCGCTTGGCGACTACTGCGTCGGCACGTACCTCGCCGACCCCTCCCCGGCTTCGAACTGGACGGTCCTCTCCGGTGCGGCCCTCATGAGTTCCTCCTCCGGAACCGTCACGATCGAGACGGATGGGGGCAACAGCAACCCGCTGGTCAGGTGGATCTCGTCAGGCAGCAACTACGACGACACCATCCCCCGGAACACGAGTCACTGTCTGACGCTGCAGGGCCCGACGCAGGTCGGCGAGTTCTGCAACGTCGAGTACTACGTCTCGAAGCCGGGCACGGTCTACCCGTACCCGTCCATCAACTGGGGTTTCGACCGGGACATCTACGTCAACGGCCCGGGCTCGTACGGCTACCCGCGGTCGCTGTCGCTGCTGACCGACGACACCTCGTTCACCATCACTGTGACGACTCCGGTTGGGACACTGACGAAGTCCGTCACCGTCTCGTCGCAGTACGGCTGCCCGTAGGCAGCGCGCGGTCCGGCCGAGTGGTCTCCGTCGGGTCGGAGACCGCCCGGCCCTCGGTCCGCCTCGGCGACACCGTCCGCAGGGGCGCCGAGGCGGGCTAGGCGGCCATCTCGGCCTCGATCTGGGCGATGGAGTCGCGCAGCTCGGCGGCCTTCTCGAACTCCAGGTTCTCCGCCGCAGCGTCCATCTCGCGCGTGAGCTGGGCGACGAGATCCTTCTTCTGGTCGTCGGTGAGGTACTTGACGACGGGGTCGGCGACCTTCGGGAGCTGGTCGGGGCCGGCGTAGTAGGTCGTCGCCTGCTTGGCGCGGCGCTCGTCCTGCTCCGCCTTGTGGTCCGCGATGGCCGTGCCGCTGCGGACCTCGGCGATGGACTTGGTGACGGTCGTCGGCGTGATGCCGTGCTCCTGGTTGTAGGCCGCCTGGATCTCGCGGCGGCGCTCGGTCTCCTCCATCATGCGCGCCATCGAGTCCGTCACGCGGTCGGCGTAGAGGACCACGATCGAGTCCGCGTTGCGGGCGGCGCGACCGGCGGTCTGGATGAGCGAGCGCTCGGAGCGCAGGAAGCCCTCCTTGTCGGCGTCGAGGATCGCGACGAGGTTGACCTCGGGCAGGTCGAGCCCCTCGCGGAGCAGGTTGATGCCGACCAGCACGTCGAACGCCCCGAGGCGCAGGTCGCGCAGGATGTCGACCCGCTCCAGCGCGTCGATGTCGGAGTGGAGGTAGCGCACCTTGACGCCGAAGCTGTCGAGGTAGTCGGTCAGGTCCTCGGCCATGCGCTTGGTGAGCGTCGTCACCAGCACGCGGCCGCCCGCCTTGACGCGGTCCCGAATCTCGCCCAGGAGGTCGTCGATCTGGCCCTCGACCGGGCGGACTTCCACCTGAGGATCGAGGATGCCGGTCGGGCGGATGATCTGCTCCACCACGACGCCGCCCGACTGCTCCAGCTCGTAGTCGGCGGGCGTGGCCGAGACGAACATCACGTTGTGGTGGAAGGTCTCGAACTCCTCGAACGTGAGCGGCCGGTTGTCCATCGCCGACGGCAGGCGGAAGCCGTGCTCGACGAGGTTCAGCTTGCGCGCCCGGTCGCCGTTGTACATCCCGCGGACCTGCGGGACGGTGACGTGGCTCTCGTCGATGACCATCTGCCAGTCGTCGCCGTGGTTCTTCTGGAAGTAGTCCAGCAGGCAGTATGGCCGCGTGCCGGGCTCGCGGCCGTCCATGTGGCGGCTGTAGTTCTCGATGCCCGAGCAGTAGCCGATCTCCTTGATCATCTCGATGTCGAACAGCGTCCGCTGCTCGATCCGCTGGGCGGCGATCAGGTTGCCCTCGTTGCGGAGGATCGCGAGCCGCCAGCGCAACTCCTCCTGGATGCCCTCGATGGCGCGGTCGACCTGGTCCTGCGGCGTCACGAAGTGCTTGGCCGGGTAAATGGTCAGCGTGTCCTGCTCCAGCGCTAGCTCGTCGCCGGTGACCGGGTTGATGCGTGCGATGCGCTCGACCTCGTCGCCCCAGAACACGACGCGGTAGGCCTCGTCCTCGAGGTAGGCCGGGAAGATCTCCACCACGTCGCCGCGGACGCGGAAGGTGCCGGGCGTGAAGTCGACGTCGTTGCGGTTGTAGAACACGTGGACCAGCTCCAGCAGCAGCTCGTCGCGGTCGCGCTCCTGGCCGGGCGTGATCTGGACGAGGCGCTTCTTGTACTCGTCCGGGTTGCCCAGGCCGTAGATGCACGACACCGACGCCACGATGATCACGTCCTTCCGGCCCGACACGAGCGCCGAGGTCGCCCGGAGCCGCAGCCGGTCGATCTCCTCGTTGATCGCCATGTCCTTCTCAATGTACGTGTCCGACGAGACGATGTAGGCCTCGGGCTGGTAGTAGTCGTAGTACGAGATGAAGAACTCGACGGCGTTGTCGGGGAAGAACTGCCGGAACTCGGCGTAGAGCTGGGCCGCGAGCGTCTTGTTGTGCGAGATCACCAGCGTCGGCTGCCCCACGTTGCGGACGACGTTGGCGACGGTAAACGTCTTGCCGGTGCCCGTCGCCCCGAGCAGCGTCTGGTAGGTGTCGCCGCGGAAGAGGCCTTCGGTCAACTCGCCGATGGCGCGCGGCTGGTCGCCCATGGGCCGGAAGCCGGTCGAGAGCGAGAACGGGGAGTTGATGCGCTGGATCTGGGCCATCAGAGGTGTCGCGGTGGGGCAGCCGGGGATGCTAGACCCGTCGGGTGACGACGGTGTGTCGCAGCCCACCCTGTACCGGGTGGCGCGCGGCGGGTTCGCCCGCCTCGGGCCTAGTGGGGAGACCCCCGAGGTGGAGACGGGCGCTTGAGGTGGCCCGCGCGAGGCCGATACCTCCGACCCACCTCTGTCCGTGTGTGTCTGATCCTGCAGCTTCGACGCTCGACTCGGTCGGCTGGATCTCGCGTCCGGCTGCGGCCCGCCCGCGGCGGGTCCGCCGCGCGCTCCTGGTGGACACCGACGAGCCGACGCTCGACGTGATCGGCCACCGGCTGACGCGCGCGGGCTTCTCGGTTGCCACGGAGCGGACGGGCCCGGATGCGCTCGTGGCGATCGCCCGGGAGGTGCCGGACGTGGTCGTGGCGGGCGCTCGCCTGCCGGGGCTCGACGGACTGGGCCTGTTCCAGCAACTCGAAGCGCGGCTGGACCTGCCGCCGCCCGTCGTGCTCGTGTTCTGGCCGGGCAACGGCGCCGCCATCGCCGAGGCGCTCGACGCGGGCGTGGCCGACGTGGTCGTGCGCCCGCTGTCGCTCGCCGAAGTCGTCGCGCGGATCGCGCGCCTGGCATGAGCGGCCTCGACGTGGAGGTCGGCTTGGTTCCGCTGCTGGGTGCTCTGCTGGCCGCGGCGGTCGCCGTGAACGTGCTGCTCGTGGCCGCGACGGTCGGGCTGCACGCGTGGGAGGCGCGCGTGGCAGCCCGCCGGGAGAGCCGGGCGCGGCGCTGGGTGCCCCGTCTGCTCGCCCTGCTCGACGGCGACCTCGCGCCCGAGGACTTCGCGGCCTCCGTGTGGCCCCACCAGCGGGCCGACATGCTCCGCTTTCTCGTGACCTACGCGGTGCGCCTGCGCGGCGCCGACCGGCGCCTGGTGGCCGAGGCCGCAGCGCCGCTGCTGCGTGTCGCGCGGCGCTACTCGATCTCGCGGTCGGCCGAGCTCCGGGTGCTGGGCGTCCACACGCTCGGTGTGCTCAGCGAGTGGCCTCCCCTCGTGACGCTGGGCGGCGCCCTCCGGGACCCGTCCCAGCGGGTCGTGCTGGCCGCGGCGACGGCGCTGGCCGAGGTGGGGGGGGCGGCGGCATGCCAGGTGGCGCTCACCGGCCTGTCGCGCTACGGCGGCGCCGAGGCGGCGACCGTGGCCTCGCTCCTGGCTCGGTTCGGGATTCACGGCGGCGCGCCCATCGCGGCGGCGCTCGTCCACCCGCGCACCGGCCCGCGGGCGCGGCTGATCGCGACCGAGGCGCTGCGGCGGCTGGGCTACGTCCCGGCGGCGGCGGCGGCGTGCGAACTGCTGGGACGAGAGCGCGTGCGGCCCGAGGTCCGCGCGTCGTTGCTGCGGTTCCTCGGAGAGGTCGGCGGCCCCGCCGAGGCGGCCGTGGTGCGGCCGTGGTGCGCCTCCCCGGAGGTCGCCCTCCGGCTCCCCGCGGTCGAGGCGCTCGGCCAGCTCCGCAGCGGTCCCGAGGACCTCGGCATTCTCCGGCGCGCGCAGGCCGACCCCGACGCCTGGGTCGCGCTCCGGGCCACCGAGGCGCTGGAGCGGTACGACCGTGCGCTCCTCGGGCCCTCCCCGGTTCGGCCGTGGCGCGCGCGCCCCACGATCGAGCCTACGCCCTATCTGTGATGCCCGCCTCCCTCCTCTGGATCGTTGACGCGGTCGTGCTGACGTACGTGGTGCTGGTGGTGGGCCACTACCTCATCGGGACCGGCATCGCGCTCGGGGCGCTCGTGCGACTCCGCCGACGGCTGTCGTCGTTCCACGTCGAGGAGGTGGCTGCCACGGCCGACATCCCGGCGATCACGCTGCTCGTGCCGATGTACAACGAGGGCGTGGTGGCGGTCGAGGCGACGCTCGCGCTGCTGGCCGTGGAGTACCCCGCCAAGGAAGTCCTCATCATCGACGACGGCTCCTCGGACGACACCGTGGCCCGCCTCGACGAGGCATTCGACCTGGTCGAGGCCGTACGGCCGCCGACCTCGGCGATCCCGCACGCGCCCGTCCAGCGGGTCTTCCGGAGCCGCGTGCAGCCTGAATTGTGGGTCCTCTCCAAGATCAACGGCGGCGGCAAGGCGGACGCCGTCAACGCGGGGCTGGCGTACTGCCGGACGCCGCTCTTCTGCATGCTCGACGGCGACAGCCTGCTCGCCCGCGACGCGCTGCTCCGCGCCGTCCGCCCCTTCCTGGACGACGCGCGGACCATCGTGGTGGGCGGCACGGTCGGCATCGTCAACGGGAGCCGGGTGCGCCACGGGCAGGTCGCCGAGGTGCGGATGCCGACCAACTGGCTGGCTCGCTTCCAGGCGCTCGAGTACCTGCGCGCCTTCGTCGCCTCGCGGACGGCGTGGGACCACCTGAACGCGCTGCCTATCGTGTCCGGCGCGTTCGGCCTGTTCCGGCTGGAGCCCGTCGTCGCCCTCGGCGGCCTGGACCACACGACGGTGGGGGAGGACATGGAACTGGTGCTCCACCTCCATCAGCACTTTCGCGAGACCGGCCAGCCGTACCGCGTGGCCTACGCCCCCGACGCGATCTCGTGGACCGAGTGCCCGGAGGACCGGGCCGTCCTGGGGCGGCAGCGCGACCGCTGGCATCGGGGGCTGGCGCAGATCCTGTGGCGCCACCGGAAGATGTTCTTCAACCCGCGCTACGGCCGCGTGGGGATGCTCGCGTTCCCGGTGTACGTGCTCGTGGAGCTGCTCGGGCCGGTGGTCGAGGCGTTGGGTTACGTGGTGCTCGCGGTGCTGGTGGCGCTGGGCCTGGTGAATGGGCCCGTGGCGGTGCTGCTGCTGGCGCTCGCGGTGGCCCTCGGCGTAGCCCAGTCGATCGCGTCGGTGGCGCTGGAGCAGCTCGCGTTCCGCCGCTACACGCGCCTCCGCGACATCGCGCTGCTCCTGGGGCTCGCCGTGCTCGAAAACATCGGCTACCGGCAAATGACCGTCTACTGGCGGATCCGCGGCCTGGTGAGCTACTTCCGCAAGACCCAGTCCTGGGGCGTGATGACGCGCACCGGCTTCCAGACCTCCTGATCCCATGTGGCGCGTGCTCCTGCTCCTGGTCGCGATCTCGCCCGCCTCGGCCCAGTCGTGGGGAGGGGGCGCGACCGTCGAGGCGGAGGCCGTCGGCGACCGCGGGACGTGGGTCACCTCGACCGTGCGCGTCGGCGGCCGTGCGGGCGACCTGGGCGGGGGCGTCGTCGAGGCGGGCGCGGTGGATCGGTTCGGGGCGACGGCGCCGTTCGTCGGGGCGGATCTCTACCCCGACCTCGGGCGCGGGGTCTCGGGCAACGTCCGTGGGCGCTGGGCGCCCGGCTCCGAGGTGACGGCGCAGACCGACCTCGCGGCGTCGCTCTCGGTGGCCCTGGGGGGCGGCTGGGTGGCGTCGGTCGGGGCGCGGCGCATGGCCTTCGCCGACCAGGCGGTGGTGATCGCGACGGGTGGGGCGGAGGTCTACCGCGGGGCCTGGCTGCTGCGCGGCGAGGCGGCGATCGTGCCTGGCCAGCCAGGCGTGCCGGTCTCGGCGCGGGTCGTCGCCCGGCGCTTCGGCGACACCGGCGGCGGTGCGTTCGGGTCGTTCTGGGAGGTCTCCGCCGGACGCGGCCAGGAGGTCCGCGTCGAGGCCGAGGGCCAGTCCTCGGTACGTGACGCGTGGTCCGTCGGCGCGCGCGCGCAGCGCCCACTGGTGGGCCGCCTCGGCGGCGCGCTCGGCGTCGGCTACACGGCCGACGGCGACCTCTCCCGGAGCCACGCCGAGGCGGGCGTGTTCGTCCGCTGGTAGACCCGTAGGGCCACCCGCCTCGGGGAGCGCGCCGCAGGGCCTGGAACGCACCGCGCCCCGCCCCACCGAGGCGGAGCGGGGCGCGAGGGCCATCACGAGAGACGTGCTAGCGGGCTGCCAGCGGGGCGCGGACGGCCACGGCCGGGTCCACGTTCGTCGGCGAGCCGTCCAGGATGCCCGCGAGCCAGGCATCGTACGCGACGCCCGCCGAGGTGCCCGCGTAGCGGTTCGGGACGAGCAGGAACGTGTGCTCGCCGCCCGTGGCGAAGTAGGTGCCCCAGTCGCTCGGGATCTGGCTGCGCACGTCGCGCAGGCCCGCTGCGTACTCGTCGTCCGTGATCGGGTCGCCCGGCGCCTGGCCGAAGCCGAAGAACTGCTGGATGACGTCGTCGCCGAGGTAGCTGGAGAGGCCGAACGTCGCGTTCGGGTAGGTGGAGGCGTAGTAGGCGTAGATGCCCGGCAGGCCGTCCGTCTGAAACAGCTGGGGAGCCGTCGGGAGCGTCGCCGGGAGGTTGTAGAGCGCCGTCACGCTGCTGGCCAGTTGCGGGCTGAAGACGTTGTCCTGGAAGAACACCGGGCCGGAGTCGTCGACGAGGTAGAGGTCGGAGCCGGTGAACGCGTCGGCCACCTCGCCGAAGTTGAGGAGCGTCCCGAAGCCGCCCGCGCTGGATCCGGTCAGGAGCACCTTCCCGGGCGTGTCCAACTCGTCCGCCAGGAGGGCGACGGCGCGCTGGACGTTCTGGTGCCCGACGAACTGCTGCACGCCGATTTCCTCGCCGAGGAGCGAGCTGTTGGGGAAGCTGCCGCCGTGGAGGTCGCCCGTGCAGTACGGCACGTAGACCATGTTGTAGTCGCCGACGGGGTTGCCGGCGGCCGTGCTGAACAGGCCGTTGTTGCCCACCGCCGCCGCGCGGGCGTTGAACTCCGCCTCGCCGAACGTCTTGGGGTTGGTGGCGCAGGTGGCTCCGTTGAAGCACGCCCCGCCGCCCTCGAGGTAGATGGCGAGGTCGGTGGCGCCGTCCTGAAGGCGGACGCCAATGCCCGTCGAGGAGCCGTCGCGGCACTGCGAGCCCGCCACGTCGATCCAGGTCCACTGGCCGAGGTTGGCCTCGGCACCGGCGAGGAGACCGTCCTCGCCGGACGAGTCGCAGGCAGAGACGGTGAGTGCGAGCGTCGCGAGGACGACGAGCGAGCGAAGTCGGGTCATAATGGAGAGTCGGTGGGACGATGGAAGCGGTTTCGAATCTAGGCGCCGGGCGAACAGTGCTAAGAGAAAATGCGGGGGCTTCGCCTGGGGCACGAGCGTGCGTCCGGAACGCGATCTCACGCGTCGCATACGCGGCAGACCACGGCCGCGCATCGTCGCTAGCCTGTAGGCTCCGCGTGCAGCCGGTCGCTGCCCCTCTTCGTGTTCCGCATGGCCTACTGGCTCTGGTCTCTCTCTCCCGATGTGTTCCCCGCTGCGGTTCGCGCGGGGACGCTTGCGCTGCGGCAGCAGGGGCGGCGGCGACTGGCGGAGGTGCGCGCGGGAGACCGGATCATCGTGTACCTCTCGGGCCATCAGGCGTTCGCCGGACTGTTCGAGGCCGTCGGCGTGCCGTTCGAGGACGCGACCGTGCTGGCGCCGGGACGCCACCTGCCGCACCGGCTCCGCGTCCGTCCGGTCGCCGTGCTCCCTGAGGAGTTGTGGATCGCCCGCGACCGCGCCGCGGCCGACCTGCGGGTGCTCGACGAGTACCCCGACGTGCCGCCCGAGGCACGCTTTCGGCGGGTCGTCCAGCAGGTGCTCCACCCGCTGCCCGTGCTCGACGGCAAGGTGCTGGAGTTCGTCGTCCAGGCCCGCCTCGGAGCCGATCCTGACGCCCTCATGGCGGCCGTCGAGGCGGTCCGTGATGCGCGGCGACAGGCAGATGAGCAGGCGGAGCAGATGGAGCCTGGAGTAGTGCTCCCGACCCCTGAGGTGGCCGAGCCAGCGGTCGGGTATGTGGCGCCGACGGGGTTCGACCGGGCGACGGCGATGGCGTCTCTCGTCGACGCGGTGGCTGCGCGCGGCTTTCGGTTCGAGCCCTGGGAGATCGCAGCCTACGTGACCGCACTCCGCACCAAGCCGTTCGTCCTCCTGGCAGGCGTGACGGGCGTCGGCAAGAGCCGCCTGCCCTCGCTTGTCGCGGACGCGACGGGAGGCGTCGCGACGGTGCTCCCCGTCCGCCCGGACTGGACCGACCCGTCGGAGACGATGGGCTACACGGACCTCTCTGGGCGCTTTCGTCCCGGCGCGGTGCTGCGCGCAGCGAGCGATGCGGCCGAGCACACCGACCGTTTCCGGACGCTCGTGCTCGACGAGATGAACCTGGGGCGTCCGGAGCACTACCTCGCCGAGGTCTTGAGCCGGATCGAGTCTCGTGCTCCCGCGCCAGGCGGGTACGAGAGCTCCCCACTGCTGTCGGAGTCGCTCGCCGCGGCGGACGCGCAGTGGCAGGCGGTCCGGTTGCCGCCCTCGCTCGGCATCGTCGGGACGGTCAACGTGGACGAGAGCGCGCACGCGTTCAGCCGGAAGGTGCTGGACCGGGCCTTCGTGCTGGAACTGGCCGCCCGAGACCTCGGCGACTGGGGGCCCGGACCTGCGGACGCCGTGGCACCCCTCCCCTGGCCCGTGGAGGCCTGGTCCCCACGGGCCGTCCGCCTGGGTGAATCGTTGGACCTCACGCCGACCGAACGCACAGGGATGGAGCGGGTGATCGCCGCGGTCGCCGAGGCGGACGCCCTCCTGGCCCCGTCGGGCATGGGCGTCGGGTATCGCGCGCGGGACGAGGCGGCTCTGTTCGTGCTCCATGCCAGCGAGACGCCCGCCGCCTTCCGGGCTGCGTCGGGGGACTCCGTCGACCCCGCGGACCTCGCGCTGCTGATGAAGCTCGTGCCTCGGATCGACGGCGCACGCGGACCGGCTCGCGACGCCACGTATGCCCTGCTCGGGTGGGCCGTGGACGGCCGCCCGATGGATGCGCGCGCGGCCCGGGTCTCCGTCGACGCTTGGGCGGCGGACGGGCGCCCCGACGTCCTCGGCAGTCGCTTCCCCCGAACGGCGGCGCGCCTCGCCCGCATCGCAGAGGGGGCTCTGGCCGATGGCGTCGCGTCGTTCTGGGCCTAGCCCTTCCTCTCGGACGCGCGCATCTCGGCCCGGATTCTCTCCATCGTGTCCACGAACGCGGCGGCCGAGTCGCTGACAGACGGATCCACGGGAAGCGGGAGGTCGAGCGTCTCTTCCTCGGCCGACCCGATGGCGACGGCTCCGAGGCGCCGGAGCCAGCGGAGCATCCGGTCGTTGTCTTGCGCCACGACGCCACGGAGCGTCTCCACGCCCACCGACGGCGCGACCACGGCCAGGACGGCGAGGAGCAACTGCCCGACGCCGTGCCCCTGGGCCGAGTCGAGCACAGTCAGCGAGAACTCGGCCACCGTGTCGAGGCCCTCGGTCTTCCCGAGGCGGATGAACCGGCCAACGCCGAAGCCCGGTAGCGCGGGGTCGGTGAGGTCGAGCGCGCCCCATGCGACGTGGTCGTGACCGTCGACCTCGGTGAGGTAGGAGAGGTGGGCCTCGCTCAGGTTCGACACGGACCCGAGAAAACGTAGCCGCCGCGAGGCCGTGGACAGGGCGTCGAAGCCTGTGGCGAGCCGGTCGCGGTCGGCGGGCTCGATGGGGCGAAGGGCCACGGGGCGGCCGTCACGGAGCGTCAGCCGGAGAACGGGCGGGTCGGGCACGGCAGGGGAGGGCGTGCGGTAGCATACGATGTGCAGACGCTGTTCACGATCCAGACCCCCCGCCTCCGCCTGACATGGAGCGCGCGCCCTTCGTCGCGGCCGGGGGCGTCGCCTCTGACTGTCGTCTCCCTGGGGGCAGACCCCGTCCACGTGGACGCCGAGGCGGTTTGGCTGGAGGAGGAGACGACCAGTCTCGTCCTCGTGCAGAGCCTCTGCGAGGAAGCCGTCACGCTCGTCCACCGCGACCCCGTCGTGACGGCGAGCCTCGCCTCGGCCGACGGCGGGCGTGTGCTCCACGGTCCGGTTCGGACCGGCTCGCAGGCGGGCCGGATGCGGTTCGAGGTGTGGCTCGGGAGCAAGCCAACCGTGGCGTTCGACATTGGCGTGCTCCCGGTAAAGATGTCGACCTCCGAGGTGGAGTCGATGCGTGACGACGTGGAGCGGTTCGCAGCCGGCCTGTCAGCATCTGCGCTCCGTCCTGCGACGGTCGACCTCACGACCGAGGTGGGGGAAACCGCACCGCCATTCTGGCTCGCGGCGCTTCGGGAGGCTACCGAGGCGCTGGTCGGTGCCGTCCGCGAGATCGATCGCCGGCCGACGCTCGACACGACTCGAAGCGTCTCGATCCAGCCAGCAGGGCAGATTCGGCGTCCGTCGTCGGAGACACGTCGCGTCGCCTTGCGTACGGGGATGGAGGTCGAGCGACTTCCGGCGAGGCCCCCTCGCCTGACCGCGGACACGCCGGCACACCGATGGCTGGCGGCCCGCCTCGACGACGTGGTCAGCCGGCTGGAGACACTGGCTCGGGAGGAGGGAGCACGGCGGCCGACGCTCCGCAGGGCGGCTCTCGTCCGAGACCTCTCCCTGCATCGGGATCGACTACGAGCGCTGCGCTCCACAGGAGTCCTCGCAGGTGACCTGGGGCGTGCTCCGAGCGTTCCGCCGCTCGTGCTCCGGCGGGCTCCGGCCTACGCCCAGGCCTTCGAGGCGCTCCAGTCCCTCGACCGCGGGGTTGCCCTTCGCGACGGCGCCCTCGATGTGTCGATGCAGGACCTCGCGGTGTTGTACGAGACGTGGGCTGCGCTCGCCGTCGTAAGGTCCGTCGCCGACGTGCTCGGGTGCCCCGTGCCGGAGCGGCCGTTCGGCATCGACACGGTCGGGGCGGATGTCCGATTGAGACAAGGGCGTCAGCATGGGGTCCGCCTCGCCGCAGGACATACCGAGGTGGAGGTCGTCTACAGTCCGCGTTTCCCGGCGCCGCCCGCGCTGCTGGCCCAGCGCCCCGACCTGCTTCTCACCGTCCGCACCGGCGACAGGACCCGGCGGGTGGTGCTGGATGCGAAGTACCGCCGCGACGACTCGGCCGGGTACCGGCGTCGGTACGGCGCGGCGGGGCCGCCGGAAGACGCCCTCGGCGTGCTGCACCGTTACCGCGACGCCATCGTGCAGGGGCCGCCCATCCTCCAGGCCGCCGCGCTCTTTCCCGGCGTGCCGGACGCGGCCTTCCTGCGCAGTCGTCTCTGGACCAGCCTTGCCGACCTCGGCGTCGGAGCGATCCCCCTCGCGCCCGGCGCCGAAGAGGCCCTGTCGACGTTTATCGCCGGGCTCGTCGGATGAGGGCGGCGTTCCGCGTGGCCAGCGCAGCCATCGGGACCACGTCCGTCGCGATCACGTCGGCGCCCGCGGCGAGGATCGCGTCGTAGGGCGCCGGGGACGCCGTGGTGCGGGCCGCCTCGTCGATGGCGCCGAACGCTCCAGCCTGGGCGCGGATGCCCGCCGCGTGGAGCCGCGCCACGACCTCCGGATCCGGCACGCCGACGCCGGTCCAGGCGACGACGCGGCTCAGGTCGAGGCCCGAGGCGAGCAGGGCGTCCACGTCGGCCAGGGTCTCGGCCGTCGCCGAGACGACGAGGTCCGGCGCGAGGGCGACCAGCCGCCGGTGGTCGGCGAGGGAGTACGTGATGACCGCGGCGCGGTCGGCAGCGTCCGCCTGGCGGAGCGCGGCGACGAGCGTCTCGTACGGCACGTCGGGCTTGACGTCGAGCATGAGGACGGCGCGGCCGTCGGCCCAGGCGAGCGCCTCGGCGAGGGTCGGGACGCGGAACGCGGTGACCACCGTATCGGCGAGGAGGCGGAGGCGGCGGATCTCGGCGAACGTCGTCGCGTCGACGCGCCCGGTGCCGGTGGTGGTGCGGTCCAGCGTCTCGTCATGCATGAGGACGAGCACGCCGTCGGCGGTGCGGCGCACGTCCGCCTCGATGAGCGCGGGGGCGTGGTTGAGCGCGTACTCGAACGTTTCGAGGGCGTTCTCGGGGAGGCCTGGCACCGGCCCGCCGCGGTGTGCGCTGACGAGGAGCGGGGCGTCCTCGGTCCACCGAAGTCTGGCCGCCAGGTCGTCGGCGGAGGTCGCGTCGCGGTAGTGGATCGACGAGACCGGGACGGCGACGCGGTCGGCGGGGCGCTCGCCGAGGCCGACGGGGCGGGAGGAGCCGCACCCGGCGAGGACGAGGAGCGCCGCGAAGAGGGAGAGTCGAGTCATCAGGTAGCAGCCTGGGCGACGCCGTACTTGAGGCGGGCCAGCACGCCGGCGAATCCGCGCTGGCGCTGGGGGCCCAGCAGGGCGTCCACGCCGAGGTGGCGGAGGAGGTCGTCGGGGATGGCCGCCACGTCGGCGGGCGTCGCGCCCTCGTACGCCTCCATCAGAATGCCGACGAGCGCGCGTTGGGTCGGCGCGTGGCCCGGGATGTCGGCGTGGAGGTGGACGACGCCGTCCTCGACCTCGGGGAAGAAGTAGACCTCCGCCTGGCACTCGTGGACGCGCCCGAGCCCGGCCTCGCGGGCCGCGCGGTACCGGTCGGGCAGAGGCGGGAACTGGCGAGCGTGCTCGAGCAGCAGCTCGACCTGGAGGTCGCGGGGGACGGAGGCCAGTTCGTCGGCGATCTCCTGGAGGCGGGCGTTCACGGAGTTCGGAGTTCGGAGTTCGGAGTTCGGAGCTCGGAGTTCGGAGTTCGGAGTTCGGAGTTCGGAGTTCGGAGTTCGGAGTTCGGAGTTCGGAGTTCAACGGCGCGGCGCGCAGGGTTCCGCGCCGACGGTTCGGGGCGCGGCGGGTTCGCCCCTGGCCGTTCAGTCCCCGATCCCGCCGTCGTCCTCCGGCACGCCCTTCTCGACCGGCACGCCGACCAGGTTGCCCCACTCCGTCCACGAGCCATCGTAGTTGCGGACGTGCTTGAAGCCGAGCAGGTACGTCAGCACGAACCACGTGTGGCTGGAGCGCTCCCCGATGCGGCAGTAGGCGACCGTCTCGTCCTTCGGGTCGAGGCTCTGCTCGTCGAGGTAGATCGCCGCCAGCTCGTCGCGTGACTTGAAGGTGCCGTCGGCGTTGGCCGCTCGGCTCCAGGGCACGTTGAGCGCGCCCGGGATGTGCCCCGCGCGCAGCGCCGACTCCGACTGGGGGTTGCCGGGCGCGTGCGAGATCTCGCCGATGAACTCCTGGGGGCTCCGCACGTCCACCATCGCGCCGCCCGCTTTCATGTGGCGCAGCACGTCGTCGCGGAAGGCGCGGATGGAGGTGTCCGGGTGGGAGGCCGTGTAGTCGGTGCTCTCGTACTGGGGGCGGGTCGTGGTCATCGTCCGTCCCTCCGCCTCCCACTTGGCCCGGCCGCCGTCCATGACGCGGCAGTCCTCGTGTCCGAACATCTTGAAGGTCCAGAAGGCATAGGTGGCCCACCAGTTGGCCTTGTCGCCGTAGAACACGAGCGTGGTGTCCGGGCGGATGCCGAGGCGGGAGCACAGGGACTCGAACTGCTTTTGGCTGATGTAGTCGCGAACGTCGGCGTCCTGGAGGTCCGTCTGCCAGTCCACGTGGACCGCATTGTGGAGGTGGCCGGTGGCGTAGAGGAGGACGTCCTCGTTCGACTCGATCACGCGGACGTTCGCGGTGTCGGCGAGGTGCTTGGCGACCCAGTCGGTAGAGACGAGAACCTCGGGGTGGGCGTGTTCGGACATGGTGCGTGGGGGAGAGGGAGCGAAGGTACCCGGCTGCAGCGCCGCCGATCCGCCGCAGCCTGTTCTGGGCGCGGTAACGCTTCCATACAGGATCGTATGCACGCGCGGGCTCTTCACGAGGCCTTTTCGAAGCCGGCTGCATCGTGCCCTGAAGGCTCTCAGGGGACTCTCGAGGCGTATTGCTCGGGATCGACCCGGTGCAAACGTGGGGGGACGCCCCGGTGCCTTGACACGGTTTTCAGGCGCCGGGTATATTCGCCCTGTCGCTTAACACGTCCTTTACCGAACGCCCACCCGCTCAGGTTGATACTGTCCTCCCCTACTCAGGACCAGCCGAGCGTGCGTGGGCACGTCAGGGCGAAGCGCGACCGCGGGGTCGCACAGGCCGTTCGGGCGGCCTTAGACTCAGACCCTTGGCTTTGGGCTCGTCCCGTACGCCCCACCGCCTCGGCCCTCGGGTCCCGGCATTTCCCGACCGGCGTCGCTTGACGCACTTCCTTCCCGGGCTATCCGACGCTCGGGCTCACACACCACCCTTCAGGAGGTAGCAATGTTTCGTTCACTGAGCACCGTCGTGCTCCTGCTGCTGTTCGCGCTGCCCGGCGTGGCCTATGCGCAGAACACAGGAAAGCTGTCCGGCCGCGTGACGGATGCAGATACCGGCGACCCCCTCATCGGGGCCAACGTGTATCTGCCCGCCGTCCAGCGTGGCGCAGCCACCGACATCGACGGCAACTACACCATCCTCGGCATCCCCGTCGGCCTCTACGACATCACGTTCTCCTACACGGGGTACCAGTCGCAGACGCAGACCGACGTCGAACTCTCGCAGGGCCGCACCCGTGTGGTCGACGTCGAACTCTCCGGCGAGTCGCTCGGTGAGGTCGTCGTCGAGTACCAGCGTCCGCTGATCCAGCAGGACGCCATCGGCGTGCCGAAGGTCGTGACCGGCGCCGACATCCAGAACCTCCCGGTTCGCGGTGTCGAGAGCGTGGCCTCGATCCAGGCGGGCGTCGTCTCCAACGACGGCTCCGGCACCCTCAACATCCGCGGTGGTCGCGGCGAGGAGGTGACCTACTACATCGACGGCGTCAAGGTGATCGGTGGGGCCGCGGGCCGTGCCGTCCCCCAGGCGGCCATCGCTGAGCAGGAGATGCTCATCGGCACGATCCCGCCGCAGTACGGCGACGCGACGGCCGGCATCATCTCGATCTCGACGCTGTCCGGCGGCAACAACTTCTTCGGCTCCCTTGAGGCGATCACCTCGACGGGTCTCGACGCGTTCGGGTACAACCTCGGCGCGCTCTCGATCGGCGGCCCGATCGTGAAGGACTTCGCGAGCTTCTTCGTGTCGGTGCAGGGCACCTACACCGAGGACGACTCGCCGTACGCGCTCGAGACGCTCCAGCTGAACGACGACGTCTACAACGCGATCCAGCAGTCGCCGCAGGTGGTTCGCGTGAACCGCGGCGGTGTCGGTGACGTGGCCCCGACGGGCACGATCCACACCGACTCCGACTTCTTCTACGTCGGCATTCCGGCCAGCCTCGATCCGGGCATCGACTTCGACCCGACGGATCCGGACGCGGAGCTCGCCTTCGACATCGACGCGCTCGCCGAGGCCCTCGGCCTCGACGCCGGCGTGATCGCGGGCAGCCCGCTGCTCTCGTACGACCTGTTCACCAACGGGGACAGCTTCACGAGCCGCACGGGCAAGGACGACCCGTCCACGCAGATCTCGACGACGGGCAACATCGAGCTTCGCCCCGTGACGGGCGTGAACCTCCGCTTCGGTGGAGCCTACACGTACAACGAGGATCGCGGCTTCTCCTTCTCGCGCTCCCTCTTCAACCGGGACCGCTTCACCACGACGGAGGACGAGGTCACGCGTGGCTACGCGTCGCTCCGCCAGGTGCTCTCGAACACGGCGTTCTACCAGCTCCAGGCCGAGTACTCGACCCGGACCCAGAACAACTACCCGGACGAGTTCGGTAGCGACATCCGCACCATCCTGAGCTACGGCGACATCGACGCTCCTCAGAACGAGGTCGCGCGTCGCTACTACAACTACGACGCGGCGACGGGGGTCTACACGCCCACCTACCGCGACGGCGCCATCAGCCCGACCGCGACGAACCAGGGCATCGGCTTCTCCGCCCCGGGCACCCCGTCCACGGGCTACTCGATGTTCGACCAGACGCAGTTCCGCGTGTTCGGCTCGGCCCAGACGCAGGTCGGCGTCCACGAGCTCTCCTTCGGTGGTGAGTACGAGACGCTGACGCAGCGCTCCTGGAGCATCGGCGGCGCCTTCGCGCGCGGCCTGGCTCGCTACGCGTCCGACGGCACGATCGAGGGCATCCCGGAGGAGGATCAGGTGGCGTCCTACGACGACCTGCCCTTCAACGCTGGCTTCGACAACCCGCGCGTGAACGTGCGCTACTACGGCTACGACTACCTCGGCCTCAACGAGGTGGACGAGGACAACGTGTCGGAGTACGTCGGCATCGACACCGACGGTGACGGCACGCCGGACCAGTTCAACCGCAACGTGGCTCCCTACAAGCCGCTCTACTACGGCAGCTACGTTCGCGACCGCATTGAGTACCGCGACCTGGTGATCGACCTCGGGCTTCGTCTCGACGTGTTCGACAACAACACCCGCGTGCTCCGTGACCCGTTCGCGCTGGCGGACATCTACCGCGTCGACGACGTGCTCGGCGGCTCCGCGGTCGGGATCAACCCGATCACGAACCTGCCCTCGAACATCGAAGGCGACTACGCGGTGTACGTCAACGGCCAGACGGTCGTCGGCTACCGTGACCTGAACGGTCAGTTCTACAACGCCCTCGGCGCCGAGACGGACGCCACCACGGTTCTCGCTCAGCTCGGCGGCTCGCCGCAGCTCGACGAGGCCGCCGGCGGTCAGCTCACCGAGGACGCGTTCGAGGACTACGAGCCGGCGCTGACGGTCATGCCGCGCATCGGCGTGACGTTCCCGGTCACCAACCGGGCGCTGTTCTTCGCGTCCTACAACGTGACCAGCCAGCGGCCGAGCGAGAACGCGTTCGCGTCCATCCAGGACTTCGCGTACGCCTCGGAGAGCTCGGGCACGCTGAACAACGCCAACCTCCGCCCGGAGACGACGACCCAGTACGAGCTCGGCTTCCGCCAGGCGCTCACCGACCGGGCCGCCCTCACCATCTCGGGCTTCTACCGGACGCAGCGTAACAAGATCACGCTGCGCAACTTCAACCAGGCGTTCCCCTCGGGTTACACGGCCTACACCAACCAGGACTTCACGACGACGAAGGGCCTCGAGTTCGGGTTCGACCTCCGTCGGACGCGCAACCTCCAGGTCAACGCCAACTACACCCTGCAGTTTGCGGAGGGCACCGGCTCGGACGCCGCCTCGGCGAACCTGCTGTCCTTCCGGACGACGAGCAACATCTTCCCGGAGACGCTCTCGCCGCTCTCCTTCGACCAGCGCCACAACGTCAACGTCTCCGTTGACTACCGGCTCGGCGAAGGCGAAGGCCCGATGATCGGCGGCATCCGCCCGTTCGCCGGGTTCGGCCTGAACCTGCTCGGCGTCTACAAGAGCGGCAACCGCTACACGCAGCTCTCGGACGAGGCGCTCAAGTCGGACTACGCCCAGAACATCGGCCTGGCCATCACGGGCGCGCCGAACGAGGTCGTCATCCCAGCGACGAGCCGCCTCGACCTCAAGGTCGACCGTGGGTTCAACCTCGGTGGCGCCAACTTCCGCGGCTACGTGTGGGTCCAGAACCTGCTCGACTCGGACAACGTGATCGGCGTCTACCGGACGACCGGCCTCGCCGACGACGACGGCTTCCTGGCCACCGACCCGGACGTCATCGCCAACCTCGGCAGCCAGATCCAGCAGGACGCCTACCGGTACCTCTACTCGCAGTACGTGGGTGGACCGGTCAACCCGGGTGCGTTCAAGGTGACCAGCGGCAACTTCTACAGCCCGCCGCGCCGGATCCGTCTCGGCGTCACCCTCGACTTCTAAACACCCGCCGTGTGCGCTCTGCCCGCGCTTCGGCGCGGGCAGGGCACCGGTTCTAGAACCCGATACTCTCTCAACATGACTACCCTCACCATCCTCGTCCGTCGAGCGACTCTCGTCCTGCTGGGCGTCGTCCTGCTCACGGCGGACGCGAGCGCCCAGAAGGTGCTCCGCGACGGGATCGACAGCCCGCCGGCTCGCCTGACCGCTGAGGCGGCGGCGGCTACGGCGGCGGCCAACGCGGCGGACTGTGTCCTCGGCGCGGCCGACGTCGACCTGAACATCAACAACGTCCGGGCCAAGATGTACAACATCGGTGGCCTCTTCTGGCGCGGCGGCGGCGCTCAGTACGAAGTGCCCTACAACCCCGACGCTGAGGCGGCCGGTCCGGGCTCCATCTTCGCCTCCGGCATCTGGGTCGCAGGCCTCCTCGACGGCAACCCGGACAACCTCCGCTTCGCCGGCTCCACGTACAACAACTGGGAGTTCTGGCCCGGCCCGCTCGACGCCCAGGGCGAGACCACGGCCGGTCGCTGCACGAGCTTCGACAAGCTCTGGCGCGTCAGCTTCGAGGACGTCCAGGACTACACGGCCAACGGCCTCACGTCTGAGACCAACCAGGACCTCACGGGCTGGCCGATCGCGCAGGGCGCGCCCTACTTCCTCGACACCAACGGCAACGACCGCCGCGATCCCGACGAGGAGCGCATCGAGCTCAACCTCGGCGACCCGGGCTACAGCCTCACCCGTGGCGGTGGCGCGACGCTCGACCTCGCCGCTGGCTTCCGTCCCGACATCATCGGTGACCAGGCCGTCTGGTGGGTCATGAACGACAACGGCAACACCCACGGTTGGAGTGGCGCGGCGCCGCTCGAGGTGGAGGTTCGCGCTCAGGCGTTCGCGTTCTCGACGGCCGACGCCCTCAACAACACGACCTTCTACCGCTACCAGTTCGTCTACCGCGGGCCCAGCGACCTCGAGGAGAGCTACATCTCCCTGTGGTCGGATCCGGACCTCGGCAACTTCGGCGACGACTACGTCGGCAGTGACCCGGAGCTGGGTCTCGGCTTCGTCTACAACGGCGACAACAACGACGAAGGTGCGGGCGGCTACGGCTCGCTCCCGCCGGCTCTCGGCTACGACTTCTTCCAGGGCCCGCTCGTCAACGACGACGGCATCGACAACAACGGCAACGGTGTCGTCGACGAGGACGATGAGCGCCTCCAGGTGGAGACGTTCTACTACTTCACCAACCAGGGTGGCCCGACCGGTGACCCGGCGGCCAGTGAGGACCGCGGCGTCGTGTCGTACCGCCTCATGCAGGGCCTCTGGAAGGACGGCGTGCCCTTCACGCGCGGTGGTGACGGCTACAACCCCGGCAGCGAGGACTTCACGCTCTTCGCCTTCCCGGACGACCCGCCGGCCTTCTGGAGTGAGTACAACTCGAACGGCCTCGGCCGGGCCAACGCCCCGGACGACCGCCGCTTCGGCGTCGTGACCGGTCCCTTCACCATGAAGCCCGGTGACATCCAGGAGATCGTCTTCGGCATCGTGTGGGCCCAGGCCCCGCAGGCCTGTCAGGCCACGGCCACCCCGCAGATCGCGTCGCTCCAGCAGCTGAAGTTCGACGACATCACCGTGCAGGGTGCCTTCAACGCCGACTTCAACCTGCCGTCGCCGCCCCCGGCGGTCACGGTCCAGGCGACGCCGCTCGATCAGGAGGTCGTCCTCCAGTTCGACAGTGTCACCGGCGACAACGCGGACATCTTCAACTACGAGGTCGACAGCCCGTTCGCCATCGGCGGCGCGCCCGACGCCACGTACAACTTCGAAGGCTTCAAGATCATCCAGTACCGGGATGCCACCAGCACGGAGGGGACGCTGATCGCCACCTTCGACATCAACAACTCGGTGACGACGGTGGTCGACAACGGCCTCGACTGTAACACCGGTGCCATCATCAACAACGTGGTGGCGCAGGGCACGAACAGTGGGTCCGAGACGGCCACGCCGACCTCGATCCTGATCCAGAACGACGTGTTCACCGGCTCCGAGCTGCGGAACAACACGACGTACTACTTCGGCGTCCAGCCGTACGCGTACAACGAGTTCTCGTCGCCGAACCGGATCTTCGCTGCCCCGGTGACCCGCGTCTCCGTCCGGCCCTCGATCTCCGCTCCGCGGAACGACGGTACGGTGGTGCAGACGACCTCGGGCGCGAGCCTGCCGGTCGAGGCGGGTGCCAACAACGTCGGTGGCGGTCAGATCACGGCCACGGTCGTCGATCCGCTCGCGATCACGGGTGACACCTACCGCGTCGAGTTCTTCTCGCAGGTGGTCGGTATCGACCAGCACGGGACGCCCAACGACCCGTCGGACGACACCGAGATCCTCGAGACGAACTACAACATCGTGAACGCCACGACGGGCGAGGTCCTCCTCGATGGAGCCGAGTTCTTCGAAGAGAACGGCGAAGTCCTGCTGCAGACCACGAGTGTCCTGCGTCGCGACGGCCTCCTCTTCGACGTCCAGGGCCCGGTCGCTGGACCGCTCTTCCCGGGCGGTACCAACGCGTTCGTCGAGATCACCGGCCCCGGTGGCATCGACTCGTGTGGTCCGGATGCGGCCTCGACGGCCGGCTGCCCGCTGGGCAACAACATCTACGGTTCCTTCAACGGAACTGCGGATTACGCTGCCACGCACGTCGGTGACGGTCCGGAGGCCAGCCTCGGCGCCTTCGCTCCGAACGACTACGAGATCCGGTTCACGGACGAGGGGTCCTACGCGTACTACCCGTTCTCGACGGGCAACGCGATCAAGGTGCCCTTCGAGGTCTGGGACATCGGCCTGACGCCTCCGGGCTCGGCCAACGATCCCTCCGACGACGTCCAGCTGATCCCGAACCTGTTCGCCGATGGTGACATCGAGTGCGAGTTCGGCTACTTCGGCCCGTCGCAGTTCGACATCGGCAACATCACGCAGCGGATCTACGCCTACTACCCGACGACCTCGTACTCGGACTGGGAGACGGCGATCGAACCGCTCGTGACTGCCGACCCGAATGGGTGCCCGACGGACCCGGCGACGGCTGCAGCGTCTGGCTCCATCGACTTCGGTCGTGGCCGTCCGCTCCAGCGCTTCGTGATGGAGCAGACGAGTGACGTCGGCATCAACGATCTCACCGGCACGGTCATTCGGTTCTACACCACGGACCCGAACCAGCCCGGCGACACCTTCACCATCAACACGGCCGAGTCGGCCGCGGTGGGCGGAGACGATGCCACGGCTCAGTCCGCGCTCGACCTGATCGCTGTGACGCCGAACCCGTACCGCGGCGCCTCGGGCTACGAAGCCTCCGGTGACAGCCGCATCGTCCGGTTCGTGAACCTGCCGGCTCAGGCGACCATCCGGGTCTTCACGCTCAGTGGAACCCAGATCCGGTCGATCGAGAAGGTCGATAACGGTGGCACGACGGTCGACTGGGACCTCCAGTCGGAGGCCGGCCTCCAAATCGCAAGCGGCATCTACCTCGTCCACGTCGAAGCCCGTCGTTCGGACGGCAGCGTGATCGGGGAGCGGGTGCTGAAGTTCGGCGTCGTCCAGCGCCGTGTGCAGCTGGACGTCTACTAAGCCGACCCCTCACCATCCGCATCCACACAGAGACCTCATTCTCATGAACCGCACTCTTCTCATTCTGGCCTTCCTGGTGGGCGCCCTCGCGGCCCCCACCCAGGCTCAGACTCGTGAGGTCGATGGGGACGAGCGCGCCGGTACTGCCGGCGCCTCGTTCCTCCTCGTCCCCACGACCGCACGCACGACGTCGCTCGGCAACGGGCTGACCGGCGGCGTCCGGTCGCTCTCCGGCGTCGAGGCCCTCCAGTCCAACCCGGCTGCCCTGATGGGCAACTCGGGCACGGAGGCCCTGTTCAGCTACAACAACTACGTGGCGGACGTCGGCGTCAACTACTTCGGCGTCGCCCAGAGCTTCGGAACCTCGAACATCGCCCTCACGGTGACGTCCTGGGACTTCGGCCAGCTCTTCGAAACCAGCGCTGAGTTCTCGGACCCGTCCGAGCTGACGTTCGACGCGTCGGCCGTGGTCGTCGGTGCGAGCTACGCCCGCGCCTTCACCGACCGCATCTCGGCCGGTGTCACGGTCAAGGCCGTCAACGAGACCATTGACAACATCAACGGTAGCGCTGTCGCCTTCGACGCTGGCATGACCTACACGGTCGGCGAGAGCGGGCTCCAGTTCGGCGTCAGCCTTCGCAACTTCGGAACGAAGATGAGCTACTCGGGCAACGGCCTGAGCCAGTCCGTCCAGTTCGACCCCAACGGCGGCACCTTCCCGGTGGCGCTCGAGGCGGACAGCTACGAACTGCCCTCGCTGCTCAACTTCGGTGCGACCTACTCGCGTGAGTTCGCCGGAGACGTGACGGCGTCGGTGCTCGGCAACTTCCGCTCGAACGCGTACGACCAGGCCGAATTCGCTGGTGGCCTCGAGCTCGGCTACGCCGACCTCGTCTACGCCCGCGGCGGTGTCAACGTGCTGCCCGAGCAGGACCGCAACGAGTTCGCGCTCTGGAGCGTCGGCGCTGGCGTCAACGTGCCGGTGTCCAACTCGTCGCTCTCCGTCGACTACGCCTACCGTTCGATGGGCGACCTCGGCGAGACGAACCTGATCACCGCGAAGATCGGGTTCTAAGACGGCTCCACCGTCTGACCGCTTCGAGGGGCGGCTCCGAGTGATCGGGGCCGCCCCTCGGCTGTTTTAGAAAGGCGCGGGACGTGGAAGCGGACCGCTCGAACAGGTCGTGCTGCGATTACGGCTGGCCCGCGGCCGTCAGCGTGGGGATGGGGAGGCCGGCGAGATCTGCGGCGATCCGTGCCGCGTGGATCCGGCCGTTCTCGATAAACCACCGGCTGGTGGCGTACCCTCCGCAGACCGTGCCGGCCAGGTAGATGCCGGGGCGCGTCGACTCCATCGTGTCGGGGTTCACCTCGGGGGCGCGCTCGGGACCCTCGAAGGCCAGGCCGAGGCGCTCCAGAAAGGCGAAGTCCGGGTGGTAGCCCGTCAGCAGGAGCACGGCATCGGCGGAGACCGCCTGAGGCCCGTCCGGGGTCTTCAGGTGGACTTCCTCGTCGGTGATGGCTTCGACGGTCGTGTGGTAATAGGCCGAGATCGAGCCCTCCCCGATGCGGTTCAACAGATCCGGGCGGATCCAGTACTTGACGCTCGTAGTGATCTCGGGACCGCGGACGATCAGTGTCGCGTGGCCGCCGTGGCGGTTGATCTCCAGCGCAGCCTTGGCGGCCGAGTTCTTCGCCCCCACGATCACCACGCGCCGCCCGCTGAACGGGTAGGGCTCCTTGTAGTAGTGCGCGACGTGGGGGAGGTCCTCGCCAGGTACGCCGATGCGATTCGGCTGGTCGAAGAAACCCGTCGCCAGCGCCACGGCGCGCGCCGCATGAGTCCCCTTCGACGTGACGACAGTGAACGCCCCACGCTCGCCGTCGACACGCTCCACACGCTCGCCGAGGCGGATGTCGAGCCCTTCACGCTGCGCCACCGCTCGGTAGTAGTCGATCGCCTCCTCGCGACGGGGCTTGTAGTAGGTGGCCGCGAGCGGGTGGCCGCCGATCTCCAGCAACTCGGGCGTGGAGAAGAACTCCATCTGGGTCGGGTAGCCGACGAGGGAGTTGACGAGTGCGCCCTTCTCCACGACGCGGGCGGTCAGGCCGGCGCGGGTGGCTTCGAGCGCACAGGCGAGGCCGATAGGGCCTGCGCCCACGACGAGCAGGTCGACGGGGTCGGAAGGGGAGAGTGTGTCCATACCAATCCAACCCGAGCACCTCCGTCTCGGTTGCCCGTACCGTATGAAAGGCGGAGGAGGCGGGCGCGAGGGCTCGTGCGTGTCGCTCTCTCGGCCCCGCGATGTGCCGTGGCTGACCGCCTCGGTGCCGAGACGACCTGGGTCAGGACGGTTCCACCGGGCGGTGGGGGGGCGGCTCTCCATTCGCCCCGTCGCCGGCGACGGCTCCCGGAGCAGGCGACGCCGCGGAGCGGCGGGCGCGGAAGAAGGCCCGGAGCAGGTCGGCGGAGGCCTCGGCCTCGACGCCCGAGACGGTCTCGATCTGGTGGTTCAGGCGACGGTCACCGGGAATGTCGTAGAGCGTCGACGCTGCGCCCGCCTTCTCGTCCAGCGCGCCAAAGACGAGCCGGTCCAGGCGTGCCCAGACGAGCGCCCCGGCGCACATCGGGCAGGGCTCCAGCGTCACGTAGAGCGTGCACCCGTCGAGGAACTTGGTGCCGAGGGTCTGGCACGCTGCGGAGACGGCCAGCATCTCCGCGTGGGCCGTCGGGTCGGCGAGGCGCTCGACCTGATTGTGGCCGCGACCCACGATCTGACCGCCCTTCACGACGACCGCGCCGACGGGCACCTCGCCCGCCTCGGCGGCACGCTGGGCCTCCATCAGCGCCAGGCGCATCCAGCGGCGGTCGGGGTCGAGCAGCGAGGCGAGGGACATGGCGCTTGAGCGGGGCCGAAGGGACTGTGGGAATGCCGCCTGCCTGGCAGACGATCCCACGGCGCTGACTACGTGCTGCGGGCGAGCGGCATCGTCATGCAACGCGGCCCGCCGCGGCCCCGAGACAACTCGTTGCCCGACAGGCGGACGGCGATGCGAGCGTCCGATGTCGCAGCCGAGTCGCCGTAGAAGTCGAGGAAGCTCTCGGCGTCGACCACGTGGAAGCCCTCGCTCCGGAGCGCGTCGTAGGTCGCCCGGTTGCGATCGTACCCGACCACCAGGCCAGGCCGGATCGCGAACAGGTTGGCGCCGTCGGTCCACTGCTCCCGCCGCTGGCGGACCGGGTCCTCGCCGCCACAGCGGACGAACGTGTAGGCGCGGCCGGTGACATCCTCCAGCGCGTCGCGGAGGGTGGCGCACGGTCTGAGGCGCAGGTCCGACGGGTCGCCGTCGATGGCCTCCAGGATGAACGTGTGGTCGTGCGCCTCCTCGATGATCGGCGGGAAGACCACACAGGTCTCCGCGTCGGCGAACGTGAACACGGTGTCGAGGTGCATGCAGTAGCGCGCCTTCGGCAGGTTCACCATGATCACGTGCTCGATGCTCGTACGCGTGAGCAACTCGCGGGCCACGGCGAGGACCCCGCCGAGGCTGGTCCGCTCGCTCTGCCCGATCAGGACAACGCGCTCGTCGACGACCAGCAGGTCGCCCCCCTCGAACGAGACGTCCTCGGGCAGCACGATCACGCGGTCACGGACCGCCGCGAAGCGCGGATGGTGGGCGTAGATCGTGCCCATGATGACGCTCTCCGGTGCCCGTGCGGCCGTCGCGGCGTGGCTCAGCAGGACATGCTCGCCGACGACCGCCGAGAGGTCGCGGGTGAACAGGAGGTTGGGAATCGGGAGGGCGGTCACTGGGAACGGCGCCTGCCCGGTCACGGCGAAGCGGAGCAGCCCGTCCGTGTCGAGGCCCTTCAACTCCGACTCGTAGGCCTCGAAGTTGCGGTACGGCATCCGCTCGATGAGCCCGTCCACGAACGCGGTCCGCGCCTCGGCTGCCTCGAACGTTTCACGGAGGAGGTCGGTGACCTGCAGCACCGCGTCCTCCCGGCCGACGGCCGCCTGGAAGAGGCGGATGAGCATCGCGTGTTCCTCCCGCGCCTCCTCCAGAAACAGGATGTCGTCGAAGAGAAGCTCGTCGGCGTTCTCGGGCGACACGAGGGCCATCTCCTCGCCCGGCGTGTGGACCACGACCTGTCTCAGCGCATTCGTCTCGGACAGGATGTGGAACGGGGCGACGGCTGGCTCGACGGGCATGGGGGCGCAGGGGGTGCCCGTCGAAACTACGAGGCCTCGTCTCCCCGCCTCAGCGCCGCGACTTCTCGCGGAGGAGCTCGACGAAGCGCAGGAGGCCCGCCACGACCACCAGCACCAGCACGACCTTCACGACCAGCCAGATCAGCCACCCGGCGAACTTGAGCACGACCCCGAGCACGCCGAACGCGACCACGAGCACGATCGCGACGAGGAGAATCTGGAGCAGGCGCTGAATCAGCATGGGTCCCGAGAGGGCGCGTTAGAACTGGAAGGCTTCATACGCGGTGATCGCCGACCCCGTGGTCGGGCGACCGCCAGCTACCACGATTCGGTTGGTGCCGAAAATAGTTGCGATGTGGTCGGAGCGAGGGACGCGGAGCTGGAGTTCGGGAGGAAAGCGGAAGGCGCGGTCGACGGAGGCCGCGTAGATCTCGAGCGTGGGCACCAGGTCGCCGTCGGCGTCTCGTCCGCCGAGGATCAGTGAGAGGCCGCCGCCCAGCCCGACCGCGGCAGCCGCCGAGCGAGGGGTGCGGAGCGCCGTGCCCGGCTGCACATCGACGCTGAACGGAGAGGTGGGTGTGCCAGGAGCAGACCACCGAACGGTGAACGTCGACGAGGCGTCGTCGCCGAGCCCGAACACCGCTGCCGTCTCGGGTCCGGTCGACGCGAGCGCGGCGTCGGGGAGGGAGACGAAGCCGCTCACGCCGCCCGGCGGCGAGAGGTGCTCCAGGCGAAAGGTGAAGCCACCCGACCCCTCGACGCGGTAGATGTCGAACGTCGATGTCGCCGCCGCTCCGCTCCCCGCAGGACTCTGACCGCCAAAGAGGTAGAGGTAGGTGGTGCCCTCGAACGTGACAGCACGCGCGACGTGACCGGTTCGGGCCGGCCCGTCGGCGCCGCCCAGAATCTCTACGTTCCGCGTCTCGCCGCTGGGCGAGATCCACTCCGGCGAGCGGACGAACGCCGCGGGTCCTGCGGATGCAGCGGCATTCGTGCCGCCCAGCAGCAGCGATCCGCCTTCGACCAACGTGGCCGTGTGGCCCGCCCGCGCCTGCCGCAGGGGGACCGTCGTGGCGACCACGCGCGACGGCTGCGATTGGAGCACATCCGCCGAGGGGAGCGCGCTCCCCGACGCCGAGCGGCCTCCCGAGATGATGGCCTGCCCCGTAGGCAGGGAGGTCACCGCCGCATCCAGGCGGGCGACGCCTGCGTTGGCTTCTACGAGGGGGAGAGCCTGGAGGGGCAGGTAGAACGCATAGAGGGTGTCGGTCTGCACCGTGCCCGTCCCACCGGTGACCGTAAGCTCGAACGAGTTGACGCCCTGCACGAGCTTTCGCTCGAAGATGAACGCTGCCGCCGTGGAGTCGAACGGAATGTCGGTCCCCTCGATGCGGACGGTCAGCGGGCCGGTCGTGCCTTCGGGAACGAGACGCAGGCGAAAGTCCGAGTCGAGCTGGACGACGCCGAGATCGGGGGAGGTCACGAGCAGCGAGGTGCCCTCCGGATCGATGGGCACGCGGTCACAGCCGGCGACGAGGAGCAGGCACGCGAGGGCGAGGCGGCGCACAGGCTAGGTGGAAGAGGGGGCGTAGTCGACGCGGTCGAGAACGAGCCCGTGGGGAGGAGCGGCGGGCCCGGCCGCCCGGCGGTCCCGAGCCGCCAGCACGTCGGCGAGGTCAGCAGCCGACCGACGTCCGCGGCCGACCTCGACGAGGGTACCGACGACCGCACGGACCATTCCATGCAGAAAACGGTCCGCCTCGATCTCGAAGTCGAGGTCGCCGGGGCGCTCGCCGGCGACCCAGCGCGCGAGGGTCAGGGTGCACGTCCGGTTCGTCGTCTCCGACTTGGTCCGGCAGAACGAGGAGAAGTCGTGGCGGCCCAGGAGCCTGCGTGCCGCTTCGTTCATGGCGTCGAGGTCGGGGGCCGGGCGGAGGTGGACCCGCGTGCGGCCGTCGAGCGCCCGCGGCTCGGTGGACGCCTGGTACACGTACCGTCGCCGCCGCGCGTCGTAGCGCGCGTGGAAGCCGTCCGGCGCGGCCTCCGCCGCCAGGACCACCACCGACTGCGGCAGCAGCCCGTTCAGCGAGGCCCTGAGCCGGTACGGATCCACGGCCGCCTCGGTGACGAAGTGGGCGACCTGACCGCGCGCATGGACGCCCGTGTCGGTCCGCCCGGAGCCGACCACGCCGACCGGCTCGCGGAGAACCGTCGCCAGTGCCGCTTCCAGGGCGCCCTGCACGGTCGGCCCCTCCGGCTGGATCTGCCAGCCCCGGAAGTCGGTGCCGTCGTATTCGAGCAGGAGGCGCGTGGTGGGCATCGAGGAGGTCTGGGTTCTGGGTTCTGGGTTCTGGGTTCTGGGTTCTGGGTTCTGGGTTCTGGGTTCTGGGTTCTGGAGCGTTGCGCCTCCGAAAAGTTCCGTCGGGTTTGATCCTCCACCCGGACCGGGAGACGCATCTTCCTCCCGCCTCCCGCCTCCCGCCTCCCGCCTCCCGCCTCCCGCCTCCCGCCTCCCGCCTCGTGCCCCCCCGCATCTACCTGACCGGCTTCATGGCCTCCGGCAAGAGCAGCGTCGGCCCGCTGCTCGCCGACCGGCTGGGGTACCGCTTCGTCGACCTCGACTGGCTCGTCGAGGCACGCACGGGGCGGACGGTGCCCGCGCTCTTCGCCGAGGGGGAGGGCGTCTTTCGCGCTGCCGAGGCGGAGGCTCTCCGCGAGACGACGGCGGGGGAGGGCTTGGTGGTGGCCACCGGCGGTGGCACGCTCGTAGAGCCAGCCAACCTCGTCGTCGCCCGCATGGCGGGTCCGGTGGTGTGGCTCCAGGCGTCGGTTCCGATGGTCGTGCGCCGCGTCGGGCGCGCGCGTGGGCGCCCCATGCTCGCCGACGCCACCGGCCGACCGCTCCGGGGATACGCGCTGGAGGGGCGCGTTCGCTCCCTCCTCGCGGCCCGCGAGCCGTTCTACGCGCAGGCCGACCTCGTCGTCGACGCCGACGGAACGGCGGACATGGTGGCCCGAGACGTGGCAGAAGGGCTGGCCGGATGGCGCCGCGCGTAGGCGCACGGAAGAGATCGGGAACTGGTCCTGGGCCTCAGGCGGAGGACGGTGGGTCTCTTCGTCCTCCGCCTCACCGTGTCAGGCGAAACGAGCGGCGGTGGTGTGGGCTCGGGCCGTAGGCGGCGAGCGCGGCGTAATGGGCGGCGGTCGGGTAGCCCTTGTGGCCTGCCCAGCCGTAGACCGGGAAGGCCGCATCCAGCGTGACCATGATCCGGTCGCGGGTCACCTTCGCCACCACCGACGCGGCGGCGATGGACAGGCTCAGGGTGTCGCCTTTGATCACCGTCTCCTGAGGGCACGGCGCACCGGGGACCTCGCGGTTGCCGTCCACGAGGAACAGGTCGGGCGCGAGCGGGAGGGAGGCTGCGGCGCGGCGCATCGCCTCCATGGCGGCCCAGAGCACGTTCAGTTCGTCCACCTCGGCCGGCGAGCACTGGCCGATGCCGACCGCCAGCGCCTCGCGCTGGATCACAGGGAGCAGCGCCTCCCGCGCCTCGGCGGACAGCTTCTTGGAGTCGTCCAGGCCGGGGAGGTGGGCGTCCGGGGGGAGGACGACCGCGGCCGCCACCACGGGGCCAGCCAGGCACCCGCGACCGGCTTCGTCGAGGCCGACCACCATGCGGCGTCCGGCGTCCCAGTGGCGGCGTTCGAAAGAGAGGTCGGGCATGGCGGTGAACCTACGCCTGCCTGTTCGGGAGGTGGGAGTCGGTCGCCTCGGCCATGGCCTCCCGTTTCGGGACTCTCCCTATGCCTATTGGGCCGTAGAACGGGGTGTGGAGCGGAGGGGGTTGAAGGGCGGCGCGAAACCATCTATCTTCACCGGCGTCACAGAGAGGCCCCACACGCGAACGCAACCGACGCCACGTGGGGCTTCAGGGCCAGGTCACAGCCGACGCAGCGGAGCGAGGCGCAGCAGACCGTTCGACCACCGGCCCACGTTCCGCTTTCTGGCTTGGGCCTCGCCCGACCAGAGGCTCCGGCACCCCGGCGGCATCTCCGCCTTTGCCACCCGAACGATCTCTCTCAGATCTGTGGGCTTCGCCCGAGTTCTGCGTGAGCACCTTCCAAGGAGTCCGCTCGGCCCTACGGTCGCGCCCTCCCATGCCCCCACAGGGCTCATTGCATCGCATCCCCCTGCCACTCCATGGCCGACAAGACGAGCGCGACGGCTGACGCCGACGCCCCTGAGACGGAGACCCCCAAGCGACGCCGCTCGCGGGCCCATGTCATCGACCTGACCGATTCTGGGTCGTCCTCCAACGGCAACGGCGCGCCCGAAGCGGCCGAACCCGAGAAGCCCGCCCCCAAGCGCCGCACGCGTGCCAAGGCGAAGCCCAAGGAGACGCCCGAGGAGGCCCCCCAGGCCGACGCCCCCGGTGAGGAGCCGGCGCCCAAGCGCCGTCGCCGCACCCGCGAGGCCGAGCCCGTCGCCTCCAGCGACAAGCTTGACGCGGCGCCCGAGCCCCAGGCGGCCGACTCCAAGTCCTCCGACAGCGACGAGGACGACGGCTCCGGGCGTCGCCGTCGCAAGAAGCGCACCCGCGGCAACTCCAAGTCCGACGGTGGTGGCAACCAGGGGGGAGGCGCCCCCGGCGAGCCCTTCGTGGGCATGCTGGAGCTGATCGGCGACAAGAAGTTCGGCTTCATCCGCGAGATCTCGACCTCGCTGGCCAAGGGGGACAACGACCCCTTCATGCCGCCGCCGCTGATTCAGAAGTACAACCTCCGCGACGGCGTCCAGCTCAAGGGCACCATCAAGCCCGGCCGCAAGGGCGCGTGGCAGGTGTCCGAGGTGACCGAGGTGATGGGCCAGGAGCCGGAGGCATGGGCCGAGACGACCGACTTCGATGAGGGGCTCGTCATCTACCCCGAGGACAAGCTCAACATCGTGAGCGATGCGTCCGACGTCTCGATGCGCGTCATCGACATGGTGTCGCCGCTCGGCAAGGGCCAGCGAGCGCTCATCGTGGCACCGCCGCGCGCGGGCAAGACCTTCATCCTGAAGGGCATGGCGGCCGGGCTGGCGCAGAATCACCCCGAGGTGAAGCTGGTCGCGCTGCTCATCGACGAGCGGCCGGAGGAGGTCACCGACTTCCGCCGCAACACCGACTGCACCGTCTTCGCGTCGTCCAACGACGCCGGCGAGGACAACCACGTCCGCGTGGCGACGCTCGCGTTCGAGTACGCGCGGCGCCTCGTCGAGCAGGGCCACGACGTGGTCATCCTGCTCGACTCGCTGACCCGCCTCGGGCGCACGTTCAACCTGTACGGCGGCAACTCCGGCCGGACGATGTCGGGCGGCCTCGACGCGCGCGCGCTGCTGATGCCGCGCAAGATCTTCGGCTCGGCGCGCAACATCGAGAACGGCGGCTCGCTGACGATCATCGCGACGGCGCTCGTGGAGACGGGCTCGCGGATGGACGACGTCATCTTCGAGGAGTTCAAGGGCACCGGCAACTCGGAGATCGTGCTCGACCGGGACCTCTCGGAGAAGCGCATCTACCCGGCCATCAACATCCGGCGCTCGGGCACGCGCAACGAGGAGCGCCTCGTCGCGGACAACATCGCGCACGCGCGCAACATGCTGCTCCGCGCGCTCAACAGCCGCTTCCCAGACGAGGCCATGCAGGCGCTCATCAAGCAGATCCAGATGAGCCCGTCCAACGAGCAGATGCTGCTCGACCTGATCCCGGCGGAGTAGCTCGGTCGGCCTCGGTCGCTTCGGGGGCGTCGCATCGCGCGGCGCCCCCGTTTTTCTGTTGGAGGGCGTCGCGCCAGCCGGGTTCGCCCGCCTCGGGGAGTGGGTGGGGTTAGATCGGCGAGGGGTACGGGTCTATGGGGAGACACGCCCGCCCGCATATGCCGTCCGAGTTCCGCCCCGGCATCGCCCTCCACGAGCCCGACGTGACCGAGGTCCAGGTCGACTACGTCCCCATCCGCGAGCGGCCCGAGGCGGACCGACCGCGGGAAAAGCTGCTCGCCCGCGGCCCGGCGGCGCTCAGCGACGCGGAGCTGGTCGGGCTGGTGTTCGGCAGCGGGACGCGCGTTGGCGGGCGGAGCGTGTCAGCGGTGGAACTGGGCCAGGCGCTTCTGAAGGCCTACGGCTCGCTCGCGAAGCTGGCCCGGCGCGACGCGAACCAGGTCGTGAAGGCGACGAAGGGCGTCGGCCCGGCAAAGGCGGCGCAACTAGCGGCGGTGTTCGAGATCGGGCGACGGGTGGAGGCGGCACCGCCGGAGGAGCGCGTGCAGGTTCGCAGCCCGGCCGACGTGGCGGCGGCGTACGGGCCGCGCCTGCGGGACCTGCCACGCGAGGTGTTCGTGGTGCTCCACCTCAACACGGCCAACGTGGTCACGGCCGAGTACACGCTCACGACGGGCGGGCTGGCCGCGTCCATCGTCGAGCCGCGCCAGGTGTTCGAGCGGGCCATTCTGGAGCACGCCGCCTCGGTGGTGTGCCTTCACAACCACCCGTCGGGCAACCCGGAGCCCAGCCGCGAGGACGTAGCCATCACGAAGCAACTCTGCGAGGCAGGGAAGGTCCTCGGCATCCCGGTCCACGACCACCTCATCATCGCCGGGCGGGGCTACACGTCGCTCGCCGAGCGAGGGCTGATGGGGGGGTAAGTGCGAGGGGTACGGAGAGCCGCCGCTCCACGGCGAGAGAGCACGGAGAGGATCAGCATCCAGAACGTCGCCGACCTGTACGTCTACAAGAAGGCGTTCGCGAGTGCGATGGAGTTGTTCGAACACTCGAAGCGGTGGCCCAGAGCCGAGCGGTGTGCGCTGACAGGTCAGGTGCGGCGCTCGTCACGGGCTGTCGGTGCGAACCTGTCGGAGGCGTGGGCCAGGCGGCGGTACCCAAGGCATTGCGCCAGCAAGCTCTCGGACGTGCATGCAGAGTTCGAAGAATGGAGAGGTGGCCGAGCGGCTGGCTATCCGCTACCGGCACGTCAATGCCGGGATCCTCAAGAGGATCGCGGCCCGCCATCGCTGGTCGACAGGAAACGAGTCGCCCGCGCTCTCCGCGCTCTCCGCGCTACGTTGCGGCATCCACCCTGCCGCCATGCCCCCCGACTCCCCCCGCCTCGGTGCCGAGGCCGACCGGCCTGCCCGCCTCGTCTCGCTCGACGTCTTCCGAGGGCTGACGATCATGGGGATGATTCTCGTCAACAACCCCGGCACGTGGGGCGCCATCTTCGCGCCGTTGAAGCACGCCGCCTGGCACGGGTGGACGCCGACCGACCTCGTCTTTCCGTTTTTCCTCTTCATCGTCGGCGTGGCGATCCCGCTGGCGTTCACGAAGCGCCTGGCGCGCGGGGCGGACCGGGGCGACCTCGTCCGCAAGACCGTCAAGCGGGCCGCGGTGCTGTTCGCCATCGGGCTGGGGCTGGCGTTCTACTCGCGCGGCTGGCGGTTCCTGGCGGGCGAGGGGATCGACCTGAGCGACTTCCGCATCCTGGGCGTGCTCCAGCGGATCGCCCTGTGCTACCTCGCCGCGTCGCTCCTCTTCCTGACCACGTCCGCGCGGACGCAGGTGGTCGTCGGCGCCGGCATCCTGCTCGGGTACTGGGCCGCGCTCGAACTCGTGCCCGTGCCTGGCATCGGAGCGGGACACCTCGACGTGGCCGCGGAAACCCTTCCAGCATACGTCGACCGGCTGCTGCTCGGGCAGCACCTCTGGGCCGGCGCCGACAAGCTGTGGGACCCGGAGGGCGTTCTGAGCACGCTCCCGGCCATCGTGACGACGCTCCTCGGCATCGTCGCCGGGCAGTGGGTGCTGGCAGACCGGGAGGCGTCGGCAGAGACGGCCGCGAAGCTGATGGCGGTCGGGCTCGCTCTCTTCGCCGCCGGGTCGGCCTGGGGCTGGGTGTTCCCCGTCAACAAGGCACTCTGGACCAGCTCGTACGTCCTGCTGACGGGCGGCCTCGCGTTCAGCGTCCTCGGCGCCTGCTACTGGGCCGCCGACGTGCGCGGCTGGCGCGGGTGGACGACGCCGTTCGTGGCCTACGGCGTCAACGCCCTGCTCGTGTTCGTGGGGAGCAGCCTGCTCGCGCAGACGCTCGCGCGCATCCAGGTCGCCGGGCCGGACGGCCCGCGCTCGCTCCAGTCGTGGATCTACGAGACGGTGTTCGCCCCTGTCGGTCCGCCCGAGGTGTCGTCGCTGCTGTACGCGCTCGTGTGGATCGGTGGGTGGTACCTCGTACTGCGGGCGCTCCATCAGCGCAACATCATCTGGAAGGTGTAGCGACCCGTCCACGTCGGCGCCGAGGTGGAGCGGCTCGGCAAGCCGCGGGCCTCGCGTTCACGCTACCTTCGCGTCGCACTCCTCCCGACCTCATGCAGATCATCGAGCCCTCCGAGACCTACGACGTGTGCATCGTGGGGTCGGGCGCGGGCGGCAGCATGGCCGCTAAGGTGCTGGCCGAGGGCGGCGCCAAGGTGGTCCTTCTGGAAGCCGGCCAGCCGTGGTCCATCGACGACGCGGACATGCTGCGGTGGAACTACGAGTCGCCGAGGCGGGGCGCCTCGACCACCAAGCGGCCGTTCGGCGAGTTCGACGCGTGCGACGGCGGCTGGGAGATCGAGGGCGAGCCCTACAGCGCCGCCGAGGGCACCGACTGGCGGTGGTGGCGCGCGCGCATGATCGGTGGGCGCACGAACCACTGGGGCCGCATCTCCCTCCGCTTCGGGCCCGACGACTTCCGCGGCAAGACGCTCGACGGCTACGGCGACGACTGGCCCATCGGCTACGACGACATCGCGCCGTATTACGACAAGGTGGACCGGCTCGTGGGCATCTTCGGCAACCGCGACGGCTTCCCCAACGAGCCCGACGGCCAGTTCCTGCCGCCTCCCGAGCCGCGCTGCTACGAGAAGCGCGTCATGCGCGGCGCCGAGTCCATCGGCATCCCCGTGCTGTCGTCGCGGCTCTCGATCCTGACCCGGCCGCTCGGCGACCGCCCGGCGTGCCACTACTGCGGCCAGTGCAACCGCGGCTGCTCGGTGGGCGCCAACTTCTCGGCCGGGCGCGTCCTGCTGGACCCCGCGCTGGCGACCGGCAACCTGACCGTGATCACGGGCGCGATGGCGCGCGAGGTGCTCACCGACGCCGAGGGCCGCGCGACCGGCGTCTCGTACGTCGACACGGGAACCCTGGAGGCCTACGAGGTCAAGGCCGACATCGTGGTGCTGGCCGCCTCGGCGTGCGAGTCGGCACGGCTGCTGCTGAACTCGACGAGCGCGCGGCACCCCAACGGGCTCGCCAACTCGAGCGACGTGGTGGGGCGCTACCTCATGGACACCGTCGGCGCGGGCGCGTCGGCGTTCGTCCCGGCGCTGGCCAACCAGCCCGCCCACAACTGCGACGGCGTCGGCGGGATGCACATCTACATCCCGTGGTGGCTGCATGACCAGCACGCCAGCCTCGACTTCCCGCGCGGCTACCACCTCGAAACGTGGGGCGGGCGCGGGATGCCGGGCTTCGGCTACGGCTGGGGCATCGAGAACGCCAACGCCGACTTTCCTGGAGAGCGCTCCCGAGGCGGAGGGGGCTACGGCGCCCAACTCAAGGACGACTACCGCCGCGTCTACGCCGCGCGCGTCGGCTTCGCGGGACGCGGCGAGATGATCGCCCGCGCCGACAATCGCTGCTGGATCGACGAGGGCTCGGTGGACAAGTACGGCATCCCGACCCTCACCTTCGACGTGACGTGGGGCGACGAGGAGATCCGGCAGGCCCGTCACATGCAGATGGCAGCGCGCGAGATTCTGGAGTCCATCGGCGGCGAGATCGACGAGATGCCGACCGAGGAGACGCAGTACGGCATCTCGAAACCGGGCGAGATCATCCACGAGGCCGGCTGCGTCCGCATGGGCGACGACCCGGCGACCTCGGCGCTCAACGGCTTCTGCCAAGCCCACGACGCCGACAACGTGTTCGTGGTCGACGCGGCCACCTTCGTCTCGCAGCCCCACAAGAACACGACCTGGTCCATCCTCGCGCTCTCGTGGCGCGCGGCGGACTACATCCTCGACCAGCGCCGCCAGCGCAACGTGTGACCGCCGCCCGGCCCGCCTCGGTGCCGAGGCGGGATGTCTCGTCCTTCCGATCCTGCCCGCGTTCTCATGCCTCCGATCTCCCGCCGCGACGCCCTCCGCAAGCTCGCCGTCGTCGCGGCGGCTCCTGCGCTGCTATCCGCCTGTCGGGGCGAGGACGTAGCCGGGTCGGCCATGCGGCACGCGGCGAGCGGGGGAGCCATGCAGCCCGCCGTCGGCGCGGCGCCGACGTTCTTCACGCCCCACGAGTTCGAGACCGTCCGCACGCTGGCCGGGATCGTGATCCCCGCCGACGAGCGGGGGCCGAGCGCGGCTGAGACCGGCACGCCCGAACTGATCGACTGGGTGATGACGGACGAACTCCTCGGTGACCCCACCAACCGACAGACGCTGATCCGCGGAGGCCTGGCCTGGCTCGACGCCGAGGCGCGCGATCTCGGCGCGGCGTCCTTCGTAGAGGCCTCCGACGACCAGCAGCGGCAGTTGCTCGACCGGATCGCGTACCCGGAGTCCGCCACCCCGGCGGACGAGGCGGGCGTGTCGTTCTTCAGCCTCTTCCGTAACTACGTCGCCACGGGCTACTTCTCCAGCCCGCAGGGCATCGAGGACCTGGGCTACCTCGGCAACGTCGCGCGGACCGAGTGGACGGGCTGCCCGGACGACGCCAACGCCTTCGCCGCACGGACGGTCTGACGCAGACGCCGAGGCGGTCGGCCTCGGAGAAGGTTGGGAGGGCGTGGAGACGCTGCGCCGCGCGTCCATCGGACGCACACATGAAGGGCCTCTGTCAGTCAGAGGCCCTTCTTTTTGTCTTAACCCCGTCCGCGAAACCAGGGACTTGAGCGGCCGTACTGACGCCCTGGTTCCAAAAGTGACTGATCGGTCACCTCCTGCACTCGTCGTTCATCTTGGAGATCTCGTCCCCTCTCTCTGCCGTCCCCAGCCGTCGCGAGCGCGAGCGGCTGGCACGCCGCCTGGCGATGTTGGACGCAGCGCTCGCCGTGTTCGGGGAGAAGGGCTTCGAGGGGGCCACGCTCGATGAGATCGCCGACCGCGCCGAGTTCGGCAAGGGGACGCTCTACAACTACTTCCCCGGCGGCAAGGAGGAACTCTACCACGCCCTCTTCGAGGAGCGCGTCGTCGAGGGCCTCCACCGTGTGGTCGAGGCGACGCTTCCTGCCGACCGTCCGCTCGGCACGCGCGAGGACGCCCGCGAGGCCTTCCGCGACTTCATCCACGGTCTCCTCGCGCACTTCGAGAGCAACCGCTCGGTGCTGCGTCTCTTCATGACCGAGGGGCCGCGCGCCTTCCACGACCCGGACCGGATGGCGGAGGTGCTCCAGCTGTTCGCCACGTTCACGGCTGCCGTCGCCGGTGCCGTCGAGCGCGCCGTGGACAGCGGGGCGCTCCGGGCGCTGCCCGCGCTGCCCGTCGCCCACCTCCTCATCGGCAACGTGCGGGGGCTCCTGATGGCCCACGCCGCCCACGACTGCGCGCCGGCCGGGCTCCCCACCCTGCCGCCGCTCGACTCGGCCACGACCGCCGAGTTCATCACGACCGTCCTCTTCGACGGGCTTCTGACGCCCGCCGTCGACGCCCCGTCCCCCGACGCATGACGCTGCGACTCCTTTCCCTCCTCGCCCTCGCGCTCGCCTCGGTGGCCGCCTCGGCCCAGTCCGACACCGCGGGCGACTCCGCGATCGTGGCGGGCGTCTATCTGCCTCCGGCCCAGCCGGGGGGCGAGACGCTCCGCCTGACGCTGGACGACGCGATCCAGATCGCCCTGGAGCGGGCCTACGCGATCCGCCTGGCGCGGCTCGACACCGAGACGGCGCGCTCGCAGGTCCGCGGGGCCTACGGCCAACTCCTGCCGCGCGTCGACGCGACGAGCCAGTTCGCGCGCAACGTGGTCCAGGCGAACCCGTTCGCTGGTTCGTCGGCGGGCAACATCTTCAGCGGCCTCGGCGCCATCGGCTGGCTGGCCTACAACGAGCAGGCGCGCACCGACGACGACCCGGCGACGCAGCCGATCTCGTTGGCCGAGTACAACCGGCGCGTCAGCGAGGGGCAGTCGGCGGCGGGCTTCGTGGCGAGCGACGGGTCCAGCAACCCGTTCGGCACCGACAACCAGTTCACGAACACGATCTCTCTGACGCAGCCGATCTACTCGGGCACGGCGCTCGCGGCAGTGCGAGGCGCGCGCTCCCTGGTCGAGATCAACGAGGCGGCGGTGGCCCAGCGCGAGGACGAGACGATCGACCAGACGCGGCAGGCGTTTTACCAGGCGCTCCTCGCCGAGCAGCAGGCGGCCGTGCAGCGGGCGTCGCTGGAGCGCTCGCGCGAGACGTTCGGCGAGTCGTCGCAGCTGGTGGCGCAGGGCGTCCGGCCAGTGCTGGAGCGCCTCAACGCCGAGGTGGACCTCGCCAACGCCGGGACGGCCGTCGTGACGGCCGAGGCCGCCGCCGAGAGCGCCCGCGACCAGCTTCTGCTGACGCTCGGCCTGCCGGTCGACTCCCCGGTCGTGCTCGTCGGCGAGCTGGCGCCGCCGGAGGGCGCGCTGTTCCAGACGGTCGGGCTGGCCGCCGCCTCGGCGCGCGCGCTCGACCTCCGGCCGGACGTGCAGCAGGCGGCCTTGGCCGTCCGCCTCAACGAGGTCCAGCGCGACATCACCAAGGCGGGCCTGTACCCGAGCCTGAGCGCGTTCGTCAACGCGGGCTACAACGGCAACGTGCCGGACGACCGCAGCTTCCTCACCAACCCCGACCCGGCCGACCCGTTCACCTTCGAGTCGGGTTCGACGGGCTTCTTCTCGGACGCGTACTGGCAGCCCAGCCTGACGGTCGGGCTGCGGATGAACTGGCTGCTGTTCGACGGCTTCCAGACGCGTCGCCAGATCCAGCAGAACCAGATCGCGGTGGACCAGGCGTCGATCCAACTGGAGCAGGCCCGCAACGCAGCGGCGCTGGAGGTGGCTGCGGCCGTCCGCCAGCTGGAGAGCGCGCGCCAGCGGCTCTCGGCCCAGTCGCGGACTGTCGAGACGGCCGAGACGGCGTTCGCGTTCGCCTCGGCCCGCCTCGCGGAGGGCGTCGCCAGCCAACTCGACGTGCGCGTGTCGAGCCAGAACCTCGACCTCGCTCGCCTCAACTACCTGCAGGCGGTCTACGACGCGCTGGTCGCGCGGAGCGCCTACGAGCGCGCCACGGGCACCATCGCCCCGACCGCCATTGACACCGTGCCGCCCTCCGAGGCGCCGACGGTGATCTCGCCCGTCCCCACCATCGGCTCCGACTGACGGTCCACCCCGACCGGGCACGGCACGCCGTGCCCCTCCGACGCTCCTTCCGAGACCCCGTCTCTGTCCTGCGACTCCCCATGCGACACTTCGCCCCCCTCTCCCTGCTCGCCCTCGGGCTGACGCTCGCCGCGTGCCAGCCCGGCGCCGACGAGGCCGCCGAGGCCGAGGCCCCCGCCGACCGCTCCATCCCCGTGGAGGTGGTCGTCGCCGACCCCGGCTACTTCGAGGACACCATCGAGCTGACCGGCACCGTCGACGCCGACAACGACGCGCTGCTCTCGCCGGACGTGCCGGGCACGCTGACGTACGTGGCGCCGGTCGGCACCTTCGTGCGTGCCGGGCAGACGGTCGCCCAGGTGCGCGCGACCGGACAGCGGGCGGGCGTCAGCCAGGCCCAGGCGGGCGTGGCGCAGGGCCGCGCGGGCGTCGCCCAGGCTGAGGCGTCCGTCGCCGGTGCCGAGGCGGGCCTGCAGGCCGCCCGTGCCCAGCGCGCCGCGGCGCAGGCCCAGCTCGACCTCGCCCAGGACCAGTATCGCCGCCAGGCGCCCCTCTTCCGCGACTCGATCCTGTCGGCGCTGGAGTTCCGGAGCGTCGAGACGCAGCTGGCGCAGGCCCGCGCGCAGGTCGCCCAGGCCGACGCAGGGATCGCGCAGGCGCAGGGTCAGCTCCGCGCGGCCCGGGAGGGCGTCAACGCGGCGCAGGCGCAGACCGCCGCCGCCTCGGCGGGTGTGGCGAGCGCTCAGAGCCAGCTCGCCAACACGCGCATCGTGGCGCCCTTCTCGGGGGTCGTCGAGGCGCGGCTCCAGCAGCCGGGCGAGCTGGCCTCGCCCGGTCAGCCGGTCGTCCGGCTCGTGGGCGCGGGCAACGTCAAGGTGACGGCTGGCGTGCCGGAGCGCTACGCCGGCGAGATCGAGCAGGGCACGCAGGTCCAGGTCTCGCCCAACGCTTACGCCGTCGAGGCACGCGGCGGGCGCGTCTCGTTCGTCGGCCTCGCCATCGACGAGGGCTCGCGGACGTTCCCGATCGAGGTCGCCGTCGAGAACGCCGACCGGTCGCTGAAGCCGTCGATGGTGGTCCGCATGGACGTGACGCGCTCCATCCTGGAGAACGTGATCGTGGTGCCGACCGAGGCCATCGTGCGCGACGAGCGCGGCACGAGCGTGTTCATCGTCACGCAGGACTCGTCCGGCGCCGTCGCCACCCGGCGCGTCGTCGAGCTGGGTCCGAATGCGGGCGAGACTGTCGTGATCCGATCCGGCGTCGCCGCGGGCGACCGGATCATCGTCTCGGGCGCCGGCTCGCTCACCGAGGGTGAGCGCGTCCGCGTGACCGAAACCCGCGAGGTGGCCGCCGCGCGGTCCCGCACCGGGTCGTCCGGCGAGTCCGCGGCCCGGCCCACCGCGGCGGCCGTCCGGGAGGAGTAGTGCGTGTGGTGTGTTGCGTGGTCTGCCCGAGAGCACGTAGCCGCTTCACCGAGACACGCAATACGAAACACGCAACACTGCAATGAAAATCACCGACTTCGCGATCTCCAACCGGACGGCCATCGTCGTGCTGACGATCGCGCTCAGCATCGGCGGGCTCGTCTCGTACGTGTCGCTGCCGAAGGAGAGCCAGCCGCAGATCGAGTTCGCGACCATCGTGGTCACGACCATCTACCCCGGCGCCAGCCCGGACGACGTCGAGTCGATCATCACGCAGGAGATCGAGCGCGAGGTGGCCACCATCACCGGGCTGGACGAGGTCCGGAGCACGTCCACCGAGGGCGTCTCGACGGTCATCGCGGAGTTCTTCCCCGACAAGGACATCGACGAGGCCTCCCGTGAGGTGCGCGAGTCTGTCGACCTGGCCAAGACCGAGTTCCCGAGCGACGTCGAGGAGCCCATCGTCTCCGACATCGACTTCGCCGACTTCCCCGTCGTCACGGTGAACCTCCTCACCGACGGCTCGCTGACCTCGCTCCGCGCGACGGCGGAGGAGCTGCAGGACGAGATCGAGTCGGTGCCGGGCGTCTCGGACGTGGACCTGCTGGGAGGCCTGGAGCGCGAGGTCCAGATCAACGTGGACCTGGCCGCGCTGCAGGGCTACAACCTGTCCATCAACGACCTGGTGAGTGCGATCCAGACGGAGAACACCAACATCCCGGGTGGCTCGGTGGACGTCGGGCCGGAGAACTACCTCGTCCGCGTCAACGGCGAGTTCGACGACCCGAACGAGATCCTGGACTTCGTGGTCAAGAGCCCTGGCGGGACGCCGGTCTACGTCCGCGACGTGGCCGACGTGACGTTCGGCTACAAGGACCGCTCCAGCTACGCCCGCCTCGACGTGCTCCAGCGCGAGGACGAGGACGGCCAGTGGCAGCCGGTCGAGAACGCCGAGAACCTGCAGGTCATCCGGCTCAACGTCAAGAAGTCGGTCGGCGAGAACATCATCGAGGTGGTCGATGGCGTCGAGGAGACCATCGAGGCCTTCACCTTCCCGACCGGGACGAGCTACGTGCTCACGGGCGACCAGTCGGAGCAGGTCGACATCCTGGTCAAGGACCTGGAGAACAACATCATCGCAGGCATCCTCTTCGTGATCGCGGTGCTGCTGTTCTTCCTGGGCGTCCGCAACGCGGCGCTGGTGGGGCTCGCGATCCCGCTCTCGATGTTCCTGAGCTTCCTCGTGTTCTCGGTCATGGGCCAGACCTTGAACTTCATCATCCTGTTCTCGCTCATCATCGCGCTCGGGATGCTGGTCGACAACGCGGTGGTGATCATCGAGAACATCTACCGTTTCCGGGAGGAGGGCTATGGACGGTGGGAAGCCGCGCGCAAGGGCACCGCCGAGGTGGGCTTGGCCGTCGCGGCCTCCACGGCGACCACTGTCGCGGCCTTCGCCCCGATGCTGCTCTGGCCGGGCATCATCGGCAAGTTCATGAGCTACATGCCGCTGACGCTCATCGTGACGCTCACGTCGAGCCTGTTCGTGGCGCTCATCATCAACCCGGTCGTGGCGGGCTACTTCATCAAGACCGACGAGGAGCTGCGAGCCGCGAAGGCCGAGACGAAGCGTCGGGACCCGCGGATGCGCAAGGTCGCGCTCGGGCTGACGGCCTTCACGGCGCTGGTGGTGGGCATCGCGAACTGGAAGACTCTCATCTTCCTCGCCATCGCCATCCCGGCTCTCGTGCTGCTCTACCGGAAGGCGCTGGAGCCCGCCCACCAGCGGTTCGCGAACAAGACCGTCCCCCGTATGACGAACGCCTACCGGAGCTTCCTCGGGTGGATGCTCCAGCGGGACTACTCGATGCGGCGCGGTCTGCTCCGCAACACGTTCGCGCTGGGCGCCTTCTCGGGCGGCTTCGTGCTGCTGATCGCAGGCGCGGCGCTGAACGCGGCGGCCGCCCCGGCGGGCTTCTTGCTGATGGCGCCCGGCGGCGTCCTGCTGATCATCGGCGTGCTGGGCATCATCGTCCACAGCCTGGAGACGGCGTTCCTGGGGGGCGCGGCGAGTGTCAAGGCCGGGCTCTGGTTCGGCGGCATCGTGGCGGTGCTGCTGGTGCCGCTGATCCTGTCGGGCCGGATCGACCTGTCGAGCATCAAGGGCATCGAGGTCATCATCGGCATGTTCCTGCTGCCGATCCTGATCGCGGGGTTCGGCTTCCTGGGGACGATCTTCGGCGGGCGCAACCAGCGGCAGACGAGCTTCGGCTCGCCGTACCTGCTGCTGACCGACAACCGCGCGCGCCTGCTGACGGCCACGCTGGGCACGCTGGTGGGCGTGATCGCGCTCTTCTTCGTGGCCCCGACGGGCGTCGAGTTCTTCCCGACGACCGACCCGAACCAGATTCTGATCACGGCCGAGGCGCCCGTCGGGACGACCATCGAGCGCTCGGACGAGGTCTCGGAGGAGGTCTTCGGCCGCGTCGAGGAGCTGATGGCGAGCGAGCCTGCCACGGCGGCCAACACGACCAACATCTCCACCTCCGTCGGCGTCGGCGGTGACGCCCAGTTCGGGGGCGGGTCCGCCTCGGCGGAGCGGTCGAGCGTGACGCTGAACATGGTCGACTACGACCAGCGCGCCGAGCCATCGTCGGAGACCATCCAGCGGATCCGCGAGAGCTTGACCGGCCTCCCGGGCGTCGAGCTGACGATCACGCAGGACCAGGGAGGGCCGCCGACGGGCGCCGCGGTCAACATCGAGGTCTCGGGCGACGAGTTCACCGAGATCCAGGCCATCGCCGGACGCCTCAAGGACCAACTCGAGGACGCCGTCGAGGCGGGCCGCATCGAGGGGCTCGTCGACATCCGCGACAACCTGAACAGCGGCCGGCCGGAGTACCGCATCGAAATCGACCGCGAGCGGGCGGCGGCGTTCGGGCTCTCCACCCAGTCGATCGCGCTGGCCGTCCGCGGCGCCGTCAACGGCGTCGAGGCGAGCAAGTACCGCGACGGCAAGGACGAGTACGACGTGACGGTCCGCCTCCAGGAGGAAGACCGCGAGTCGCTGCGCGAGATCGAGAGCCTCACGATCCTGAATGAGGGCATCCAGGTGCCGCTGGTCGCCGTCGCCCGAATCGTTCCGTCGTCCGGGCTCGGCTCGGTGACGCGGCTCGACCAGGAACGCGTGGTCACGGTCCTCGGCGACGCCGCGCCGGGCGCGAATGCGACCGCCGTGCTGGGCCAGGTGCAGGCCGAGCTGGCCCCGACGCTGGCGGAGATCCCGGCCGGCTACTCGGTCTCCTACACCGGCGCCGACGAGGAGCAGCAAGAGAGCTTCAGCTTCCTGACGACGGCGCTCCTGATGGGGCTCGCGCTCATCACCATCATCCTGATCGCGCAGTTCAACTCGGTCGTCAACCCGCTCATTATCATGGTCGCGGTCGGCCTGAGCCTGATCGGCGTGATGCTGGGCCTGATCCTGACGCGGACGCCGTTCGGCCTGATGACCTTCATCGGAGTGATCTCGCTGGCGGGCATCGTGGTCAACAACGCCATCGTGCTGGTGGACTACGTCGAGCAACTCCGCGCACGGGGCGAGGACAAGCAGGAGGCCATCGTGGACGGCGGCGCGACGCGTCTCCGGCCGGTGCTCCTGACCGCGTTCACGACCGTCATCGGGCTGATCCCGCTCACGTTCGGCATCAACATCGACTTCGTCGGCATGATCGTCGACCTGGACCCGTCGTTCTCGATCGGGTCGGAGAACACCCAGTTCTGGGGGCCGATGGGCACGGCCATCATCTCGGGCCTGACGTTCGCGACCTTCCTGACGCTCGTCATCGTGCCGGTCATGTACTCGGCCTTCGACAGCGTCGCGATGCGAATCGCTGCGGCCCGCGGCGTGTCGCCCGAGGCGGACGGTGCCGTGAGCGGCCCGCCGGCGAGCACGCCCGCCTCAGGCGACGGCACCGACGGCCCACTCGTCCCCTCGCCCGTCCCGGCGACGTAGTCTATAGGCGCAGCGCGTGGGCCATCCCTACGTTCCACGCGCTCCGCACCCCCCGCTATGTTTCGCCTCCTCCCTGATCTTCCTCCGCACGTCGTCGCGTTCACCATCGACGGCACGACGACGCGGCCGGACGTGGAGGCGCTCTACCGCGAGGTCGAGCGGGCCATGGAGAGCGGGCACGTCCACCTGTACGGGGAGATCACGGGCGTCGGCGGGTTCACGCTCGACGCGCTCGGCGAGAACCTGGGGCGCGGCGTCAAGATGCTGACCGCCATCGGCAAGGTCGACCGCTACGCCGTCGTCTCAGACACGCCGTGGATCGCGGCGACGGCGCGAATGCAGGGAGCGTTCCTGCCCGGCCTGGAGGTGCGCGCGTACCCGACCGACGACCGGGCCGACGCCCTCGACTGGGTGTCCGAGCCGCTGGAGTCGTGAGGGGAGGGCGGGCCCGGCAGACGCTTCGGCTGGCGCCCGCGCTGATCGTGTCTTGGGCGTTGGCCACGTTCGTCGCGGCACGCCTCGTCGGCATCTCGGGGCCAGACGGTACCGAGACGCTGTCCGTCGCGCTCGTGCGGTCCGTCGTGGTGGGGGTGACGGTCGGCCTCGCCGGGGCGTGGTTGGAGACGGGGCCCCTCGCGCGGGTGGGGCGCCTCTTCCCCCTCTGGGCCGCGCTGGTGATCCGGACGCTGGCCTATGCGGTGGCCGTGTTGCTGGGCGTTCTGGTGATCATCCTTCTGGTGTCGTGGGGACGGTTCGGAGTGTCGCCCGGCGCGCTCGTGCAGACTCCTCAGTTTCACGACTTCATGGTGTCGAGCGACTTCCTCGCGATGGTGGGCTTGCTGGTGGCCGCCTCGTTCGGCATCAACCTGTCGCTCCAGTTGCGGCGCGTGCTCGGACCGGAGACGCTCTTCGCGCTGCTCGTCGGGCGCTATCGCCGCCCTGTCCACGAGGAGCGCGCGTTCGCCTTCCTCGACCTGACCGACTCGACGGCCTGGGCCGAGCGCCTCGGGCCGCTCGCGTTCACCGACTTCAAGAACGACTTCTTCGCCGACGTGGCCGAGCCGGTGCTGGCGACCGGTGGCCGCATCGTGCAATACGTGGGCGACGAGGTGATGGTGTCGTGGCCGATGAAGCGGGCGGAGCAGGATGCGGCGCCGCTGCGGTTTTTCTTTCTCGTCGAGGAGCGAGTCGCGGCGCGTGCGGCGCGCTACCAGAAGCGGTATGGCGCCGTCCCCTCGTTCAAGTGTGGCGTCCACGGGGGCGAGGTCGTGACGGCCGAGGTGGGCGACCTCAAGCGCGACATCGTCCACTCGGGCGATGTGGTCAACACGGCCGCGCGCATCGAGGGAGAGTGTCGGCCTCGCGGCCACCGCCTGCTCGTCTCGGACGAGATGCTGGCCCGGATGCCAGCCCCCCCCGAGATGGCGCACCTCGCCCTCGGCGACGCCGCGCTTCGGGGCAAGAGCCAGTCGGTCGGGCTGGTGTCGGTGACGTGGGTGGGCTAGCCCGCCTCGGCCCGCCCGCAGGCCCACCGAGGTGGGCACTGGCCGGTGTTACCGGACGACGGTGAGCCGCTCCGAGACCGTCGCCCGGCCCGCGGTCGCGCGGACGACGTAGAGGCCCGGCGGCAGGGCGCTCGTATCGAGCGCGAGCAGGTGCGTGCCTGCCGACAGCGGTCCGCTGTGGAGGCGGTCCACCTCGCGGCCGAGCACGTCCACCACGGACACCGCGACCGACCGCGGGCCGTCGAGCGTGAGCGTGAGCGTCGCGAGGCCCGAGGCCGGGTTGGGAGCCGCGCGGAGCACCAGTCCCCGGGGCTCTACGCCGGGCTCGCTGGCGACATCGGCCCGGTAGGCGCCGGTCGCCGCGTCGTACGGCGCGAGGAACAGGCCGCCGCCCGTCTGGATGTCCTCGCCCGGTCCGGGGTCCAGGTCGAGCGTGGCCGGGAATCCGCCGACGACCGAGACGAAGGGGCCGGACACGGCCACCGCGCTTCCGATCCCTTCGGGGGAGGCCGGGAGCGCGTTCGCCCAGCGGTAGGCCCCTGACGCGGCGTCGTAGGCCGCGAGGAAGACATCCCAGTTGCTCGGGGTGCCGCCGGACCAGGTGTGCTCGGCGGTGCCCGGGCCGGGGTCGAAGTCCACCGTCAGCGAGTACGCTCCCGTGACGTAGACCCGGTCCCCGTCGGCCGCGAGCCCCTGCGGGAAGGTGTACGAGAGGCCGCCCTCCGTCATGGCATCCACCCAGACGAGGCCTCCGTCGGCCGCGGTGTAGGCGGCGAGGTAGAGCCACTCTCCCATTCCCGCCGTCCGGGCCTCCACGGCCGGGCCGGGGTCGAAGTCCACCGTACCGCCTGAGAGGACCCCCGCGACGAACAGGCGACCGTCGTGGAGAAGCACAGCGCGGCTCGTTTCCGAGCCGCTGCTCCCGAGCGCGAAGGCCCAGTCGTAGGCACCCGTCTCCGCGTCGTAGGCCGCGACGAACGCATCCGCCGTGCCCCCCTGGAACGCCAGGAGGACCTCGCCGGGACCGGGGTCGACGTCCGTCTCGGTCCGGAGTTGCCCGACGATGAACACCCGACCCGCGTCCACGTCCACCCGCACCTCCCGGTCGCTGCCCACCTCGAAGGCGTTGCTCCACTCGTACGCGCCCGTCGCGGTGTCATAGGCGGCGAGGAAGGCCGACCCGAGCATCGTCCCGTCGGTGTGGCTGGCCGTGCCGGAGCCCGGGTCGAGGTCGATGGTGTCCTCGAACGCGCCGCCGAGGTAGACCCGTTGCTCGTCGACGGCCACGCTGGACGCGAAGTCGAGCCCGGTGCTGCCGAAGGCGTCCGCCCACACGAAGGCCCCGGTGGCCGCGTCGTAGGCCGCGAGAAAGGCGTCGTACCCGCCCAGGCTCGTGCGCAGGGCGGTGCCCGCGCCGGGGTCGAAGTCGGCCGTCCCCCCAAAGTTGCCGCTCACGTAGACGCGCGCCCCGTCCGCGGCCAGGCGGGGGCCGAAGTCGTTGAAGGCCCCGTCGCTGCTGCCGAACCCGATCACCCACTGGAGCGCCCCGGCCGAACCGTAGCGCGCCACGAAGTAGTCGGCTCCCCCGCTGCTCGTCAGGGTGTCGTCGGCGTCGGGGCCATCTGTCGGGTCGAAGTCGGTCGTGCCGGAGAACGAGCCCGCGACGTAGACGGCACCGTCGGCACCGTACACGACGTCGTGGTACAGTCGATAGACACCGGGCACGGTGAGGACGAACTGGGCCTGGGCCGTCCCGCTGAGGAGAAGGACGAGAACGAGGGATCGGAGCATGAGAGACCATGGGGAGGGAGCTCTCCCTACCGAACGGATTTCGCCCTCGGGCCGGCTCATGCCGTCCCGCCGCTTCCGTCTGTCCCGGTCGGTCCGCCTCGGTCGGCCTGGAGGCGCACTGAGGCGGAGGGCGTCAGGCGGCCACGCCGCCGCCCGCGAAGAAGGCCCGCAACTCGGCCAGCGTGTCCGGCGTCGACGGCGTGTCGCTGACGAGCCGCCCGTCGGCCAGCACCAGCACGCGCGTGCACACGCCGACGACGTGGTCGAGGTCGTGGCTCGACACCAGCACGGTCGCGCCGTCGACCTCCTCACGGAGGAGGCGCTCCAGCCTGATCCGCGCGCCGGGGTCGAGGTTGGCGAACGGCTCGTCGAGGACCACCAGCCCGGCGCCGGGCAACAGCGCGCTCACGATGCCCACCTTGCCCGCGTTGCCCAGCGACAGGTCGCGGACGAGTCGGCCGCCGTCGAGTGCGTTCCCCAGGAACGGCCGGTAGCGCTCGATGCGGGCGTCCACCTCGGCGCCGCTCAGGCCGTAGGCCGTGCCCACCAGCCGGAGGTACTCGTGCGGACGCAGGAAGTCGACCAGGAAGCCCGCGTCCAGGAACGCGCCGACGCGAGGCTTCCAGCCGAGGTCGGGGCCGCCGACGCGGATGCCATCCAGCGCAACGTGACCGGTCGTCGGCGCGATCAGGTCGAGGGCGAGGCGCAGGAAGGTCGTCTTGCCCGCCCCGTTGTTGCCGACCAGCCCGACCCGCTCGCCGGGGTGGAGGACGAGGTCGTCCAGGCGGAGCGCCTCGGCGGCGCCGTAGCGCTTCGTGAGGGAGGAGGTGGTGAGGGAGACGCCGGGCATGGACTAGAGGGCTGAGCGAAAGCGAGCGGAGACAGCGTGGCGGGTCCGGTCGAGGCGGACGGCGACGGCGCGGAGCCAGAGCGGCGCCGTCGCGATGCCGACGAGGCCGAGGCCCGCCGCGATGGCGCCGCCCCACCGCGGACCTCCGAGCCCGAGAGCGGCCCCGGCGACGACCGCCGTGGCGGCGACCAGCGCCTGCGCTCCGAACGACTGGGTGTAGGTGAACAGCAACCGGTCCGCCACGTCGATCGGCTTGGGGCCGAGCGTCGAGCCGACCAGCGATGCGGGAGCGAGGACGCCCAGGCTGAATACCACCGACACGCCCACCAGCCACGCCGAGGCGGGCGCCAGCACCAGCACGATGACCAGCTGGATGGCCCCCAGCATCAGCGTGCCTGCGGCCAGCCCGGCCACCTTGGCCCGAATGAAGGCGTCCATGCCGCCAGGGAGCGTCAGCAGGCGGTCGTAGAAGCCGCTCGCGAACGGAACGGCGTACTGACCGAACGACCCGGCCACGGTGCCGGTCGAGAACAGCAGCACGAAGTCCACCGTCCGTCCGTCCACGAACAGCAGAGCGCCGACGGTCATCGCGACGCTCACCACGGCCGCGTTGGAGAGGACGCCGCGCGGGAACGTCATTCGGGTCGCGAGGCGCCGGTCCAGTTCCATGAACGCGCGCACGCCGCCCTGCGCGAAGCCGAGCCGGGCACCGCGGGACCGCGTCCGGCGGGTGCCCTCGCTGTCGAGGTACAGCGCGGCGACCAGGGCTCGGTATGCGATCAGGAGCGTCGCCCCGGCCAGCGCGCCCAGGCCCGTGAGTGCACCGAGGCCGCCGTCCTGGACGTGCGCCAGGAGCCCGCCGGTCACCCAGTCGCCCGCGGCCAGCGCCGCGACGACGCCGACCACCAGCCCGACCGTCTGCACGGGCGCCGCGCCGAGGCGCGTCTTCCAGACCACCAGCAGCGCGTGCGACACGACCACCACGGCGAGCACCGCCAGCGCGAAGGCCCAGGCGCCCCCGACTCCGGCCTCTGCGCGGACCGCGCGGACGGCGAAGGGCACCGCGAACGCCAGCGGGACGAGGTTGAACGGCGACGGCGCCGAGCGCACCAGCACGCCCCACGCGATGCGCCGCCGGGACACGGGCAGCGTCAGGAAGGCGGTCGCCCCGCGTGTCGGCACGTCCTGGAAGACCTGCCGACCGACGGCTACGGCGGCCAGCGCCGGTAGCATCGCTCGCTGGACCACCGCCACGGCGTCCAGCGTCGGTGCGACGACGCCGAGAAGATCCGGCAGCACCACGCCGAGGATGGTCGCGCAGACGAAGGCGTACGCCACCCCGATGCCCTTGACCGTCGCGAGGGCGATCCGCCCTCCGAGGTAGGGGGCGCGGCGGAAGGCCAGAACCTGGAGGCGAAACAGGGAGAGGATCACAGGCCAGGTATCGCCCTCCTCCCGTACCGCCTTTATGGGGGCATGCCCGTTGCCACGCCGACCACCGGGGGAGCCGCCTCGGCCCGCCCGAGCTGGGCACCTGCCCGTCCCACCACAGGCGGGCAGGTCCCAGCGCGGTCTCTCGGGAGAGAGAACGGAGGGCTGGCGGCCGAAGCCGCAGATCCTCACGTGCCGTCCCACTCACCCATACGAGATTTCCCGCTGCGACGTGTCACGCCGTCTCTAGAAAGTTACCAGAGCCCCCCGGAGCCCCGTCCGCCGCGCGTCCGTAACGTACCCGCTCGTTCGCCCTCGTCTCTCTGTGCCCGACGACGTCACCCAGCTCCTGGCGCTCGCCCGCGACGGCGACCAGCGTGCGCTCGGCCAGGTGCTGCCGCTCGTCTACGACGAACTCCGGCGTCTCGCCCGGAGCCAGCGCTACCGGAACGGCGCCTCGGCGACGCTCAACACGACGGCCGTCGTCCACGAGGCCTACGAGAAGCTGGCCCACCACGACGGCACCTACGCCGATCGCATCCACTTCTTCCGCGTCGCCGCGCGGGCCATCCGGCAGGTCCTCATCGATGCCGCGCGGGCGCGCAAGGCGGACAAGCGCGGCGGCGGCACCCCCGACGTGTCGCTGGACGACGTCGCGCTCGCCAGCCCGGCCCGCGCCGACGAGGCGCTCGCCCTCGACGAGGCGCTCGACCGACTCGCACTCCTCGACGAGCGGCAGGCCCAGATCGTGGACCTCCGCTACTTCGTCGGGCTGACGGTCCCCGAGACGGCCGAGGTGCTGGACCTCTCGCCCGCCACCGTCAAGCGCGACTGGTCCGCCGCTCGCGCGTGGCTCGTGCGCGAGATGCAACGCGCCGAAGATGAGGGCGCATCGGCGTAGGGGTGAGCCCGATCGGGCGCCGATCTCGCTTCTCCGGCCGACCCCCCTCTCGCCGTGCCGCTGGACACCCTCCTCCACCGCCGCGCCGCGGACCTCTTCGCGGACGCACTCGATCTCGCCGCCCCTGAGCGGGAGGCGCTCCTGAACGACTCGGGGATCGACCCGGAGGTGGTCGCAGAGGTCCGCTCGCTGCTGGCCGTCCACGACGGTGCCGAGGCGGGCGTGCTCGCACCGCTGGAACGACCCCACCTGGCGTCGCCCGAGGACTTGGTCGGGCGGACCGTCGGGCCGTGGCGCCTCGACGGCGTGCTGGGGGTGGGTGGGATGGGGGTCGTCTACGCGGCGGCGCGCGTCGCGGGCGGGTTCGAGCAGGCCGCGGCGCTGAAGCGGGTGCGCCCGGGCGTCGGTCCGGACTTCCACGCGCGCTTCCTGCGCGAGCGGACGGTGCTGGCGGGCCTCGATCACCCTGGCGTCGCCCGCCTTCTCGACGGGGGGCTCGACGCCGAGGGCATCCCGTACCTCGCCATGGAGCGCGCCGATGGGGAGCCGATCACGACCTATGCCGGGGCGCGCGGCCTCGGCCTCGACGCCCGCATCCGTCTCTTCCTCCAGGCATGCGACGCGGTCGCCCACGCCCATCACCACCTCGTCGTCCACCGCGACCTGAAACCCGCGCACGTGCTCGTCACGGAGGACGAGCGCGGAGAGGCCCGCGTCAAGCTGCTCGACTTCGGCATCGCCAAGCTGCTCGAAGACGACGCCGACGAAGGGATCACACGGACCGGTGGGGGGCCGCTCACGCCCCAGTACGCCGCGCCCGAGCAGGTCCTCGGCCAGCCCGTCACGACGGCCACCGACGTGTACGCGCTCGGCGTGGTGCTCTACGAACTGCTCACCGGTCAGCGCCCGTACGACGTGGCCGGGATGCCGCCGAGTGCGTCGGCACGCGTGGTCGCCGAGACGGTCCCGACGAGGCCGAGCGCCTCTGGCGTCACCGTCGTGGACCCGCGACGCCTCCGCGGCGATCTCGACACGGTGGTGATGAAGGCGCTCGCCAAAGAGCCCGGCCGCCGCTACCTCACCGCCGACGCCCTCGCCGACGACCTCCGGCGGGCGCTCGACGGCCTCCCCGTGCAGGCCCGTCCGGATTCTGCAGGCTACCGCGCCCGCCTGTTCGTCCGCCGCCACCGGCCGGCCGTCGTCGCTGCCGCGCTGGTGCTGGTCGCCCTCGTCGGCGGGCTGGGCGTGGCGCTGTGGCAGGCCGCCGAGGCGCGGGCGGAGACGGCCAAGGCCCAGGCGGTCCAGGAGTTCCTCCTCGGGATGCTCGGTGCCGTCGACCCCGACGCCGATGGGCGTGACGTGCGCGTGGCAGACCTCCTCGACCGTGCGGCGGCCACTCTCGACAGCACCCTGCGCGACCAGCCGGGCGTCCGGGCCGACGCGCACGCCCGGCTCGGACAGACCTACCACGGCCTCGGCCTGTTCGTGGAGGCCGAGGGTCAGTACCGCCAGGCCCTCCTCCTGCGCGAGCGCCTCGACGGCCCCACATCTGTCGCGACCGCGACAGCGCAGCGAGACTTGGCCGTCGCCCTCCGCGAACGGGCCGAGTACGACCTCGCAGACTCGCTCCTGTCGCGCTCCCTGGCCACCCTCCGGGACCGCCGCGGCGACCGGAGCGAGGCGGTGGCTACCACGCTCGCCGAGATCGGGACGCTCCGCTACCTGACGGGCGACGGGGCCGGGTCGATCGCGGCCCACCGGCAGGTGCTCGCCATCGAGGAGTCGCTGTTTGAGCCGAACGCGCTCCAGATCGTGCTCACCCTCGGCAACCTCGCCGTCGCACTGTTCGACTCGGACCTCGACGAGTCGACGGCGCTCCTGGAGCGGCAAGCGGGGCTCTACCGCCGCTACCACGCAGCGGACGAGAGCGGGCTGGCGAATACGCTCGCCAACCTCGGCGCAGCCTACGCCGAGGCCGACCGGTACGCGGAGGCGGCCGAGGTCCAGACGGAGGCGGTGGCGCTTTTCCGTTCCTCGCTCGGGGATGAGCACCCCAGCACGGGCTTCGGGCTCAACAACCTCGGCGCCTCGCTCACGGCGCTCGGGCGCCCCGCGGAGGCCCTCCCGCTCCTTGAGGAGTCCATCGCGATCTACCGCACGGCGCTCGGCGCCGACCACCCGAACATCGGCTTCCCGCTCAACAACGTCGCCAAGGCGCTCCGCGACCTCGGGCGACGGGCCGAGGCCGAGCGCGCCCTGGACGACGCGGAGCGCCTGTTCCGTGCCGGCTTCGGTCCTGACCACCCGGTGCTGGACCGGGTGACCGAAACGCGAGCCTCGCTCGACGAGCCGGCGCGGGGTTCGGACTAGCCTATGCCTTGTCCGCCATCTTCGCTTTGTTGACCGTGACCGAGTCGAGACCGAACAGAGCAGCGATCAGATCGAGGAGCGTGTCCATGAGATCAGGAGAGGAACAGGGCGGGGGAGGGGGCGACGCGGAAGCGGAGCCGGATGGTTGAAGAGTATATCACAGGGAGCTTCAGGCTCAATTCTACCGTCCCGGATCCGACCTCTGCACACGGTTCGCCTCTGCCTCTCCCGCCCTTACCGCCCTCCATGAACCAGGGGCCGACCTTTCACCGCCGCGCCGCCGCGCTCTTCTCTGACGCCCTGGAGTGCCCCGACGCCGGGGCCTTCCTGGACGCCGCCTGCGACGATTCCCGCCTCCGGGCCGAAGTCGAGTCGCTGCTGGCGGCTCACGCGACCGCAGGCGACGCGCTGACGCCGCCCACCCTCGGCCGCGTGCCCGAGGCCGGCGCGCTCGTGGGGGAGGAGGTGGGGCCGTGGCGAATCGACGCCCTCCTCGGCGAGGGCGGCATGGGGGCCGTCTACCGCGCCCACCGGGCTGACGGGACCTACGAGCGCGAGGTGGCGCTGAAGATGCTCCGCCCCGGCGTCCCCGGGGCCACGGTGCTCCGACGCTTCCTCGCCGAGCGCGACGTGCTGGCCCGCCTGGAGCACCCCGGCATCGGCCGCCTCTACGACGCTGGGGTCGACGCCGCGGGCCGCCCGTTCCTGGCGATGGAGTGGATCCGCGGGGCGCCGGTCACCCTGTGGGCCCGGGACGCGACCGTCGATGCGCGGCTGGAGGTCTTCGTCCAGGTCTGCGACGCGGTCGCGTTCGCGCACCAGAACCTCGTCGTCCACCGTGACCTGAAGCCATCGAACCTGCTCGTGACGGAGGAAGGCGGTCCCCCACGGGCGATGGTCCTCGACTTCGGCATCGCCAAGCTGCTCGACGCGCCCGAGGCGGCGCACACGCGCACAGGCCCCGGTCCGCTCACGCCCGCCTACGCGGCGCCCGAGCAGGTTCGTGGGGAGGCCGTTACGACGGCCACCGACGTGTACGCGCTCGGCGTGGTGCTCTACGAGGTGCTCGCCGGGCAGCGGCCGTACATCGTCGACGGCGCCTCGCCGACTCAACTGGAGCGGACGCTGATGACTCGGCCCGCGCGCCCCAGCGCCGTCGTGCCCGAGCCCGAGCGTGCGCGTCGGCTCCGCGGCGACCTCGACACGATCGTGCTCAAGGCGATGGCGTCCGAGCCGGGACAGCGCTACGCCACCGCCAGCGCCCTCGCCGACGACCTCCGCCGCCACCTCGCGGGCGAGCCCGTCACCGCCCGCCCGCCGACGCGGCGCTACCGCCTCGGCCGGTTCGTCCACCGGAATCGGACCGTCGTCGGGGTGGCCGCCGCCGCGACCGTGCTGCTGGCGACGGTGACGGGCGGCTACCTGCTGCGGCTCCAGACCGAGCGCGACCGGGCAGAGGCGCGCTTCGACATCGCGCGGGAGGCGGCGCGGGCCATGATCTACGACATCCACGATGCCGTAGCGGGGCTGCCCGGCGCCACGCCTGCACGGGCCCTTCTGGTGGATCAGGCGCGCGATTACCTCGACCGGCTTTCGGCCCTCTCCGGCGACGACCCAGCGCTCCAGATCGACCTCGCAGGCGCCTACCTCCGCGTCGGCAATGTGGAGGGGCGCCCGGTGGGCGACAACCTCGGGCGGACCGCCGACGCGCAAGTCCGCTACCGACAGGGCCTGGCCCTGCTCGGCCGCCTCCCGAGGGGCCTGCCCGACTCGCTCGCCGCCGCGGCGGCCCACACCGAGGGGCAGTTGTGGAAGGGCCTCGGCGTCATCGCCGCCTCCACCGCCACGCCCGACTCGGCGTTGGCGGACCTCGGGCGGGCGCTCACCGCCTATCGCCGCGCCGTCCGTCTGGCGCCCGACGCCGCCGACTACCGCGTCGACCTCGCCTCCGCGCACATCAACATCGGCGACTACTCGGGCCACCCGTACTTCCCCAACGCCGGACGCCCCGACTCCGCGCTGGCCCACTATACCCGCGCCCGCGCGTTCCTCGAAGCCATCCCCGAGGCCGAGCGCTCGCTCTATGCCCTCCGCCTGGACGGCATCACCTACGAGCGCGAGGGAAACCTGTACCGGTCGCAGGGCGACCTGGACCGCGCCGTCGCCCCGCTGACGCGCTCGCTCGCCCTCCGCCAGCAGATCGCTGCGCGCCCGGACGCCAACGCGGACGCGATCCGCGACGAGGGCGTCGGCCACGAGGCGCTCGGGTTGCTCGCCATCGAGCGTGGCCGGTTCGCAGAGGCCGAGCGGTCGCTCCAGACGGCCTTCGCGGTCTACCGGCGCCTCGCCGATGCCGACGTGGAGAGCGTAAACGCCCAGCAGACGCTCGCCTTCGGGCACCTCAACCTGGCCCGCCTCTACGGCGACCCGGACGGGCCAGACGCCGGGCGCCCTGCCGAGGCCCGCCGCCATGCCGCCGAGGCGGCCCGGATCTTCCGCGCCCTCGCCGACGGCGACCCGGCCAACGACCGCCTCCAGGCGCTCGCCGCGGACGCGGAGACGCTCCGCGCCCGGATCGGGTAGCCCCGCCTCGGCGCCGAAGTGGACGGGGCCGACGAGCCGTTCGCCAGGGTGGCCTGTCGCCGGTGTCTCCGCGGGGCGTCCGAGGCGGGCGGACCCGGCGGGCGGCGGGCGGAGTACAGGGAGGAGGTTTCCCACCCCCCATGCCCCTCTCCCTGCTCCTTCTCGTCCCCGGCGGCACCGCCGCTGCGGGCTCCGGCTCCCTCACGCTGCTCATCGTGTTCGTCGTGCTGGCGATCGGCGTCAGCTTCCTGTGCTCCGTGATGGAGGCCGTGCTCCTGAGCGTCTCGCCCGCCTACATCGGCGTCAAGGAGGCCGAGGCGCCTGCGACGGCGGCCCGCCTCAAGGCTCTCAAGGCCGACATCGACAAGCCGCTCGCGGCCATCCTGACGCTCAACACCATCGCCCACACCGTCGGCGCGACGGGCGCGGGCGCGCAGGCTGCCGCCATCTGGGCGGGCCAGGACCTGTGGATCGTGTCGGCCGTGACCGTCTTCTCGGCCGTCCTCACGCTCGGCATTCTGATCCTGTCCGAGATCATCCCTAAGACGCTCGGCGCCGTCTACTGGCGCGGGCTGGCGCCGGTCGTGGCCCGCGTCCTGCCGCCCATCATCACCGCGCTCCAGCTGACCGGCCTGATCTGGCTCTCGCAGGTGATCGCGAAGGGCCTCTCCCATGGTGAGAAGGAGGGCGCCGTGAGCCGCGAGGAGCTGGCCGCGCTCGCCCAGATCGGCACCGAGGAGGGGGTCTTCGACGAGGCCGAGGGCCGCATCCTCCAGAGCCTCTTCCGCTTCCGACAGCTGGCCGCCAAGGACGTGATGACGCCGCGGACGGTCGTCGTGGCGTACTCCGAGGAGACGCCGCTCGGCACCATCGCCCGCGACGGGACGCCGTTCTCGCGCCTGCCGGTCTACCACGGCGACCGCGACCACATCACGGGCTACGTCCTCCGCGACGACGTGCTGGCGGCGGTGGCCGAGGGGGGAGAGGAGAAGCCGGCGTCGAGCGTCGCCCGCGAGATCCTGACCGTCCCCGACTCGCTCGCGCTGCCGACCCTCTTCGAGCGCCTCCTCGACCGCCGCGAGCATCTCGCGCTGGTCGTCGGCGAGTACGGCGGGACGGCGGGCGTGGTCTCGGTGGAGGACGTCGTGGAAACGCTCCTCGGGCTGGAGATCGTCGACGAGGTGGACCACGAGCACGACATGCAGGTGGCCGCCCGCGAGCGCTGGGCGGAGCGCGCGACCCGCCTCGGGCTCGTCGCCCCGGGCGACCCGGACGCGACGCTCGCCGAGGTGGAGCAGGCCGTCCGCGAGAAGGAGGCCGTCGTCCGGAGCGGGATCACCGGAGGGGAGCCGCCGCCGGTCGGGTAGCCCCGGTCCTACCTTGCGTCACGTCCGCTTCAGTCCGGCATGGCGCACGACGTGTTCATCTCCTACTCCTCCGTCGACAAGCCGACGGCGGACGCGGTGTGCGGGCACCTGGAGAAGGCCGGGGTCCGCTGCTGGATCGCGCCGCGCGATGCGCTCGGGGGCGCCCACTGGGCGGCGTCGATCGTCGAAGCCATCCGAGGGTGTCGCGTGATGGTGGTCGTGTTCTCGTCCCACGCCGACCGCTCCCGGCAGGTCATGCAGGAGGTCGAGCGCGCGGTCCACAACGGGCTCGTCGTGCTGCCTTTCCGCATCGAGGACGTGCGTCCGACGGCGGGAATGGAGCTGTTCCTCTCGGCGCCGCACTGGCTGGACGCGCTCACGCCGCCGCTCGAAGCCCACATCGACGTGCTCGTCACGACGGTCCGCCGCCTGCTGGGGGAGCCGGTCGCCGAGGCGTCCCCTTTGCCCGTTGTGCCGAGGCGCTTCGTCGAAGTGCCGCCCCACACGTTCGACCGGCGGCCGGGCCTTCTGGGCCGCATCCGGTCGTTCTTCGACCCACCGGACGGGTAGCGAATCGGACACGGTCTGCGGAGACGTGTTTTTGCCTACGGGTGTGCGCGTGTTTGGAGGTGACGGCCTATGTTGAGGCTTCGTTCACGAAATCGCCATGTCTGCCCGCTGTCCCACCTGTCACGCGACCTACGACGCCGAGACCACGTACTGCATCCGCGACGGGACGCGCCTCGTGCGGGATCCTGCCCCTGCCGTTGCCCCGTCGCGTGCTGCGGCCTCGCTCTCGATGGGCCTCGTGCTCGGTGTGTTGGGTGGCGTGGTGGTGGTGCTGGCCGCGGCCGTCGTGATGCTCTACCTCCGGTCCGAGCGGGCACCGGTGGTGGTGACAGTGGATCCGGCGGGCGAGGCCTTCGGCGACCCGCCAGAGGCCTACCGCGAGACACAGGGAGGCGCTGGCGGTGTGATGGGAGACGGCGACGTCGTTGACTCTCCGCCGACCGAGGTGGAGGTGCCCTCGATTCCCGGCCGGGATCTGCAGGTGGTGGGCACCGCGCCGCCCCCGCCGCCGCGTCCCAGCGCCGCCTCGTACGGCCCCACGCGCGTCGTCACCAGCGGCGACGGGCTGCTGCTGCGGGCCGGACCGGGCCGGCAGTACGACGTGCTCGGCAAGATGCTGCCCAACGACGTGGTCATGACCCAGCGGTGCGAGAGCGGCACGCCCGGTCGGCGCTGGTGCCAGGTGGAGTACGGCGGCATCCAGGGCTGGGCGCTCGACGAGTTCCTCGACGTCGGGGGCGTCTCGCAGGACACGTCGAGCGGGCTGGAGGATGCCTTCGCGGCCGCCGATGTGGTCGGCCGCCCCGCCTACATCGACGGGTCGGAGGTGACCTCGATCAACCTCCGCGCGCGGCCTTACGTGGGTGGGGAACTGCTGACCCGCCTGACGCCCGGCACGTCGCTGATGGTGTTGCGCTGCCTCCCGTACGGCTGGAGCCTCGGCGGGCGCACCATCACGGGGCGCTGGTGCTTCGTCAACGCGCAGACCAGCGGGCGGACCATCTCGGGCTGGGCGTCCGACGGGGCGCTCCGCTGGTAACCCTGAGTCCCACGCATCCATGACTTGTACGACCTGCCACGGGGCCCTCCGGCCGGACGCCGCGTTCTGCCCTCACTGCGGACAGAAGCAGGCTCCCGCCGTGCCGTCCAGCGCGTCGCGTGCCGCGGACGCCCTCTGGACGTCTCCAGGAGCAGCTCCGCCGCCGCCCGAGCGATGGGCTCCGGCCGACACCGACGACACGGTGCTCCGGTCGCGGCCTGAGGCGGCCGATGCGACCCCGCCGCCCGTCGTCCCGCCGCCGCGGCCTGGCCCGTCCCCCGGTCCGTCGCCGTCCTATGAGTCTCCGCGTCCGGCCGTGCCCGGCGCCAGCAGTGGCCCGTCGGTCTCCGGGTCGCTCCTGAGCCGTGCCCGTCGGGGTGAGGAGGCGGCGCTCGAAACCATGTTCCGTCAGTTCGTCGACGAGGACGAGCAGGTTCTCACGGCGGCCTACCTGGGGAAGATGGGCTTCCTGTTCGCCACAGACAGCTTCGGGTGCGTCACCGACCGGCGCGTCGCGACCATCCGGTCCGGTTCCTTCGGCGAGTTGCTCTACCAGGACGGGTACCTGGACGAGATCAACAGCACGGTCGTCCACCAGCCGGCGATCTGGATGCTCTACGTCGTGTTCGGACTGTACGTGCTGCTCGCGCTCTCTGTCGCCTCGCCCTTCTTCGTGTTCGAGCCGCTGTTCGCGATGTTCGTGTTCGCAGTCCTGCTCGTTCCGGGTCTCCTGATCCCGCGCTTCTACTACCGCCTGGTGAAGTCCGGGTTGGTGACGGTGATACGGGAGGGCGTGTCGGTGTACATGTTCGCCGACCGGCAGCGGCTGGCGAAGGCGAACGAGATGCTGCGGACGATATCGTCCTATCGGGAGCGGCGCGTGGCTCGGCTCCACGCGCGGTAGCGCGCCGCGTCCATCGTTTCCGCGTGGACGCTGCGGGGACAACGGCGGTAGCATCCGCCATGCGCCGACTCGAAGACTTCGCCGACGCGGACCTCCGCGTGTTCGACCGTCCTCCGCTGCCTCCGCCGGAGGCCATCCGGGACGTGTACCTGATCGGGATCTGCGGCAAGGGCATGGGCGCTCTCGCCGAACTGCTCGCCGAGGCGGGCTACACCGTCCGCGGCAGCGACGAGGCGGCCTACCCGCCCATGTCGACCCGACTCGCGGCGGCCGGCATCCCGATCCACGAGGGCTACGACCCCGCCCACCTCGACCCCGCGCCCGACCTGGTCGTCGTGGGCAACGCGTGCGTCCCGACCCACCCGGAGGCCGCCGTGGCGCGCGAGCGCGGGCTGACGCAGGCGTCGCTGCCGGAGGCCCTCGCGCACCTGTTCCTGAGCCGCCGCCAGCCTGCCGTCGTCGCGGGCACGCACGGCAAGACGACGACCACGGGACTGCTCACGCACGTCCTCCGCGAGGCCGACCTCGACCCCGGCTTCCTCGTCGGCGGCGTGATCGTGGGCGAGGAGCGGACCGCGGGGACGGGTACCGGGCCGGTGTTCTGCGTCGAGGGCGACGAGTACGACGCGGCCTACTTCGACAAGCGGCCCAAGATGATCCTGTATCGCCCGCATCGGGCGATCGTGACCAGCCTGGAGTTCGACCACGCCGACATCTACGCTGACTGGGCGGAGTACAAGCGCGCCTTCCACGCCTTCGCCGCGCTGCCCCCGCCGGACGGCCTGCTGGTCCTCAACGGCGAGGACGCGGAGGTCCGCAAGCTGGCGAAGCGGACGTGGGCGCGCGTCCGCCTCTACGGCCAGGAGGGGAAGGAGCCGGACGGCCTCTCGTTCGACGTCGCCGCGCGTGACCTGACGCCGGTGCCAGGCGGGCAGACGTTCGCGCTGGTCGTCCACGGCGAGGCCGTCGCCGACGTGCGGCTGCCGATGGGCGGGCGCTACAACGCGCTCAACGCGCTGGCCGTCGCCGCCGTCGCGCTCGATGCCGGGGCCACGCCCGCCCAGGTCGCCTCCGGACTGGCTACGTTCCGCGGGATGAAGCGGCGCCAGGAGGTCGTTCACGACGGCCGTGTGCTGGTCGTGGATGACTTCGCGCACCACCCGACGGCCGTGGACGCCACCATCCGGGGTGTGCGGGAGCGCTGGCCGGGGCGTCGCGTGGTGGCCGTCTTCGAGCCGCGCTCCAACTCCAGTCGCCGCGCGGCCTTCGAGGCGCCCTACGCCGAGGCGCTCACCGCCGCCGATGCCGTCTTCCTGTCCACGCCGCCCCTCCGCCACAACGACGACCCGGCCGACTTCCTGGACGCCGACCGGGTCGCCCGGTCCATCACCGAGGCGGGCACCCCGGCCTCGGCCTACCCGTCGGCGGAGGCGCTGCTGCCGGACCTGCTGGCGGACCTCCGCGACGACGATCTCGCCCTCGTGATGTCGAACGGTTCCTTCGATGGCCTGGTGGGCAAGCTGACCGCCGCACTGGGCGCGTGAGCCGCGGTGATCGCTTGTGAATCGGGCGAAGGCGCAACCCGAGGCCGAGGCGCGGAGTGGCAGGGAGGCCCCACCACCACGCCCATGCCGTTCTTCGACGCCCCGGATGCCCTCGGGCGCTCCGTCCGCCTGGACGCGCCGCCCCGGCGGATCGTCTCCCTCGTGCCCTCCCAGACCGAACTCCTCGCCGACCTCGGGCTCGACGCCGAGGTGGTCGGCCTGACGCGCTTCTGCGTCCATCCCGACGGCTGGAAGGCGGCCAAGACGATCGTCGGGGGGACGAAGACGGTCAACGTGCCGCGGCTGGTGGGGCTGGCGCCGGACCTCGTGATCGCCAACAAGGAGGAGAACCCGCGCGAGGAGATCGAGGCCGTCGCCGCCGAAGGCGTGCCGGTCTACGTCACCGACGTGGCCGACGTGGACGGCGCCCTCGCCATGATCCGGGGCGTCGGTCGGCTGGTCGGCCGGGTGCCCGAGGCGGAGGCGTTGGCGACCGAGATCGCGGGCGGGTTCGCCCACCTCGGCGCCGAGGCGGAGCCCCTCCGCACGCTCTACCTCATCTGGCGCGACCCCTGGATGACCGTCGGCGGCGACTCGTTCGTGTCGGACGTGATGGACCGCGCCGGGCTCGCCAACGTCGCCGCCGACCGCGCCCGCTACCCGGCGCTCTCCGACGACGAGATCCGCGCCCTCGCTCCGGACGTGGTGTTGCTCTCCTCCGAGCCATACCCGTTCTCCGCCGCGCACATCGCCGAGGTGCAGGCGCTCGCCCCCGGGGCCCGCATCGTGCTGGCCGACGGCGAGGCGTTCTCGTGGTACGGGAGCCGGCTCCGCCACACGCCGGGCGTCCTCGCGTCGCTCCGCGGGCACCTGGTGGGCTGAGCGCTGGGCGGCATTTTCGCGGAACGGGAGCCACCGGGCGTCGATCCAATCGGTCCCTCTCTCTTTTCCTCTCCGATCCATGCCGTACATCGCCACCTCCGACACGCCCGCCCACGCCTCCGGCACCTTCGACCTCGGCGACGGGCTCACCGTCCGCCGCCTCGGCTACGGGGCCATGCGCATCACCGGCGACGGCATCTGGGGCCCGCCCGAGAGTCACGACGCGTCGATCCGCGTCCTCCAGCGCGCCGTCGAGCTGGGCATCGACTTCATCGACACGGCCGACAGCTACGGGCCGTTCGTGTCGGAGGACCTGATCCGCGAGGCGCTGCACCCGTACGGCGACACCGTGATCGCGACCAAGGGCGGCCTGCTCCGCACGGGCCCCGGCGATTGGCGCCTTCTCGGCAAGCCCGACTACCTCCGCCAGGCCGTCCAGATGTCGATGCGCCGTCTGGGCGTCGACACGATCGACCTGTATCAGCTTCACCGCATCGACCCCGAGGTGGACCGGGCCGACCAGTTCGCGGTCCTCAAGGAGTTCCAGGACGAGGGCTGGGTTCGCCTCGTCGGCCTCTCCGAGGTCTCCGTGGACGAGATCAAGGCCGCGCAGGACGCCGGGCTGACGGTCGCCACGGTCCAGAACGAGTACAACCTCGGGACGCGCAAGTCCGAGGACGTGCTCGACTTCTGCGAGGCCGAGGGCATCGGCTTCATCCCGTGGTACCCGCTCAACGCCGGGAAGCTGTCCGACAGCGACATCCTGGAGGAGGCTGCCCAGCAGCTCGGCGCGTCGCACAGCCAGGTTGCGCTGGCGTGGCTCCTCAAGCGGTCGCCGGTGATGCTGCCCATCCCGGGCACGTCCAGCGTGGCGCACCTGGAGGAAAACACGGCCGCCGCCGAACTGGAGCTGTCGGACGAACTGTTCGAGGCGTTGGACGAGGCTGCCGGGCAAGCGGCGTGACCTCCGACCGGGACGCCAGAGTGTCCCGATCGAGGGTGGCACGGATCCCGGGGGATCGGTAGGGGCGTATCGCACGACGCCTCTACCGACTCTGATGCCTCTCTCTGATCTCCTCGTCGTCGAACTGGCGAGCGTCCTCGCGGGGCCGAGCGTCGGGATGTTCTTCGCTGAGCACGGCGCGCGCGTCGTCAAGGTGGAGGCGCCGCAGGGCGACGTGACGCGGCGCTGGCACCTCGCGACCGAGGACTCGGCAGACGATCGGCCCGCCTACTTCTGCGCCGTCAACTGGGGCAAGCAGTCCGTCACCCTCGACCTGACCACCGAGGCGGGCCGGGACGCGCTGCACCGGTTGGTGGCGACGGCCGACCTCGTCGTGTCGTCGTTTCGCCCCGGTGCCTCGGCCCGCCTCGGGGCCGATGCGGACACGCTCCGCGCGGTCAACCCGCGCCTCGTCGTGGTCGAGGTGGATGGCTACGGCGCCGATGACCTCCGCACCGGCTACGACGCCGTGATCCAGGCCGAGGCCGGGTTCATGGCGCTCAACGGCGCCGCGGACGGCCCGCCCACGAAGATGCCCGTCGCCCTCGTGGACGTGCTGGCGGCGCACCAACTCAAGGAGGCCGCGCTCGTGGCGTTGCTGGCACGCGAGCGGACCGGCGAGGGCGCGACCGTCCGCGTGTCGCTGCTCGGCGCGGCGGTGTCGTCGCTCGCCAACCAGGCTGCCAACTGGCTGACGGCGGGCGTGGCGCCGCAGCGGATGGGCTCGGCGCACCCGAACATCGCGCCCTACGGCACCCCGTACCCGACCGCGACCGGTGCCATCGTGCTGGCCGTCGGCACGGACCGCCAGTTCGCGGCGCTGGTCGAGGCCGTCGGCCGGGAGGACCTCGCTACCGACGCGCGGTTCGTCACCAACGCGGGCCGGGTCCGCCACCGGGCTGCACTCGACGCCGTGCTCACCGAGGCCCTCGCCGGACAGGAGCGGGACGCGCTCCTGGCGACGCTGGCCGAGCGGGGCGTCCCCGCGGGAGCCGTCCGTTCCGTTCCGGAGGTGTTCGTGCAGCCCGAAGCCGCCCGTCTCGTGGTGGACGACGGCGCGGGCCACGCGGCCGTCCGCACGGTCGCGACGGAGGAGGGGCGGGCCCTGACGCCGCCCCCGCGCCTGGGGGCCGACACACAGGCGGTCCTCGCCGCCCTCGGTCTCTCCAGTGCCGAGGTCGACCCGCTCGCAGGACCCGGCGGAGGGCCTTGACGCCGCGGGGCTCCGGTCGCAGACTGTCTCGCGTGCGCGCGCTCGTCCTCTTCGCCCTTCTGGCCGTTCCGGCCCTCGCCCAACCTGCCGTCCTCCTGGGGACGGTCCGCGATGCCGACGGGGCGCCGCTGCCAGGGGCGAGCGTCTACCTCTCCGGCACCGCTCGGGGCACCTCGTCGCAGCCCGACGGCGCGTACCGGCTCACCGGTATTCCGCCGGGCGCGGTCCGCCTCGTCGGGTCGATGGTGGGCTTCACACCCGAGGTCCACGAGCTTCGGCTGGGTCCGGGCGATACGCTCACGGTGGTCCTCACGCTGGCACCGACGACACAGGCCCTCGGCGCCGTCGCCGTCGAGGCGCGTCGTGACGGCCGATGGGCCGAGCGCCTGGAGCGATTCCGCCGGACCCTCATCGGTGAGTCCGAGAACGCCGACTCCACGCGCATCCTCAACCCCGAGGTGCTCGACTTCCGGACGAGCTGGGGCTCGCTGATGGCGGAGGCCCGCGCGCCGCTCGTCATCGAGAACCGGGCGCTGGGGTACCGGCTGACGTACGACCTCCACGCCTTCGAGGCCAGCGCGACGAGCGTCCGCTACGACGGCGACGAGCGGTTCGAGGCCCTCGTGCCCGCCTCCGACGCCGAGGCCGAGCGGTGGGCCGCCGCCCGCGCCCGCGCCTTCCGGGGCTCGCTCCGTCACCTCCTCCAGTCGCTCATGGCGGGCGCCACCGAGGCCGACGGCTTCGGGCTCGACCTGGCCCGCGAGGACACGTACGGCGCGTGGCCTGTCGTCCGCGCCAACCCGGACTGGCTGATCGAGGTGGACGCAGACGGCTGGGCCACGCTCCACGTCCGCGGACGGCTGGACGTGACGTACTCCGGCGAGCCCGAGGAGGCGGCCTACCTCCGGTCGGACTGGTTCCGCGAGCCCCGGCGCCGCCCGGACCCGGTCCAGCGGTCGTCGGTGTTCGTGGACGGGAGCCGGGCGCGGATCGACCCGCAGGGCACGCCCGAGGACCCGTTCGCCGTCTCGGTCTCGGGCCACCTCGCCTTCGAGCGGCTGGCCGACCTCGTCCCGGCCGAGTACGTGCTGCCCGCCGACTGACCTCACCCACCTCGGCGCCGAGGCGGATGGAGCCGGGGCGGCCGCGCGGAGTAGAGGCGCCATGCCCGATCTCCTCCGCACGCTCCTCGCTCCCATGCTCCTCGTCCAGGGGAGGCGGATGTTCGCCCGAATGCCGCGGCTGGACGCTCCAGCCGCCCTCGCGCCCGGGCCGCGCGGCGAGGGCCCCCCGCTCCACCTGCTCGTCGTCGGCGACTCGTCCGCGGCCGGGTATGGCGCCGACCGGCAGGAGGACGCACTCCTCGGCCAACTCGTCGCGCGCCTCGCGGCGTCGCGCACGGTCACGTGGACGCACTTCGCACGTTTCGGCTCGACGGTCCCGAAGACGGCCGCCTTCGTCGCGAAGCAGCCGCCCACGGCGGTCGACCTCGCGGTCGTGTCGGTCGGCCTCAATGACGTGATCGCGGGCGCCGACCTCGGCGCGTGGCTCGACGGCTACCGGTCGCTCGTGGCCGATCTCCAGACGCGCTTCGCGGCGACCACCGTCGTCGTGTCCGGTCTCGCGCCCGTCGGCGGTTTCCCGGCGCTCCCCCAGCCGATGCGGTTCGTCATCGCCCGCCAGCGCGACCGCTTCGACGCCGCCCTGAAGGCCTGGGCGGACGCAGCGCCCGGCGTCGTGTACGTCCCCACGGGCGCGTCCGACGACGGGCCGCTCCGTGAGGGCGCGGTCACCGTCGCCGAGGTCATGGCCCCCGATGGCTTCCACCCCGGCCCGCGCGTCTACGCCGAGTGGGCGCGGCGGGCCGTCGCGGCGTGGGACGCCGACTCACGCGCGTGAGCGTGCGGCCTGCCAGCGACCGCCGAGCACCGTCACCGGGACGAGCGCGGCGAGAAACATGAGGTGGTACCACGCCGGGAGGAGTTCCCAGGAGGTCATCTGGACCGGGATGCCCGTCGCGAGGAGCAGCGCGGCGAGGATCCAGACGTGCCGCATCGGGAGGCGGGGGGCGAGCTTCGCCGTGGCCACGCCGGCAGCCAGCGAGGCGACGACGCTCAGCAGGAGGTAGGCCAGCAGGATGCCCACGTCCGAGGTGGCGCCGTCGGCGTCGAGGCCGAACGCGGCGCGGAGCCCGGCGCTGCCGCCCAGGAAGACGACCGTCCAGGTGACGTAGCCAGCGACGACGGAGAGGATGGACCAGAGCATGGCAGGCGGGGTGGGTGTGTCCCCAAGGTCAGGCAAACGCACGACATGCGTCGTGTCACCCTCCCCCCCTCGGTCCGCCTCCGGACGCACCGAGGCCGCTACGCGCCCGGCGTCCAGGCCTCGATCTTGTCCTCGATGTAGCGCCGCACGTTCTCGGCCGGGATGCGGTCCTGCTCCATCGAGTCGCGGTCGCGGATCGTTACCGTGCCCTCGCTCACCGAGTCGCCGTCGACGGTGACGCAGAACGGCGTCCCGATCTCGTCCTGGCGGCGGTAGCGGCGGCCGACGGCCCCCTTCTCGTCGTAGGTCACGTTGAACTGCTTGCGCAGGTCGGCCTCGACGGCGTGGGCCACCTCCGGCATCCCGTCCTTCTTGACGAGCGGGAAGACGGCCGCCGTGAACGGCGCCAGCGCCGGGTGGAACTTGAGGACCGTCCGCGTCTCGGTCTTGTCGCCGTTGGTGACCTCCTCGTCGCGGTACGCGTCGGACAGGACCATCAGGATCGTGCGGTCGAGGCCGACCGAGGTCTCGACGACGAACGGGATGTAGCGCGAGTTGGAGGGCTGGTCGAAGTACTCGAGCTTCTTGCCGCTGAACTCCTGGTGGCGGCGCAGGTCGAAGTCGGTCCGGGAGTGGATGCCCTCGATCTCGTTCCAGCCGAAGCCGAACTCGTACTGCACGTCCTTGGCCGCGTCGGCGTAGTGGGCCAGCTTCTCGTGGTCGTGCCAGCGCAGCTTCTCGGGGCGGATGCCGTTGCCGACGTGCCACGCCATCCGCTTCTCGGCCCACGCCTCGTAGGCCTCGATCTGGGTGCCGGGCTCGACGAAGTACTGCATCTCCATCTGCTCGAACTCGCGCATCCGGAAGATGAACTGGCGCGCGACGATCTCGTTGCGGAACGCCTTGCCGATCTGGGCGATGCCGAACGGGACACTCTGTCGGGCCGTCTCGGCGACGTCCTTGAAGTGGACGAAGATGCCCTGCGCCGTCTCCGGGCGGAGGTACAGCTTGGACGCCTCCTCGGCGAGGGCGCCCGTGGCCGTCTCGAACATCAGGTTGAACTGGCGGACCTCCGTCCAGTCGAACGCGCCCGAGTCGGGCGCCTTAATCTCCTCGTCCTGGATGATCTGGCCGAGCGCGGCGGCGGCGTTGTCGGCGTTGAGCGCCTCCACGAAGCGGGCCTGCAGCTCGGCGGCGTTGTCGGTGCGGCCCTTCTTCTCCAGCTTCGCGATGGCGCCCTCGATCAGCTGGTCGGCGCGGTAGCGGCGGCCCGAGGCGCGGTCGTCGATGAGCGGGTCCGAGAACGCGTCCACGTGGCCGGAGGCCTTCCAGACAGTCGGGTGCATCAGGATGGCCGCGTCCAGGCCGACCACGTTCTCGTGGTCGCGGACCATCGCGTTCCACCACCGCTCGCGCACGTTGCGCTTCAGCTCGACGCCCAGCGGGCCGTAGTCGTAGACGGCGCCCAGCCCGCCGTAGATCTCGGACGACGGAAAGAGGAAGCCGCGGCGCTTCGAGAGGGAGACGATCGTGTCGAGGTCGGCCATGGGGCGGTCGGAAGGGAGTCGGCCAAGATCGGCGCTGCGCGGTCTGCCGGGCGCGAACGCCGCTCGAAAACGAGGGGCCGCCTGCCCCGCGCGTCGGGGCGTGCCTGACGGTCTCGCGGACCTCCGGGGTGAATGGCTCCGTTTCAGAACCCATGCCCCTCTTCCTTCTCCTGCTCGCCCTCGCGGCCTGCAGCACGACCCCCACCCCGTCCCCTCCTGTCATGTCTGCCGACTCCTCCCTGACCCTCTTCGACTTCGACGACCCGGACGCCCCGGGCTGGCAGATCGAGAACGACGGCGTGATGGGCGGACGCTCCCAGGGGTTCGTCCAGATCGAGGAGGGGACGATGGTGTTCACCGGCGAGGTGGTCACGCAGGGGGGCGGCTTCACGTCGGTCCGAGGTGAGCGCGCGGCCGACCTGTCGGCGTACGACGGGATCGAGCTCCGCGTCCGCGGCGGAGGGCGCACGTTCGACCTCGACGTCGACGATGGGACGCGGCACCGAGGCCGCGAGGTCAACCGGCAGGCGTCGTTCCCGACGACCGAAGACTGGGCCACCGTCCGGGTCCCGTTCGCCGACCTGGAGACGACCGCGCACGGCGAGCCGGTGTCCGTCGACCCGCTCGACCGATCGGGCATCCAGACGCTGGGCATCTACATCGCCGACGGCATCGACGGACCGTTCCAGCTGGAGGTCGACTGGATCCGCGCGTACGCCGACGCTTGACCGCGGCGCTCAGAAGACGGAACGGCCGGTGTAGGTCGTGAGCAGTTCCAGCGCCATCGTGCCCGCGACCGAGTTGCCGCGTGGGCCGAGGCCGGGCGACCACGTCGCGGCGACGAACTCGCCGGGCATCACGGCCACGATCCCTCCGCCGACCCCGCTCTTGGCGGGTAGCCCGACGCGGTACGCGAAGTCGCCCGCCTCGTCGTAGACGCCGCATGTGAGCATGATGGCGTTGAGCCGCTTCGCCTGACGCGTCGAGATGACCTGCTGGCCGGAGGGCGCGTGCCCGCCGGTCGCCAGGAAGGTGAATGCCCGGCACAGCTCGACGCAGCTCATCGACAGCGCGCACAGGCGGCAGTACGCCTCCACGACCGTGTCGGGGTCGCCGCGGAGCGTGCCGAAGGCCTTCAGGTAGTGCGCCAGGGCGCGCGTGCGATGGGCCGTCGCGATCTCCGCCTCCGCCACCGCACCGTCCACGGTCAGCGTCGCGTCGTCGGTCGCTGCGCGGACGAGGTCGAGGACCGGCGTCGCGTCCGGCCCGGTGTGCGCCAGCACGGCGTCCATCACGACCAGCGCGCCCGCGTTGATCATCGGGTTGCGGGGGACGCCGCCGTCCGCCTCCAGCTGGACGAGCGAGTTGAACGCCGTGCCGGAGGGCTCCCGCCCGACGCGCGCCCACAGGGTGTCGCCTTCGAGGTCCATCGCCACGGCCAGCGACAGCACCTTGGCGATGCTCTGGATCGAGAACCGCTCCGTCGCGTCGCCGACGGCGTGCTCGGCGCCGTCCGTGGCGCGGACGGCCAGCCCGAACCGGGCCGGGTCGATGGCGGCGAGGGGCGGGATGTAGCTCGCCACCGCGCCCTGCCCGACGAGCGGCTGGACCTCAGCGGCGATGGTAGAGAGAACGGAGCCGGTGTCCACAGGTGGGGGAAGGGTGCGCCCGGAACGTACCCGATCCGAGCGGCCCGCGAGGGGCGGGCGCCGGACTAGGTTGGGCGTCCCCCTGCCGCTCTCCGAGTCCTTGGCGTCTCCGCTCCGCGTCCTGTTCGTCTGCAGCCGCAACCGGCTCCGCAGCCCCACCGCCGAGTCCGTCGTCGCGGACTGGCCGGACGTGGAGGCCGTCTCCGCCGGGACCGCGCCCGACGCCGAGGCGCGCGTCTCCGCCGACCTCGTGGAGTGGGCCGACGTGGTGGTCGCGTTCGAGGCCTCGCATCGCCGCCGTCTCCTACGGGCTTTCGGTCCGCTCCTGGCCGACACGCGGGTCGTCGTGCTCGGCATTCCGGACGACTATGCGGTCATGGACCCGGCCCTCGTCCGCCTGCTGCGGGACCGGCTTCCCCCGGTGCTCGGCCTGGACCCGCCCGCCTAGATTGGGCGGACCGCACCGCCGCCCGCCATGTCTCGCCTTCTCGCTGCCGCCCTCGTCCTCGTCGCCGCCGGGTGCGCCGCGCCTGCCTCGGTGGCCCCCCCGAGTGACTCGCCGAGGTCGGGGCTGCCGGCCATCGACGCCAAGACGGCCGGGCTGGAGCGGCAAGGCGGCTTCGTGCCGGTCTGGTGGGACGCCGACCAGGGCACGATCTGGCTCTCCGTTCCCCTCGACACCGACCTGCTCTACAGCGTCGCGCTGGCGGCCGGGCTGGGGTCGAACGATGTGGGGCTGGACCGTGGGCAGTTAGGAGGTGAGCGGGTCGTCCGGTTCGAGCGGGTCGGGCGGAAGGTGCTGCTCGTGCAGCCCAACCTGCGCTTCCGCGCCGGGACCGACAACGCGGCGGAGCGCACCGCCGTCGCCGACGCCTTCGCGCCGTCGGTCGTCTGGGGCTTCGACGTCGCCGCGGCCAGTGACGGGCGCGTGCTGATCGACGCCACCGACTTCGTCGTCCGCGACGCGCATGGGGTCGCGGACCAACTCCGGCAGACCGGCCAGGGGACGTTCGCGCTCGACAAGAGCCGCAGCGCCCCTGTCCCGGAGATGCTGAAGGGCTTCCCGGAGAACACCGAGCTGGAGGCCCGGCTGACGTTCGCGAGCAGCCAGCCCGGCCGCTACGTCCGCGACGTGGCGGCCGACCCGCAGGCCGTGACCGTCCGCGTGCGGCACTCGTTCGTCCAGCTTCCCGACGATGGGTACGTGCCGCGCGCCTTCGCGCCCGCCTCGGGCTACTTCCCGTTCACCTACGCCGACTACGCCGTGCCCATCGGCGAGGACGTGGTGCAGCGCGTGGTCACGCGCCACCGCCTGACCTGCGCGGCGCCGCCCGACGCGAGCGGGATGTGCGACCCGGTCGAGCCCATCGTCTACTACCTCGATCCCGGGACGCCGGAGCCCGTCCGCAGCGCGTTGCTGGACGGCGCCCGCTGGTGGGCCGAGGCGTTCGAGGCGGCCGGTTGGCGCGACGCCTACCGGGTCGAGGTGATGCCCGACTCGCTCGACCCCCTCGACGTGCGCGTCAACGTGATCCAGTGGGTCCACCGGGCGACACGCGGGTGGAGCTACGGCGCGTCGGTGACCGACCCGCGGACGGGCGAGATCCTGAAGGGCCACGTGTCGCTGGGCTCGCTCCGCGTCCGCCAGGACTACCTGATCGCGGAGGGCCTGCTCGCGCCGTACGTCGGCGCGGACGCGGCCGGGTTCGCGCCCGAGGACGACCCGATGCTGGCGCTCGCGCTGGCCCGCCTCCGGCAGCTCTCGGCCCACGAGGTCGGCCACACGATCGGGCTGGCGCACAACTTCGCCGGGAGCACCCAGGGCCGCACGTCGGTGATGGACTACCCGGCCCCGCTGGCGACGCTGACGGACGGCCGCATCGACGTGTCGGACGCGTATGCGGTCGGCATGGGCGAGTGGGACATCCAGGCGGTGCGCTACGGCTACGTCCGCGACGACGCCGAGGCGGACCGGGTGCTGGCGGAGAACCGCGACCGCGGCCTGCGCTACATCACCGACGCCGACGCGCGGCCCACCGGCGCGGCCTCGCCCACGGGCGCCCTCTGGGACAACGGCGCCGACGCCGTGCGGGCGCTCCGCGACGAGATGGCCGTCCGCCGCGCCGCGCTCGACCGCTTCGGCGACGACGTGATCCGCACCGGCCGGCCGCTCGCGACGGCCGAGGAGGTCCTCGTTCCCCTCTACCTCCGCCACCGCTACCAGGTGGATGCGACCGCGCACCTCGTCGGCGGCGTGGCCTACGGGTACACGGCGCGCGGTGACGGCGAGGCGCCCCCGACGCCTGTCGATGGGGAGACCCAACTGGCGGCCATCGACGCGCTGCTCGCGACCGTCACGCCCGAGGCGCTGGCGCTCCCGTCCGCCGCCCGTGCGATCCCGCCGCGCCCGCCGGGCTTCGGCGCCACGCGCGAGCTGTTCGACGGGCGGACGGGCCTGACCTTCGACCCGGTCGCACCAGCCGAGACGGCCGCCCGGCTCACGTTCGGCTACCTCTTCGACGCCGACCGCGCCGCGCGCCTCGCCTACCAGCACGACCTCGACTCGACGCTCCCAAGCTTCGTGGACCTCATCGACCGGACCGGCGGGATGCTCTGGATGACGCCCGCCCCCGATGCCTACCACGAGGAGATCCGCCGGACCGTCCTCACGGCCTGGGTCGACGCGCTGATGGCCCTCGCGGCCGACGCCGACGCCGCCCCGACCGTCCGTGCCGCGTCCGAGGCGGCGCTGACCGAGATGGCAGGCGCCGACCCCGACGGTCCGCGGGAGGACGCCGTCTTCGAGCGCTGGCTGGGGCGCCGCATCACCCGCTTCCTGGACCGCGACCACGACGAGGCTGCCGACGTGACCCCGCCGACGCCTCCGCCGGGCTCGCCCATCGGCCAGTAGACCCGCCTCGGGTGGCCGACGGCGACCCCGAGGCGGGGCTCCTCACGTCACAGGTAGTCCGCCATACCGTGGAGGTCGAGGAAGTCGACGACGTCCTTGACCTTCTGCGCCTCCTCGCGGTGGCAGACGAGGACCGCGTCGCCGGTGTCGACCACCAGCGCGTCCTGCATCCCGACGAGCACGAGCAGGCGGCCGTCCGAGCTGCGGGCGAAGCTGCGGGACGTGTCCTTGAGGATCACGTTGCCCTCGGAGCGGTTGCCTGCGTCGTCCTGAGCCGAGAGTTCGTGGACCGCGCGCCAGTCGCCGACGTCGCTCCAGCCGAACGAGCCCGGCACGACGAGCACGCGGTCGGACTGCTCCATGATGCCGTAGTCGATCGAGATCTTGGGGCTCTGCTCGTAGGCCTCCGCGATGGCCTCCGCCTCGCGGTCGGTGCCGAAGGCGTCGGCGAGCGGGGCAAAGAGGCGGTGGACCTTCGGGAGGTAGCGCTCGAAGGCGGCCAGGATGGCGTCGGCTCGCCAGATGAACATGCCCGAGTTCCAGAGGAAGTCGCCCGCGTCGAGGAAGCGTTCGGCGGTCTGGAGGTCCGGCTTCTCGGCGAACGTGAGCACCTCGTGGGCGCGCGGCGCGTCCGCCGGGCCGTCGTCGGCGACGCCGTCGAGGTCGCCGTCGGCGTCGAACTGGATGTAGCCGTAGCCCGTCTCCGGGTGCGTCGGGCGGATGCCGATGGTGACGAGCGGCGCCGGCCCGTCGCCGTCGCCCTGTGCCGCCTCGACGGCGACGCGGAGGACGGTGTGGAAGCGCTGGACGTTGGCGATCAGGTGGTCGGCCGGGAGCACGAGCATGGTCGCGTCCGGGTCCTCGGCGAGCAGCTTGGCCGCCGCGAGCGCGATGCAGGGCGCCGTGTTGCGGGCGACGGGCTCGCCGAGGATGTTCGCCGCCGGCACGGCCGGGAGGTGCTGCTGCGTCTTCTCGACGTAGTCCGCATTCGTGACCACGAGCACGTTCTCGGACGCGACCAGCGGTTGCAGCCGGGCGAACGTGTTCTGGATCAGCGACGTGTCGCCGAACACGTCGAGGAACTGCTTCGGGTGCGAGCGGCGGCTGCGCGGCCAGAACCGGCTGCCGATGCCACCGGCCATGATGACGGCGTGGAGGGCCATGAGTGCAGGGGTCGGGAGGGACCGACAAGATGCGACACGGCGGCGGGTCGCACCGGGCGCCCCGCCGCCGGTGCCCTGTGGGTTCGGTGAAGAGCGCGCCGGAGGGCTTTCGCCGCGGCCGTTCCGGTTAGTCTGGCGCGTCCTCCAGACCGACTCCCATGCTTCTCGACCAGACCCTCGCCGTCCTCGGGGCCGGCAACATCGGCCGGGCCCTCATCGGCGGCCTCCTGCGCGGCGGCGACCTCTCGGCCGACCGCATCCGCGCGACGCGCCGCTCGGAGGACGCCCTCGCCGCGCTCGCCGAGAAGGCCCCCGGCATCCACGTCACGACCGACAACCCGGCCGCGGTCACCGGCGCGACCGTCGTGCTGGTGGCGGTGAAGCCGCAGAACGCCGCCGACCTGTTCGCCGAGATCCGCGACCACGTCGCCCCCGGTACGCTGGTGCTCTCGACGCTCGCGGGCGTCACGACGGCCTCGCTGGCGGAGGCGCTCGGGCAGGACCTGCCGGTGGTCCGCGCGATGCCCAACACGCCCGCGCTGGTGGACGAGGGGGCGACGGCCATCGCGCCGGGCGCGCACGCTACCGAGGCGCACGTGGCGCTGGCGCGGGAGATCTTCCTGGCCGTCGGCCGCGTGGTGGAGGTCGTCCCCGAGCACCTGATGGACGCCGTGACGGGTCTCTCGGGCAGTGGCCCGGCCTACGTGTTCATGGTCATCGAGGCGCTCACGGACGCGGGCGTCAAGCAGGGCCTCCCGCGGACCACCTCCCGGCGGCTCTCGATGCAGACCGTCCTCGGCGCCGCGCGCCTCGCCATCGAGACCGGCGAGCACCCGGCCATCCTGCGCGATCAGGTGACCACGCCCGGCGGGACCACCATCACGGCCGTCGCCGAGCTGGAGAAGCAGGGCCTCCGGTCGATGTTCATCGACACCGTCGCCATGGCCACCGAGCGCAGCCGTCAGTTGGGAGAGGGCTGACGAGAGCGCGCGCGGTCTAGACCTACTTCCGTCGCACCACCGCCCGCGCCCCGTCCGCCTCGGCGACCGACTGGAAGAAGTCGCGGATGGCATCGTAGGCCTCGGCGGGCTGGTTGGGCGCGTCGACCACCAGTTCGCGGACGACCACCAGCGCGTCGCCGTCGGGGGAGGCCGTGAGGCGGTAGCGCCCGACGGGGCTCTCCAACTCGACGGGTTCGGGCAGGTTGTCGGCCGCGTACCCTTCGGGAAGGAGGAAGCGGACCGAGTCGCGCTCGGCGGTGGCGGTGCCGAGGCGGACCGGCTGGGTGCGCGGCTCGTCCATCGCGGTCGGCACCGCGACCGCGGGTGAGAGGGGGACGAGGTTGAGCAGAAGGCGGCTCCCGGCGCGGCGCGCAGCGTGGGCCACGTCGAGGCGTGCCGCCAGCGCGAGCGTGTCCGGCCGCTCGGCGAGGCGGCCCAGGTCGAGGTCCAGCACGTCGAGACTGGGCAGCCCCGTCACGCGGCGTAGCACGATGCCCCGCTCGGCCTCGGTGGCGCGGTCGAGCGCGACGATGGCGTCGGTCCGCTCCTCGCCGTGGAGCAGCCAGCGGACGTCCGCCTCGGCGCGGCCCCGGGCGTCGAGCGTGACGGTGGCCTCGCGGCGCGTCCAGTTGGTCTCGGGCCCCGAGACGGGCGTCTGGATGATGCGGCTCGCGGCGCCATCCACCAGCAGGCCGGGGCGGCCCTCGGTGAACGCGCCGAGGTGACCGAAGGCGGCGTACGGGCTCGTGCACTCCAGCCACACCGCGCCGTCCACCAGCGCCGGGATCCGCATGGCGGGCTCGGCGAGCGGCACCCGCAGGATGACGTGGTTGAAGGCGTTGTCGGGGAAGTCCTCCCGGAGGTCCGAGCCGTCCTCGCCCGCCTCGATGAGCACGGGGTGGGCCTCGATGCCGACGGCATCGAGCATCGCCTGCATGTAGTTCGTGAGCGCCTTGCAGTCGCCGTAGCGGCGCTCGAAGACGTAGGCCGCGTCGAACGGCTGCCAGCCGCCCAGGCCGAGCTGGACCGACACGTAGCGGGTCGTCTGCTGGAGATGGCGGTACAGGCGGCGCACCTTCTCGGCGTCGGTCTGCGCGCCCTCGACCACCCGATACACATCGGCGACGGCGGCGGGGGGGAGGCTGCGGCGCCCCTCGCCGAGGTCGCCGTACCAGGTGCCGAACGTGGCCCACGAGTCGAGGCGGCCCGGCGCGTCGCCGATCTCGAAGCGGTCGGTGCCCAGGCGCAGCTCGGGCACCTGCTCCCACCACGGCGGCCCGAAGGGTTCCGGCTCGCGCACCGCGGCGTCGGCGACGTGCCAGACGTAGGTGTCGCGGCGGCCCTCGTTCAGGATCGTCGCGGCGTCGGCGAGGTCGCGCGCCTGCTGGCGGACGGTGGTCCCGGCGGGGACCTCCAGCCGGAACGACGCGTCCTGGACGGGCCAGCCGCGGTTCTGCGGGCGCCACGTCGGCCAGCCGAGCACGCCGCGGTGTTCGATCTCGTACTCCCACTCGACCGTGAACGGGTACTGGTCGGCGTAGAGCGAGCCCTCGCGCAGGCGGAGGTCGTCGTAGAGGGTGTCCAGCACGCGGTCCTCGTCCTCGCGGCGCCCGAGCCGACGGATCTCGTTGCCGGCGGCGTCATAGAGCGTCCCCTCGAAGGAGCGCAGCCGCCGGAAGCCGCCGTGCACCACGCGCAACTCGCCGACGGCCTCGCGCCCGGCCGCGTTCATGGCCGTCATCACCAGGCGGACCCGCGTCCGCGCGCGGTCCGGCGCCGACACCTCGTAGACGGTGTGGTAACGGCGCACCACGACGGGGGCGCCACCGGACGCCATCAGCACGTCCACGCCGACCGGCCACGACTGGGCCTCGGTGGGCGCGGCGAGGAGCAGCCCGATCAGAGCGAGGAGGAGAGGGCGCAGGCTCACTGTCCGTCCTCCACCGCCTCGGGGGCCTCGTCGGTCACCTCGTCCACCGGCGCCTCGGCGGCGGCCTCCGCCACCCGTGCGATCACGACGGCCTCGGTCTCGGCGGCCACGATCTCGTCGTAGAGGTCCCGGAGGGCCGGGTACTCGACGGGCTGGACCTTCGAGGCCGCCACCGTCAGCACGGCGCGGACCTGGAGGCCGCCCGGTCGCGGCGCCATGGTGCGGGTGTAGGTGACCACGCGGCTGGGAATGGTCATCTGGACCGGGTCCGGCAGGTCGATCGGCTCCCAGCCCTCGGGCACCGTGATGTCGGCGACGTAGGTGCGTGTGAAGGGGTAGGCGAAGTCGACGGGGAAGGTGCGCGTCTCGCGCTCGAAGGGGTTCTCGTCGAGCTGCATCGCCACGAAGGGCGAGACGTACATCTCGTCGCCGACGACCTCGGCGGAGGGCGCCACGAACGTCGCCTTGACGCTGAGCGGCTCCTCGGGCGTGTCGACGCCGATGACCTCAACGACATCGATCTCGACATCCTCCTCGGCATCGGCCGTCTCCTCGACCGCCTCGGCGGCGTCGGAGGGCGACCCGGACTCGGCCTCCGAGAGGCGGACGCGCGCGTCGAAGGCGTCGTAGCCGGTGAGGCGGAGCTGGAGGTCGCCGGTGAGCCCGCCGTCCTCGGTCAGCGTCCCGCTGATGAACGTGGTCGTGGCCGTGCCGCCAGGGGCGTCGAACGCGATCCAGGCCGGACCGTCGGCGTCGGCGATCCAGGCGTTCTCGTTGAGCGCGTCCTCCGGGATCTGGCCGTAGGGGCGGTGGCGGTTGAGCGGCGAGAGCAGCTCCGGCGCCTCGCCCGGGATCTGGACGAGTGCCAGGATGGTGTCGAACTGGCTGACGATGGGGTACTGCCGGATGGCCCGCCCGTTCGAGCGGCCCGAGAGGATGACCGGCTGGGCCGGGATGCCCGCCTCCTCGAACATCTCCAGCAGCAGAAACGTCAGCTCGGCCTCCGAGCCCGACTTCGTCTGCACCACGTCGTCCAGGTCGCGCTCGGCGAAGATGCCGCCGCGGCCGGTCCACACGTAGTCCCGCCGGACGATGTCGTAGAGCGCCCGCGCCTTCTCGGCCGGCGTGCCCTCGACGCTCTCCGCGATCTCCCGAACGCGCGGGTTGCGCTCCATGCGGCGCCCGAACGACGCGTTGTCGCGGAGTTCCTGGGCGACCGTCTCCCAGGTCGTCAGCACCTGGTCCACGAAGCCGTCGAGGCGGTTGACGCGGCTGAGCTGGAAGCCGATCCGCTCGATGTAGTCCGCCTCGGTGGTCGTGTAGGGCTCGTCGCGGAGGGCGGGCACGTCGCGGGCCACCCAGCGCGACTTGACGGCGTTGAAGTCCATCCCGTTGACCTGCTCCTGGGGCATCGTCTCGATGTGGTCGCCCTGGAGGATGGACACGTAGTCGAAGAACTGCGGCGTCTCGAAGCGGAGCTCGCTCACCAGTGTCGGCTCCTCGGACTGGAAGGTCCACGTCGGGAGCACCGTGATGGACTCGGTCTCGTAGGTGTACTCGTACTCGAAGATGGCGCCGGGCGCGAGCGCGGGCATCGAGAAGCGGACCTCGCGGATGCCGTCCTCCACCTCGTCGTCGAAGATGTCGCGGCCGGAGAGCTCCACCCGCCGGAAGTCGCCCTCGCCGTCGGGCACGAACGTCTGCGCGCGGATCCGCCGCACGTCGGTGCCGCGGTCGGCGCGGAACCGGAGGCTGAACTCGCCGAGCCCGTAGCCGTCGGCGTCGAGCACCTTGACGCGCTTGTGATGGCGCAGGCGGAAGGTGACCCCGCGCCCGCCGTCGATGCGGACCTCTGAGAACCCGACGTCGCCCAGGACGATGGCCGACGCGTCCGGGTCGTCGGGCCAGCTGTCGATGGTCTTCTCCGTGTCGGAGAGGCGTCCCCACCGGATGGGCGGGTCCTGGGCCTCGGCGACCAGCGGGGTGAGGGCGACGAGAGCGACCAGGAAGGCCAGGAGGAGTCGGTGCACGACGATGGGGTGAAAGCCTGGGCCAAGAAGGCTACCACTCATATATCACTGCACACAACCCGGCGGTGGTGCTTGCCCGAGTCCTCACAGCGTCGGGCGCCCGGGCCGCTGCCCGAGGCGGGCTCACTTGCCGGCGTCCGCGACCGCCTCGGGGGCGATGCCGGGGGGCGTGGCGTCCGGCGGGAGAGGCTCGAACCACGCGCGGCCGTCGCGGGCGAGCAGACGGTCGGCGGCGGCGGGGCCCCAGGTGCCGGAGGCGTAGTTGGGGAACTCCGCGGGCGGCGAGTCCGCCCAGGCCTGGAGCACGGGGTCGACCACCTTCCAGGCCTGCTCCACCTGGTCGGCGCGCATGAAGAGCGTCGCGTCGCCGCGGATGGCGTCCAGCAGGAGCGTCTCGTAGGCGTCCGGCGGCGTCTCGAAGGCGTCCTCGTAGTCGAACCGCATCGACACCGGGCGGAGCAGCATCGACGGGCCGGGGCGCTTGGCCTGGAAGCGGAGCACGATGCCCTCGTCGGGCTGGATCCGCAGCACGAGCCGGTTGGGCTGCCACGCCTCGTCGGCGCCGGACGGGAACGCGCGGTGCGGGACGGGCCGGAACTGGACCGAGATCTCGGACACGCGCCGCGGCATCCGCTTGCCTGTGCGGAGGTAGAACGGGACCCCGTGCCAGCGCCAGTTGTCGACCTCCAGCTTGAGCGCCGCGTACGTCTCGGTCGTCGAGTGCGGCGCCACCTTAGGCTCTTGCCGGTACCCGGCCACGCGCTCCCCGGCGAGGTAGCCCTCGCCATACTGGCCGCGGACCGCGACCTCGTGGATCCGGTCGGTCGTGATCGGGCGGACCGCCTTCAGCACGTCGACCTTTTTGTTGCGGACCTCGTCGGCCTGGAACGCGACCGGGGGCTCCATCGCCACGAGGCAGAGGAGTTGGAGGAGGTGGTTCTGGACCATGTCGCGCAGCGCGCCCGCCTTCTCGTAGTACCCGCCGCGATGCTCCACGCCGACCGTCTCGGAGACCGTGATCTGGACGTGGTCCACGTAGCGGGCGTCCCAGATGGGCTCGAAGAGGGCGTTCGCGAAGCGGAAGGCGAGCAGGTTCTGGACCGTCTCCTTGCCCAGGTAGTGGTCGATGCGGTAGACCTGCCGCTCGTCGGCCGTCTGGAGGAGCACCTTGTCGAGCGCGCGCGCGCTCTCGATGTCGCGCCCGAACGGCTTCTCGACCACGAACCGGTCGCGGTCCACGTCGGCCAGCAGGCCCGCCGTGCTGAGGCCGGTCACGATCGGGTCGACGAGGAAAGGCGCGACGGACAGGTAGTAGACGCGCTCGGGTCGCTCGCCTTCGGGCGCGGTCTCGTCGAGGTGGGCGGCCAGCCGCTCGAACGTCTCCGGCTTCGTCGCGTCGCCCTGGACGTAGCTGAGGCCCTGCGCGAAGGCCGTCCAGCTGTCCGCATCGACGTCTTTGGGGAAGAACCGGCCGAGCGTGTCGGCGGCGTCGCAGGCGAAGGCCGTGAACGAGTCCGAGTCCATCTCGGCGAGGTCGACGCCGATGATGTCCACCTCGGCGGGCAGGCGGCCCTCCCGGTAGAGGTCGTAGAGGGCCGGGAGGAGCTTCCGGTGGGCGAGGTCGCCGGCGGCGCCGAAGAGGACGAGCTGGACGGAGGTCATTCGAGATCAGGGTTCGGGGGACAAGGGTCGAGTCGGGGGAACCGCCGGGGGGCGCAGGCGGACACCGCACTCTGACGTCCCCACGGCGGCCCCGTCCCTACAGGCCCGCCGGATCCCACTGAGAGTGGAACATGCCGTCCTTGTCGATCCGCGCGAAGGTGTGGGCGCCGAAGTAGTCGCGCTGGGCGGCGACGAGGTTGGCGGGGAGCCACTCGGAGCGGTAGGCGTCCAGGTAGGCGAGCGACGCCGAGAAGGCGGGTACCGGGATGCCTGCACCGACGCCGAGGGCGACCACCTCGCGGAGCGCGTGTCGGCAGTCGGTGAGGATCTCGGTGAAGGCGGGCGCCACGAGCAGGTTCGGGAGGTCCGGGTCGGCGCGGAAGGCCTCGCGGAAGGTCTCCAGCATGTCGGCGCGGATGATGCAGCCGCCGCGCCAGATGCGGGCCACGGTGCCGGGGTCGAGACCGTACTCGTACGCGTCCGAGGCGCGCTTGAGAAGGGCGAAGCCCTGCGCGTAGGTCACCAGGAAGACGGCGCGGAGCGCCCGCTCCAGGCCCGCGACGAGGTCGTCGGGCCGCTCGGCCCGTCCGGCGGGCGTGCCGAGCAACCCCGATGCGGCGACGCGCTCGTCCTTGAGCGCCGAGAGGTAGCGCGCCGTGACGGCCACGTCGATGGTCGGTGTCGGCACGCCGAGGTCGAGGGCATCCTGGGAAGTCCACTTGCCGGTGCCCTTCTGGTTGGCCGTGTCCGCGATGAAGTCGAGCAGGTAGCGGCCCGTCATGCCCGCAGGCGGCCCCTCGTGGCCCGGCATCTCGTCGGGCTGGACCTCGACGGTGTCGGGCTGGTGGAGGATGTCGGCGGTGATCTCGACGAGGTAGGAGCGGAGCGGGCCCGTGTTCCACTCCGCGAAGAGGTCGCCCATCCGGTCGTTGCCGAGCCCGGCGCCGCGCTTCATCAGGTCGTAGGCCTCGGCGAGGAGCTGCATCAGGCCGTACTCGATGCCGTTGTGGACCATCTTGACGTAGTGGCCAGACGCCCCGGCGCCGAGGTGGGCCACGCAGGGCTCGCCGTCGACGGACGCCGCCATGCCTTCGAGGATGGGGGCGACGCGGGCGTACGGCTCCTTTGGTCCGCCAGGCATCATGCTCGGCCCGTGGCGCGCGCCGTCCTCGCCGCCGGAGACGCCCATGCCGAAGAAGTGGAGGCCCTGCGCCGCCATCTCGTCGTGGCGGCGACTCGTGTCCGGAAAGTGCGAGTTGCCGCCGTCGATCACGAGGTCGCCCTCGGCGAGCTTGGGCGCGAGGCTGCCGAGCACGGCGTCGACGGGCTTCCCGGCGGGCACCATCACAAGGATGTTGCGGGGCGTCGGGAGGGCGTCGAGGAAGGCGTCGAGGTCGGTGGTGGCGACCACATCGGATGCCGCCTCGGCCTCGAAGCCGCGGACGGCGTCCTCGCCGAGATCGGTGCCGACGACCGTGGTGCCGCTGTCGAGCGCGTTGAGGGCCAGGTTGCGACCCATGATGCCGAGGCCGACGACGCCGAGATGGGGGGTGGACATGGAGCAGGCAGGGGGTGAGGGAGGGCCGTACGCAGCCCGCGCGTCGCGGTGCCCCGCGCAAACCGCTGTGCGCGCGGATCGTGTCTCGCCGCGCGAGGCAGAGCGCGTTGCGGAGCGGGGCCGCGTCCAGCGATGGCGTACGTTGCCTGTGCCGGCGCTCGGTGCGCCTGCCGAGGCCGCGTGTGTGCGCCGAATCCACGCCCCGTCCGCACGACCGCGTGGCCCTCGCACGTAGGTTTCATTCCAGGCTGAAACCCCCTTTCGATGATCGGACCCGTCGGTCACTTCTCGCTCGTCGTCGCCTTCGTGGCATCGCTGGTGGCGCTCGTCGCCTACGTGCTCGCCTCCCGCCCACGCGTCGACGCGGACTCCGAAGCGGCGTGGTCCCGGATCGGCCGCTGGAGTTGGGCCGTGATGGGCGCCGGCATCGTGGTCGCCTCGGCGATGCTGTGGACGGCCCTGTTCGGTGGCCACTACGACCTGGCGTACGTCTACCAGCAGACCTCCGAGGCGATGCCGTTCCGGTACCAGTTCTCGGCGTTCTGGGCCGGCCAGGAAGGCTCGTTGCTGCTCTGGGGCATTATGACCGCCGTCGTGGGCGCGGTGCTGATCCGGTGGTCGGTGCGGACCGATGGCAGCGAGGCGGCGCGAGAGGCGCGGCGCGCCTTCGCCGGTCCGGTGCTGGCCGTCGTGTCGCTCTGCCAGGCGTTCCTGCTGTCGATGATCGTGGGCCTCAAGCTGGGCGGGGTGCCCATCGGCGCGAGCCCGTTCGTCAAGCTGGCCGACAAGTTCCCGGACGCGCCCATGCTCCAGGTGGCGGGCTACGTCCCGGCCGACGGCCAGGGCCTCAACGACCTCCTGCAGAACCCCTGGATGACCATCCACCCGCCGACGCTGTTCGTCGGGTTCACGCTGCTGATGGTGCCGTTCGCGTTCGCCGTGGCGGGGCTGTACCGGGGCCGCTACACGCAGTGGGTGAAGCCCGCGCTGCCGTGGTCGCTGATCGGCTGCGGCGTGCTGGGGGTGGGCATCATGATGGGCGGCTGGTGGGCCTACGAGACCCTCAGCTTCGGCGGCTGGTGGGCCTGGGACCCGGTCGAGAACTCGTCGCTGGTGCCGTGGATCTTCGCCGTGGCCGCGCTCCACGCGATGGTAGTCCAGAAGAAGACGGCCGCGGGCCACAAGGCCGCGCTCTGGCTGAGCGTGCTCGCCTTCCAACTCGTCATCTACTCGACGTTCCTGACGCGCTCGGGTATCCTGGGCGACGTGTCGGTGCACAGCTTCGTCGACCTCGGGCTGTACAACCAACTGCTGGTCTGGATCACGGCCATCGGCCTGCTCGGCTTCGGCGGGCTGGCGTGGCGCTGGCGCTCCCTGCCGGCGCCCCCGACGCCGCCGGCTCTCCTGAGCCGCGAGTCGCTCGTGTTCACGGGGGCGCTGCTGCTGGCCGTGACCGGTGGCGTGATCGCCCTGGGCACGTCGGCGCCCATCTTCGGCAAGCTGTTTCGCGACAACCCGAGCGCGGTCCCGATCGAGTTCTACAACACGTGGACGCTGCCGCTGGCCGTCGGCATCGCGTTCCTGGCGGGCATGGGGCAGCTCTTCTGGTGGCGCAAGATGACCGTCGAGGACGCCAACCGGGTGCTCTTCCGGCCGGTCCTGGCGACCGTCGTGAGCACGGCGGCCGTCGTCCTGATGACGCCCTTCGTGCAGGAGACAGTGCTGCCTGCCTCCGCCGAGGCGGCCTCGCCTGCGGTGGCCGGGGCGAGCGTGCTGGGGGTCGGCTTCTTCCAGACGCACGGCACGAGCCTGCTGCTGCTGCTGCTGCTCTTCGCGTCCTTCTTCATGCTCTGGGGCAACCTGAGCGTGATGTGGCGGGTCGGCCGCGGCAACCTCAAGATGGTCGGCGGGAGCCTGACGCACGTCGGCTTCGGGTTGATGCTGCTCGGCATCTTCGCCTCCTCCGTCTTCAACGACCCGATCTCGGACGGCGGCGGGACGGACATCCAGGGCAGCCGCGAGAACGTGGTCGTGCCGCTGGGGCGGACCGTCGCCGCGGATGGCTACCGCTGGACCTACACCGGCCAGGAGGTCAACGAGGACGGCCGGCCGGTCTACGTCATGGACGTGGTGGACCGCGACGGGCGCCAGTTCCAGACGCGCAACGTGGTCTACAAGGACGGCCGCGACCAGTGGATCCAGCAGCCGGACGTCCGGGAGGGCGTCACGAAGGATCTCTACGTGGCCGTCTTCCCATCGGCCATGAGCGAGAACCCGGCCGAGGGCCGCGCCGAGGTGACGCTTGCCCGTGGCGACTCGATCAAGCTGGCGACGCCCGCTCACGACCACGCCTTCACGGTCACGTTCCAGGACTACGAGCTGGAGGTCGACCTCGACGCCGTCGGCCTGGAGCGCGACTCGGTCGACCTCGCGGTGGCCGCGCGCCTGGAGGTCCGCAACGAGACCACCGGCGAGACGCGCCTGCTGCGGCCGGTGTACGTCATCACGCAGGACCGCCGCCAGCAGTACGTCCAGAACCGCGACCTGGAGTGGGGCCTGGGGACCGCCTTCGCCGGGATGGTGGTGGACGAGGGCGCCATCCGGCTCGTGTTCGAGGGCGCCACGGTGGCCTCCGAGGAGTGGGTGGTGGTGCAGGCCTACGAGAAGCCGTTCATCTCGCTGCTGTGGCTCGGGACGGGCCTGCTGGGCATCGGCTTCGGCATCTCGTTCCGGCGGCGGCTCGGCGAGGCGCGGCGGTAGCGAGTCGCCCCGCCTCGGCACCGAGGCGGGGCGGGCTACGCGTCGAGCGCCGCCTGGGCCGTCGCCATGAGGTCGTCGTAGAGCGCCTGGACCGGCGTGTCGGGCGGCGTCTCGCTCAGCGGCGTGTGCCACGCGACGCGGCGGCTGTCGCCGTCGGCCGTCACGGTGACGAAGGTGACCGTCGGGTCCATGTCCTGCCGCTGCATCGAGAACAGCTCGGCAGCCTGGACGCGCGCCCAGAGCGCCGCGATCTGGGCCGGGTCGAGGTGGCCCTCGGCCTGGACGTGCTCTTCGGGGGACCGGCCGTTCCAGCGCAGCACCGTCCCGTCGGCGCGGATCGTGTGGCCCTGCATCTGCCCGGCCATCCCGCCGGTCCGGCCGAACAGGACGACGAAGTCGGGAGGGGGCGCCCCCGCGTCCGATCCCGCCTGGCGCGATGGCGAGCAGGCGGCGATGAGCAGCAGGGCGAGGGCGAGGAGAGCGCGGAGCATGGGGTTACCGGACCAGGACGAACGTTTTCTGGAGCCGCGTCGGGGCGCCGCCAGGCGTCGACACGTCCAGACGGTACAGGTAGAGGCCGCTCGCGACGCTCAAGCCTTCCACGTCGCGGCCGTCCCAGTCAACCGTGTGGACCCCGGCCGGCCGCTGCCCGGCGTCGAGCACCCGGACGCGCCGGCCCGTCACGTCGAAGACCTCCAGCGTGACCTCGGCCTGGGTGTCCAACTCGTAGCGGATCGTGGTCCCGTCGCGGAACGGGTTGGGATAGTTCTGCGCAAGCCGCGCTCGCCCGGAGGGCGTCTCCTCGACGGCGACCGACCCATTGATGAGCACGTCGACAGGGATCGACAGGCTGCCGCCGTTGCTGGCCATCTGGACGGTGCCCTGGTAGGTGCCCTCGGCGAGTCCCTGCGAGTCGAACGACACCGTGATGGTGCGCGCGCCACCCGGCGCCACGGTCCCTTGCGCGGGCGCCACGGTGAACCGGGACGGCCCGGTCCCGCCCGTGATGGTGATCGTCCCCGAGACCTGCCCGGTGGCGCCGAGGTTGTCGGTCACCGTGAGCGTGAGCGTGTAGGTGCCCGCCGCCGCGTACGCGTGGGTCGCGACGGCCTGGGTGCTGGTGGCGCCGTCGCCGAAGGACCAGAGGTAGCCGACGACCGAGCCGTCGGGGTCCGACGAGGTGGAGGCGTTGAACGAGATCGACTGCCCGACGGGGGCCGAGTTGGTCGAGACCTGCGCGCGGGCCACCGGCGGCTGGTTGCCGCCGCCGCCGCCTGTTACGGTGAGCTGGGCCGAGACCTGTCCGGTGTCGCCGTCGTCGTCCGTGACCTGGAGCGACACGGTGTAGGTGCCCGCCGCCGCGTACGCATGGGTCGCGACGGCCTGGGTGCTGGTGGCGCCGTCGCCGAAGGACCAGAGGTAGCCGGTGATCGTCCCGTCGGGGTCCGACGAGGCCGAGGCGTCGAAGGTCACCGTCTGGCCTACCTGGGGCTGGTTGGTCGAAATCGTCCCGTTCGCGAGGGGCGGCTGGTTGGCGCCGCCGGTGGTCCCGATGGCCCGGACCAGGAACGCCCCGTTCTGGAAGCCCGGGATGGTGTTGATGTTGACGTAGCCCCCCACGTCGGGGTCGTAGTAGAAGCTCTTGTTCGGCACCTGCGCGTCGGTGTCGGCGCCCGCCGGGAAGGCGTACAGGCCGAGCATGAACACGTCCACGTAGAACGTGTCGCCGGGGTTGAAGGTGAGCGGGGTGTCGAGCGCGACGACGTACCACCGGCCCTGGGGGGAGAGGTCCAACTCCACCGTCTTCTCCTGCAGGCTCACGCCGCTGCCATCGAGGATCGAGATCAGGACCGTGTTGCTGGTGTAGCTCTCGGTCCGCATGTAGAACCGGACGCGCTCGATCTGGAAGGTTTCCGTGACGTCGAACTGGTTGGCGACCTCGACGAAGGAGCCGTCGCCGAAGCCCACGAAGTCGTCGGCGGTGTTGTTGCCGTCGTCGAGGATCAGGGTGGCGTCGGGGAGGCTGGTCAGCTCGATGCCGCCGGGGCCGAGGGTGACGGCGCGCTGGCCCAGCGCGAGGGGCGGGCCCACCTCGGTGAGAGCCGCCCGGGCCTCGGCGAGCGTCCGGGCCGGGCGTGCCCCCGAGGCGGACGGAGCCGCGAACGCCGACTGCGTGGCGGAGAAGGAGTACGACAGGTCCGCGGAGCCGGTGTTTCGGAGCGTGAAGCTGGTCGTCCCCGTCGCGCCCGGCTGAGCAGCGATGTCCAGGCGGGAGATGTCGACGCTGGCGGCGGCCGACCCCGCCTGACCGAGCGTAGCGCTGTAGGCGCCGCGGCCGTGCGTGCCGGCCACCACGAGCCCGTCCGAGGGACGGTGGACGATCATGTTGGTCACCACGTTGCCGATGGTTGAGGTCCCTTCCTGCGCCCACGTCGTGGTGGCTCCGCTGAGCGTGCGGGTCGAATACACGCCGGTGCTGGTCGCCAGGAAGTAGACCGTGCCGCTGGACGACGGCGCGATGGTCGCCCACCGCACCGACGGGCCGTCGGCGCCGCCCAGGTTGCCCTCCACCGATGACCAACTCGTCCCGCCGTTAGTCGAGTGCCAGACGCTCTCGATGCCATAGTTCGAGAACGTGGCGAGGATCTCGTCCGCGTTGGACGGGTGGACCGCGATCGAGGACGGGTAGGCGCCCTGCGTCAGGCCCCCCGGCGTGATGACGGTCCCCGCCGGGTTCGAGGCTGCATTGTCGACGCGCTTGAGGACAGTCTGCGTCTGGTAGTCCGTCGCCCCGAAGTAGAGGCGGTTGGCGGGCGCCGTGGAGACTGCGAGCGCCGTCACCTGGTGGGTGCTCGGCGTGCCGACCGCCGAGGCCGTCAGCCGGGTCCAGTTGACCGACGTCGGCTGGTTGCCGACCGGGATGGCGTCGAGGTTGCTGTTGCGCCAGACGGCGTTGCCCCCGGCGAGGTACATCACGCGCGCGTCGTTGGGGTCGAGCAGGTAGGGCGTGATGAACAGGAAGTTGCTCTCGCCAGCGGGCGCCACGGAGCTGTACGCCGTCTGCGTGATCCGAATCACGTTGCCATTCTGGGAGGAGGCGTAGACCGGGAAGCCGCCCGGGGCGACGGCTGCGAAGGCGCCGTCGCCGGTGAGGATCTCGATCCAGTCCTGGCTGCTGCTGGTGCTCTCGGTGAGCCAGGTGCCATTGTCCTGCAGGCCGCCGACCAGCAACTCGCTGCCCGCCGTCGGGTCCACGGCCAGCGCGTAGAACTGGGTGGTGAGGTACCCGTCGACGATCCGCGTCCAGGTCTGCGGCTGCTGCATCACGTTCGTCGTGACCGAGAGGCCGCCGTCGTGTCCCGAGATCATCGCGTTCGGGTTGTTCGGGTAGAACACGACGCGGTGCTGGTCGGGGTGGTGGTTGGGCCACTGCCCCTGCTGCATCGCGTCGGCGTGGTAGCCCGCCACCCAGGTGAAGCTCGCCCCTCCGTCCGTGGAGCGGTACAGGTTGGTGCCGCCGATCCAGACCGTGTTCGGGTCGTCGGGCTTCACGGCCACGACCATGTCGTAGCCGCCCTGGGTCGTGAACTCGCCCCCGAAGATGCTGGGGCTGTGCGGGAAACCGGCCGAGCGTTCCGTCCAGGTGTTGCTCGCCGCGTTGTAGCGGAAGAGCTGGTGGTCGCCGGGGGCGTTGCCTGCCTGGTTCTTCTGGACGAAGACGTAGGCCGTGTTCGGGTCCGAGGGGGCCGCGGCGACCACCATCCGGTAGGGGTCGGCGGTCAGTGTGGGCGGGTTGATCGAGGTCCAGGTCGCCCCGCCATCGGTGGAGCGGTAGACGCCGTACTCGGGGAAGCCGCCGCCACTCCGGCTCAGCACCGCGTAGGCCGTGCCGTTGGAGGCGAAGGTGACGTCGGTGGCGCGGCTGAACGGGGATGCGGACCGGCCGAGGACCTGCTGCCAGGAGGCGCCTCCGTCGGTCGAGCGCATGATGGCGCCGTAGGTCGCGGCCAGCACTGTCCCGTTCGTCGGGTGGACGGCGACGTTCCAGACGACGTCGAAGAACTGGTCGAAGGTCGTGCGGCTGCCCTGGGCCGTGCTCGGGAGCTGGGCCCACGTCTCCCCGCCGTCGGTGGACTTGAAGATCCCCTCGCCGACGAAGAAGGCGCCCGACCCACTCGCAGAGTTGCCCTCCAACTCTCCGGTGCCGTAGTACCACACCGAGCGGTTGCTGGGGTCCTGCGCCAGTGCCGTCACGCTGGCGAACTGGGACAGGTCCGAGGTGAGGCGCCAGCTGGTCCCGTTGTTCTCGGAGAGGTACATGCCACCCGAGATGCCTCCCGCCAGGACGCGCTGGTTGGAGGCCCCGTTGAAGTTGAGGTCGATCGCGAGCGCCCGCGTCCGCCCGCCGACGTTGAGAGGGCCGCGCTGGGCCCAGGTCTCGGCGAACAGGGACTCGGCGAGGCCGTCGACCTCCTCGCGCGATGGGACCCGCTCTGCGAACGCCAACTCACGCATGCGGATGTTCTCGGGGATGCGGCCGGTGCGCGGGTCCTGCAGCCGCCGCAGCTCATACTCGTTCCGCCCGATCGCGCCCGCGCGGTTCTTCGGCGACGACGACGACCGCACGCGGGGCACGTGCAGGTCGGCCATGAGGTCGGTCCAGTCCGTCGTGTCGGCCGGGGCGTCGTAGAGGGCATACCACGGGTCGAGCGCCTCGACGGTCTCCCGGAAGGCGGCCAGGCGCGGTCCGCACTCGTCGCCGACGCCCTCGACCTGCCACGAGGCGAAGCCCACCCGTCCCTCGGGCAGGTCCATGGCTGCCGAGGCGACGCGGAGGTTGGTGCCGACGTAGTCGTAGGCCCCGGCCTCGGTCCCTGCGAGCACATCGGGATGGGAGGCGATTAAGGTGTAGCGGCAGCCCGGCGCGTCCGCTCCCTCGACCGAGGCGGTCTGGATCGTCCTCGTCAGGAGCAGCGAGTCGCGGACGGCCTGCTGGGCGTGGACGGCCGGCGCGAGGACGAGCGCGGCGAGCGCGAGGGGCACGAGGCGCATGGGAGCAGTGTAGGTACTCCCTCTATATCGAGAAACCCTGCGAGACTGGCTCACGAGGCGACCCTTTATTTCTGCGCGGAGTGGAATGGGCGAGCGGACAGTGTGCCGAGGGGCCCGCGCAACACGGCTCGGTGAGGGCCGTAGCTGGCCCGACACCCACCCCACCCCCCCAATGCGCTCCCTCCTCCTCGCCGTCGCCGTTCTCTGGGCGCCTGCCGTGGTCGCCCAGGCTCCGGCCGACACCCTCACCCTCGCTCCCGGCGACGGCCACCTCACGACCGACTGGATGGCGTCTGGCACGCAGGCCTACACTGTCCGCCTGGTGCAGCCGCAGGCGATGGACATCGGCACGGCCTCGGAGACGACGACCGTCGAGGGCGGGACCGTCACGCGCGTCTTGACGCTCTCGATTCCCATGCAGGGGATGACCCAGACCGACTCGCTGGTCGCCGACGCGGCCACGCTGATGCCGCTCACGCACCACTCCACCGGCGGCCAGATGGAGGCCTCGCTGGAGTTCATGGCCGAAGGCGTCGTCGGGATGCTGACGCCGCGACAGGGCGAGGCGACGACCGTGCTGCTGGAGACCTACGACCCTGTGTTCGACTCGGCCTGGATGGGCGAGATCGCCCAGAGCCTGCCGCTCGTCGAGGGCGCCGTCGTCCGCGTGCCGGCGTTCACCAACCAGTCGCCGGAGGAGGCCATCGAGGCCATCCTGACGGTCTCCGGCCAGGAAACGCTCGGCGAGCGAACGGCGTGGGCCGTCGATGCCCAGATGGGGCCCCTGGCGGTGACCTACCTCGTCGACCCCGAGACGCGGGAGTTGCTCACGACCCGATTCTCGCCGCAGCCTGGCGTCCGCGTCGAGATCCTACCCGCCGACTGACCGCAGTCCGCTCCCCCCTCCATGCCTTCCTGCCCTGAGATGGGGTGGGTTTCTCTCCCTACGCCTTTCCATGACCCGACGACTTCTCGCCTCCTCTCTCGCCCTCCTGGCCGCTCCCGCCTTCGCGCAGACGGCCGACCTGGACGCCTTCGCGCTCGACGCTCTCACCCCCAGCAGCCGCACGGTCGAGCTGCTGGTCGACGGCGAGCCGGGGCAGTCCTTCGGGAGCGTCACCGAGACGGTGACCCTCGAGGGGGGCGTCCTGACCTACGTGTCCGTCGCCAACCTGCCGCAGGCGGGCGGCGTGCGCCTCGACTCCACGCGCATGACGTGGCCAGGCCTGGTGCCGCTCAGCGACGCGTTCGCCGCGGGCGGCGAGGTCGGGTCGACGACCTACACCGACGGCGGGGTTTCGGGCTCGTTCGGCGCCGAGGGGCGCGCGTTGCCGTTCGGGTTCGACCTCGATGCGCCTCGCCTCGCCCCGGCCGCTCTCACGCCGCTGGTCCAGGCGATCCCGTTCGAGGAGGGCTTCACCGTCACCCTGCCGACGTTCTCGGCGAAGGAGCGCTTCCAGGAGTCCACGCTGACCGTGTCGGGCCGTGAGGAGGTCGAGGGGCGCGATGGGGCGAGGGTCTCCGCGTGGGTCGTCGAGCAGCGCGGAGGGGGCGGCGCCGCGGGCCGGTTTCCCCAGACCCACTACGTCGACCCCCAGACGCGCGCGATCCTGAAGACGGAGATCGCCGCGCCCGGCATGATGATCGTCGCCGTCCCGATGACCGAGGCGGACCTGGTGGCCCGTGACCGGGCCGTCGCCGATGCGGAGGCGGCCGAGCAGGCGGTCCGTGCGGCCGCGCCCGCGCTGCGCCCCGGCGACGCGACGCTCGCCCTCGATGCCATCCAGAGCGAGGACGTGCGTCTCACTATCCGCCTCGTCCAGCCCCAGCAGATGGAAGCCGGAGCGGAGACGCGGACCGTCGTCGTGGACGAGGAGGCGGGCACCGTCACCCTGACCACGGACACCAACATCACGCTGGCCGGCCAGCGACTGCAGAGCACCCTCGTCGCCGCCTACCCGTCGTTCGCGCCGATCTCGATGGCCCAGGACGACGGCTCGGACCAGACCGAGCTGACGTTCGACGGCGCGCGCGTGACGGGCACCGAGGAGGGGGAGCCGACCGACCTGACGCTCGACGCTCCGGTCTTCGCCAACGCGTGGATGCCGGTCATCGTGCGGACGCTGCCGTTCGCCGAGGGCTACTCGGCCGTCTTCCACGGCTACTCGGCCGGCGACGGCGTCGTGGAGACGTTGCTGACGGTCACCGGCCAGGAGCCGGTTCAGACGTCGGCGGGCGAGCGGACGGCGTGGGTCGTGGAGGCCACCCGGGACGGCCGGACGCTCACGATCCGGATCGACGCGGAGACGCGGGCGCTTCTCAGCTACGGCCTCACCCCGCAGCCGGGCGTGATCATCGAGTTCGTCGCCGACTGACCGCGCGTCTCGGCTCCTTCCGCTGCCCACTCCGACCCGCTCGGGGTGGGCAGCGGCGCGTCTGGGCAGTCGCCTGGACCTCGGCCTGCCCGAAATCGTACCCTGTGTTCGACGATCCACGCCTTCCCCCCAATCCCACCCCATGCGCATTTCTCTTCTCGCCTCTCTGCTCGCCTTCGTGGCGGCTCCCGTGCTCGCCCAGGACGCGGTCGTCCTCCGGCCGGGCCACCCCGACCTGATGACGGCCGGGCTCACCCTCGACTCCGAGACCATCGGCATCCGCGTCGTCGAGCCCGCTCCGCAGGACCTCGGCACGGTCGCGTCGACGGTCAGCCGCGACGGCGACGTCGTCACCATCGTTACCGAGGCGGACGCGCCGCAGGCGGGGCAGGCCTACGAGTCCACCGTGATGCTGTCCTGGCCGTCGCTCGCCCCGATCTCGCGCACGCGGACGGCGGGCAACAGCACCGGCACCACCACCTACGACGGCACCCACATGACGGGGAGCTACGGCCGAGGCGACTTCGACCCGCTGCCGTTCGACATCACGCTTGCGGCGCCGGTGTTCCAGCCGGAGGCGATCCCGCTCCTTGCCCGGGCGCTCCCGTTCCGCGCCGGGTACACGGCGACAGTGCCCACCTTCACCGCCGACCGCCGCGTGCGCGACTACACGCTGACCGTCGTCGGCGAGGAGTCGTTCACCCGCGCCGACGGGACGACGGCTGAGGCCTGGGTCGTGGAGGAGACCAGCAGCGGTCGCGGCAGCTCCGCACGTCGCCACTTCGTCGAGGCGAGCACGCGGGCACTGGTCGCGACCACCTCCACGGCCCGCGGTGGCACGCAGATCGTGAGCGAGCCCGTTACCGAGGCGTCGTTGGCCGCGATGGCGTCCGCCGAGACGCCCGCCGTCGACCTGCGCCCCGGCCTCGACCGCCTCGCGGCCGACGCGCTCGTGGACTACGACAAGTCGTGGGTGGTCAAGCTGGTCGAGCCGCAGCAGCAGGACATCGGCACGCTCACGCGGTCGGTCGTGGTGGACCGCGATGCGGGCACGGCCACCATCAACGCGGAGACGGTAATCGCGATGGCCGGGCAGCGGACGGTCGAGCAGTCGGTGGTCGCCTACCCGTCCCTCTCGCCGATCTCGATGCGCGTCGAGGCGGGCGAGACGGTTCTCGACCTCGCCTTCGACGGCCTCTCCGTGACGGGCACGCGCACGGCCGACGGTGAGACCACCGACATCGAGCAGACGCTGGAGGAGGCGGCCTACGACCCGTCGTTCGCCGCCGAGGCGGTGCGCTTGATCCCGCTGGAGGCGGGCTTCCGCGGCGCCTTCCAGACGGTCGACCCGCGAGAGGGTGCGATCTCGATCGACATGGTGGTCGGCGAGCAGGAGGAGGTCAACGGCCGCACGGCCTGGCTCGTCGACGTGGTGGCGGGCGGCGGCGGCGTCCAGACGTTCGCCATCGACGCGGAGACGCGCGAGGTGCTGCGCATCCGCATCCGCCCGCAGCTGGGCGTGGTGGTGGACTTTGTCCCCGCCGAGACCGAGTAGCTGCGGATCTGCCGGAACGCACAGCGCCCCTTCGCCACATCGGCGAAGGGGCGCTGTCGTTCGGTGCGGCCTCTCGGGCGCTAGCGGCGGCCGGCGAGGCGGTCGAAGGCGCGCTGCTGGTCGGTGCCCGGCGGGACCTGGTAGGGGTCTGGCGGCAGGTTCACCATGCGGATGACCGGGTACTGCTCGCGGTGCAGGAACGGCTGCGGCGGCTCCGAGATGTCCTCGCCGATGATGAGCACCATCGTGCCCTGCTCCTTGATGCGGGCGCCGACCGACGAGATCGGGTCGCGCTGGTTCTCGACCTCCCACGTGTCGACCCAGTTGTAGAGCCACTGCGCGTCCGGCTCCAGCATCCGGATGCAGCCGTGCGACGCCGGGCCCGAGGTGGGCAGGGCGTACTGGTGCATGTGGATGCCGCGCTGCTCGTGGAGGTTCATCACCCAGTACATCTCCCACAGCTCGGCGTCAGGGGCCGAGGAGCCATAGCCTGGGCTGAGCGTGCTCACGCGGTACTCCTGCTGCCAGTTGACGTTGAAGCGCCCGCTCGGCGTCCGCGCGCTCTCGACGCCGGTGTTGATGATGCCCCAGCGGGCGAGCTCGCCGTTCTCGTAGGCGCCCCAGGCCTGGACGTTCTTGTCGAGGATGACCACCTTGCCGATGTCTCGCGCGCCGGGGTAGTAGCGCGGGAACGGCGCGTAGGCCCGGAAGTCGAGTCCGAAGTGGGTCGGCACCACGAGCGTGTCGCCGGGGCTGAGGTTCTCGAGGTCGTTGCGGTTGAGGAGCCACAGCAGCGGCTTGATCACGTCGCGGTCGCCGCCGTAGCGGCGGTACAGCGACAGCCGCGCCTCCAGCCGGTTCTGGCCCTGCGGCACGACGTAGTAGTCGTAGTACACGCGCGGCACGTCGCGGATGGACTCCGACGTACGCCGGTTCATCGTGTCGACGAGCCAGGACTGGCTGAAGTAGGTCACGTTGCCGTCCTGCGCGAAGTCGGCCGAGATGGCGGCGTCAGCGGCGAGGTCGGCGCTGCTCTGGGCGACGGCCGGAGCGGACGCGAGCGCGGCGAGGAAGAAGGCGGCGGCGAGGGCACGCATGAGAGTCGAATGCTGGGAGTGTGTCGAGTATACCCCGTGGGTCGGCGTCGGGGTCCGGGGCGATGGCTGCCAGGAGCGTGCCGGGGGCGATCCGACGCCTTCACGAGCGCGAAACGCACGGCACCGTCTACGATTGCGCGGGAAGTGCGCGCGAGCGGGACCGCCTGCCTCGGCACCGAGGCGGACGGCCGCGGAGGCTACCTCGCCTGCGCGCCCTCGGTGCGGATCTTGCGGATCTGCTCGGCGGTCGCGAGCACGATGAGCGCGTCGCCGGATGCGAGCGGGAGCTGGGCGTCCGGGTTGAAGCGCCACTCGCCGGTGGCCGCGCGCAGGACGCCCACCACGACGGCGTCGAAGCGGCGCCGGAAGTCGACCTCGGAGAGGGAGCGCCCGTCGAGGAGGCTGCCCGCCTCGACGGTGACCTCCTCCAGGTCGAAGTCGAGCGCCTCGACGCCGAGGACCTGCTCCATGAAGCGATCCACGCGGGGCCGGAGGATGGTCTGCGCGATGCGGTCGGCGCCAATCTCCAGCGGCGAGATCACCTTGTCGGCGCCCGCGCGGAGGAGCTTGTTGAGCGACGTCTGCTCGTTGGTCCGGGCGACGATGAACAGGCCCTCGTCGTCACGGATCTCGCGGGCCGTCAGCGCGACGAACACGTTGGCGGCGTCCTCGGGGAGCACAAGCACGAGCCCGGCGGCGCGCTCCAGCCCGGCGGCGCGGAGCGCGTCCTCCTCGGCGGCGTCCTCCTGTACGTAGGCGTAGCCCGCCTCGTCGAGTTGCACGGCCCGGTCGTCGCGGCGGTCGATCACCACGAAGTCGCGCCCGGCGGCGGCCAGGTCGCGTGCGATGCGCTGCCCGAGGCGGCCGTACCCGGCGATGACGTAGTGGCCCGAGAGGCGGGCGATCCGGCGCTGCATGGTCCGCTGACGAATGGCGTCGCTGGTGACGAGGATCTGAACGACGCGCGAGGCGATGGTGGCAAACGTACCGATGCCGATGAAGGCGAGCGCGGCCGTGAACACGCGCCCGGCGTCGGAGAGGGGCTGCACCTCGCCGAACCCGATGGTGGTCAGCGTGATGGCCGTCATGTAGAAGGCGTCCATCGGGGACCAGCCCTCGATGAGCATGTAGCCGGCCGTCCCGAGGCCCAACAGCGCCCCGACGGCGAGCGTCCCGATGGCGATCTCGCGGGTCGCCCCGGACCGAGCGCGGACCCAGTCGCCGGGGCGGATCACGCGGCGAGCGCGAAGGCGCGTGCGGCCCACGTGTCGCGCGCGTGGCGCTCGACGCCTCCGTCGCGCAGGTCGCCGACGGTCGCCGCGGTCACATCGAGGAGGACCGTCTCGGGGCCGGCGTCGCCGCTCCGCACAAGGCGGCGGAAGGCCGGTCGGGGGAGGCTCTGCCACGCCCCCGCGGCGTCGCGGTAGAGGACGCTGAGCGCAGGGGCCCGCTCGACGCTGTGTGCCTCCAGCGCCGCCGCGACGGCGTGCTCCATCGCGTCGATGCCACAGCCGGAGACGCCCGCGTTCAGATCCGCCTCCGAGATCACGGCGCCCACGGCGAGTGCCCGCCCGGCCAGCACGGCGGCCTCGGCACGGACCGGGCGCCCGTGGCTCTGCCACGAGGGGAGCCAGTCGGCGACGGACTGGCGGAGGGCGTCCGCCTCGGCGTCGTCGAGGGTCCGGTCCAGGGGGACGAGCCAGAGGCGGGCGGCGTCGGAGAGCGAGTCGAGCATGGGAGGGAGGGCCGTTTGGGAGGATACGCCTCCCGTCCGTCGCGGACTCCCGGTCGGGCGTCCGCGCCTCCCGTCACCCTCTACTCTTCATCCGTCACTCGCTCGGCCGCCCCTCGTCGCGAAGGGCCGCGAGGCCAGACAGGTCGATGCCGCGGAGCGCCGCCTCCAGGTCGTCGTCGGAGACCTGCGTGCCGGTCACCTCCACGTGGAAGCGGTCCGCGACGACGATGCTGAACTCGCCGGACTGCGCCTCCGAGTCGTACGACCGGTAGCCGCGCTCGCCGCCGAAGGTGACCGTCCGCTGGTACTCCGAGCCGGACTCGCGGTCGATGTCGGTGATCGTCCAGCCGAGGCCCATCATGGCCATCGACGGGATCGCGCCGTAGTCCATGATCCCGATGTCGATCTGGGCGCCGTCGGCGCCGGGGTAGACGGCCTCGACGCGCGAGATGGAGAAGCCCATCGCGCCGTCGGTCGCGCCCTCGACCTCGCCCTGGTCCATCCCGGAGACGGATGCGGGCAGGAGGTCGCGCAGGACGCGGAAGTTGACCGGGTCGGCAGGAGCACGCTCGGCCGACTCCTGCATCGTCTCGACCGCGTTTTGCATCTCCTGCAGCCGGCCCATCATGCCAGGCTCGCCGGTCTCTTCGACCTCGCCATCGAAATCATCGCCGTCGCCGCCGCAGGCGGAGAGGGGCAGGGCGAGGGCGAACAGGAGCGCGAAAGCGGTGTGAGCGGTCATGACAGCAACAGGGGGTGGGGGTACTTCACAGTACGTGCTTTCGGCGTGCCAGCCGTCACCGCCGGTCGTACCGACACCGAACCGGCCTGCCTCGGCGTCACACCGAGGCGGGCCGGTCGGCTGGCAGACGAGAGGCTACATGTTGGGGGCGGACGGGTCCCACTTCAGGACCGTCAGCGTGCCTTCCAGGTCGCTCGTGTACAGGTAGCCGCCCGGCGACGGCAGCGAGACGCCCCAGTTGCCGTAAAACGCTGCGTCGTCGTTGTCGGGGTGCGTGTCGTAGCGTGCCACCTCGACCGGGTTCTCGATGTCGGTGATGTCGAGGATGTACATCCCGGACGCGTAGTGCGACACGAACGCGTAGTCGCCGTCAACCTGGACGTTGTGCGCGATCCGGCTGGAGCCGAGCCAGTCGCCGACCAGCGTCGGGTTCTCGGAGTCGGAGAGGTCCCACACCTTGACCGTCTTGTCGACCGTCTCCTCGGTGGTGAGGGCGTACATCCCATCGTCCGTCGGCCAGATGTTGTGGACGTAGCCCGGCGACGGCACGCTGACGCGCGAGATGAGCGTCGGGGTGGTCTTGTTGCTCACGTCCCACATCGAGAAGGTGGGCGCGCGGCCCTCGGCGACGAAGAGCGTGTCGTTGCGCGCGAACACGTCGTGGGAGTCCGGCACGGGCACCGCGCCGATGTCGACCGGGCGGATCGGGTCGGACAGGTCGATCATGATGATCTGGTTGCCGTCCGAGTTGAGCATGTACGCGTAGCCCGTCGCCGTGTCGATCGAGAGGTTGTGCGAGGACACGAGCCGATCATTCTGGCCGCGGACGACCGCGATCTCTTCGGCGTGGTGCGGCAGCCCGCGCAGGTCGATCACCTGAAGGCCCTCGCTCTGGCCGTAGGCCTCGGTCGAGATGTAGGCGAAGGAGCCGTAGGTCTTGATGTCGCGCCAGTAGAAGGGCGCGTTCAGGGTCGGGCCCGGGATCTGGGCGACGACCTCCAGGCTCGGCACGGCCACGATGGCGATGCCCTCGACGTTGCCCATGATGGCATACTCCGAGCCGTCGTTGGCCGTGTAGGCCCACACGTCGGAGCCGCCGACCACGTCCGGGATGCCCATCGCGCCCTCGGGGCGGGGCTCGTCGGCGCCGGGGCGGGGGATGGTCGGAAGCTCGACGACGCCGATGAGGTCGAGCTGCTGCGCGCTGGCGGGCGCGACGAGGAGGGCGGCGAGGGCCGCGGCGACGAGGAAACGCATGGTCGGGGAGGGTGGGGCGAGCCCCAATCTAGGCGTTCCCGCCCCGACCGCCGCTCACGAGGCCGAGGCCCGTGAGCGGCGCGTCCGTCCTGTGGCTAGTTGCGCCCGCGGCGGTCGTTCCGACGGTCGCCGCGACGATCGTTCCGGCGGTCGCGCTGGTCGCGCCGGGCCTCACGCCGGTCGCGCCGCGAGCAGGCACCGAGTTCGTCGCCGTGGCGCCGGTGGCTGCGGACGGTGTTGCGCGGGACCGCGATCGTGTTGCCGTTGTGGCAGACGTACGGTCGGGCGGCGCTGCCCGGCCGGGCGTTCCGGGTGTCGACGCGGGCCGAGCCGGGGTGCGCCCGGTCGTATCGGTTGGTCGACGAGCAGCCGACCATGAGGCCAGCCGAGAGGGTCAGGAGAAACAGTGCGCGCATCGTGGTGGGAGGCAAGGGTGTGGTGGGATACCTCGGTCCCTCCCACACACCGTGCCGGGCACCCAAGCCTCCCTTGCGTGCGCTCAGAGCCGATTTCCTCCGCCTCGGTGTCGACTCGGCCGGACAGCCGCGTCCGCCGAATCAGGCGATGAGCTAGTTCCGTCCCCGCCCCTGTCCGTTCCCTCGGCTCCCGTTGCGGCTCCGGCAGGCCCCGAAGCGATCGCCGTGACGGAGGTGCGCCCGGACTGCCGGCTCCGGGAGTGTCAGGGTGTTGCCGCGATGGCAGAGCCGGTACCGATCCTGCCCACCCTGGGCGTCGACGCGTGCGGACGCCGGGTAGGCCCGGTTCGAGGAGGTGCAGCCTGCCGCGAGCAGGGTGGTGAGGACGAGGAGGCCGAGGGCGCGCATGGGACGAGGAGTGGTGGGAGCCGAGAAACGCTCCGGCTCCCCCGCGGTTCACCTGGCCGCTCGCTACCGAACCCCGCGACTCAGGCGATCAGGCCGTCCACCACACCCCGGTCGTCGATCACCGAGTCGACGGTCGCGCCGTCGCCCGAGGTCGCCTCGGTGGCCTCATGGGACGCGCGGGCCGTCCCCACGAGCGGGCCGAGGTCGAAGAGACAGGCGGCCCACGTCAGCCCGGCGCCGAAGCCGACCAGCGCCAGCGTGTCGCCCGCCTCGGCGCGGCCCGCCGTCAGCGCCTCGCTCAGCGCGATCGGGATGGTCGCCGCCGACGTGTTGCCGTAGTCGGCCACGTTCATCACCACCTTCTCCGGCGGCAGCGCGAGCGTCTTGGCGGCGTACTCGATGATGCGCGCGTTGGCCTGGTGCGGGATGAACAGGTCCACGTCGTCCACACCGACGCCCGCCTTGCCCATCACGCGCTGCAGCGACTCCGTCATGGTCCGCGTCGCGAACTTGAACACCGCGCGGCCGTCCATGCGGAGGTAGTGCGTCCGGTTGTCGACGGCGTACTGCGAGACGGGATTCCGCGTGCCGGGGCAGGGCGCGATGAGTGCCTCGGCCTGCGAGCCGTCCGAGCCGAGTTCGAACGAGCGGACGCCGCACGGGGCGTCGGTGGCCTGCAGCACGACGGCGCCCGCGCCGTCGCCGAACAGCACGCACGTCGTCCGGTCGGTCATGTCGAGGTTCTTCGAGATCACCTCCGCGCCGACGACCAGGATCGTCTTGTAGGCGCCCGTCTGGATGAACTGATCAGCCGTGACGAGGCCGTACACGAAGCCCGTGCAGCCGACCATCATCGCGAACGCGCCCGCGTTGACGCAGCCGAGCCCGTGCTGGACCTGGCTCGACACCGGCGGCGTGAGGTAATCCGGGCTGGAGGTGGCCACGATGACGAGGTCCACGTCTTCGGGCGCGACGCCCGACATCTCCAGCGCCCGCCGCCCGGCCTCGATGCTGAGGTCGCTCGTGGCCTGATCCTCACTCACGAAGTGTCGCCGCTCGATGCCCGACCGGGACTTGATCCACTCGTCCGAGGTGTCGACGATCTTCTCCAGGTCGGCGTTGGTGACGACGTTTTCGGGGGCGTAGTGGCCCCATCCGATCAAGGAGGCGTGCTTCCGGGTCATGGCGTGGCGCGTGGGTACAGAGCGGGCAAACGGGCCCGACGCGGAAGCGGTTTCAGGCATCCCCCGACTCCGCGAACTGGCCCGTCCGCAGGAAGCGAATCGTAAGCCCGATCACCAGCGGCGACATCATCATCATCGCGTGGGTCTTCGGGACCACCGCGCGGTCTGCCAGCCCGTCGGGCGCGTGGGCGCTCTCGACCGAGACGAGGCCGTCGTAGGGGCCAGAGAAGAGACGGCCGAACGGGAAGAAGGTCCGGGTGCCCGCGATCACGCCCGCCTCGACGCCGCGGAGGGGGCCGAGGCCGATGGGCACGCTGGCGTCCCCGGTGCCCAGTTCACCCAGTGCCGGGCCGAGGGTGGCGCGGAAGGGCAGCCGGTCGCCGAGCGCGTCGGCGACCTCGGAGCCGCCGTGGGGGGGCGCCAGCATGACGGCCCGCGAGCCGTCCGGGAGGGGCGTCCCGGCGTCGGCACGGCCTGCGGCGAAGGCGCGGACGAGCACGCCGCCCAGCGAGTGCGTCACGAAGTGGACCCGATCGGCGTCGGCCAGCGCGGCGTCGACCGTTGGCGAGACGATGGTCTCGACGAGGGCGCCGATGGCGTGCTTCCGGGACGGATAGTCCACCACGTGCGGGTCGAAGCCCGCCCGGCGCAGCGCGCGGGCCATCGGCAGCATCGACAGGCCGGTTCGGCCGAGGCCGTGGAACAGGAGGACGGGGTCGGCCATGCGCCTCGAACGGCGCCCGAGGCGGGGAGGGTCCGCTTCGCTCAGTCCGTGGGCGCAGGTGCGTTCTGGGCTGTCCGCACGGCCTCCACCAGCAGGTCGCGCAGTCGGAACTGCGTGCCGAGACGCGCCGAGACGCCCATGCCGCCGAGGACCCACACGAGCCCGACTCCCAGTCCGCCCGGGAACGGCAGCCCGCGTAGCGTCCAGGCGGCCCAGAGGGCGACCTCCATGGCCAGCAGCCCACCGAGCAGGGCGCCCCAGCCGGGCAGGCCGATGGTGTAGGCCACCGTGACGACGCCGCTGCTCTCTGACAGCCTCGCCGTGCCCGACGTGAGGCCGTACGTCGATCGGAAGCGGACCTCGGTGCCCTCCGTCTCCACCGCTGTCTGGACGTCCGTCAGCGCGAGCGGGCCGCCCAGCGGACCGCGCCGCCGAAGGCCGTCGGCGAACGCGACCACGACCGCGCCGAGGCGGACGGGGCTCGCAGGCGTCACGACCTCCCGCCCCGTCACGCGCTACTCGCCGTCCATCGACAGGCCCGGGTCCCGACGGAGGTACTCGTCGAACAGCTCCGTCTGGCGGCTCACGAGCGGGATCTGGTAGCCGTCGATGAACACCGCCGTGATCGATGTGGCGGGCTCGAACGGGTCGCCGTCGGCGATGAACAGCGTCGCGCTCTTGCCGACCTCGATGCTGCCGAGCCGGTCGTCCACGCCGAGGATGCGGGCGGGGTTGATGGTGATGGCCTCCAGCGCCGCCTGACGGTCGAAGCCGACCTCCTGCCCGTAGGCCACCGCAAAGCCCGCGTGGAAGGGCAGGTTGCGGTAGTTCTGCATCCGGTCGTCGGTGCGAAGGGCGACGCGGATGCCCGCCTGCGCCATGAGGGCCGCGTTCTGATAGGTCCGGTCGTAGCGGTCGCTGGCGCGCGTCGGCAGGCCGGTGACAGGGCCGGTGATGACGGAGAGCCCCGCCTCGGCGATGCGGTCGGCCACGCGCCAGCCCTCGGCGGCGCCCGTCAGGATCGCGCGGACGCCCTTGCCGTCGAGCCACTCGATGGCCTTCACGATGTCAGCCGCCGCGTTGGCCTCCACCAGAAGCGCCTGCTCGCCCCGGACGACCGGCAGCAGCGCCGCCATCTCGGGCTGGTACGGCATCGCGCCGCGGCCCGCCCGCGCCGAGTCGATGCGCGCGTACAGCAGAGCCTGCTCCCAGACCTCGTCCAGCGCCTCCATGGCCTTCTTGGTCGCCTCGTCGATGGCCGACTGCTCGCGGCGGTCGAACCGTCCGCGGCGGCCGGAGAGCGGGAAGTTGAGCACGACGCCCTCGAAGCCCGCTGCCATCTGCTCCGGCGTGTAGCCGTGCAGGTTGACGAGCGCCGCCGTGCCCGGCATCATGGCGCCCTCGGGCACCGACAGCGTGGTCGTGACGCCGGAGACGCGCGTGATCGGCACGTGGATGGTGGAGGGGTTGACGGCGGTCAGCGCCCGCATCTGGGGCGTCACGTCACCGACCTCGTCCACGTCCTGCGTCTCCTCCACGGAGCCGACCTCGACCAGTCCGAGCCGCGTCCCAGCATCGATCATCCCAGGGTAAACGGTGCCGCCAGCACAGGGCACCGCGATGGCTCCTGCCGGGGCGCTGGCCGTGCCGACGGCCGTGATCTGTCCGCCTTCGATGACGACTGTCCCGCGTTCGATCACGCCGTTGGTGACCGTCTCGATGCGGCAGCCGGTGAGCGCGAACGTGCCCGTCTGCGCGCGGTACTGCGCGCCCTGCGCCGAGGCGGGCAGGGCGACCAGAACGGCGAGGGTGAGGAGGAGAGAGCGCATCAGCATCGGGCGCGAGAGAGAGTCGAGGAGTCCCCCTCCAGAGGGGACACGAGGGGTGGACGTGGGGCGCCGATCACTCACCGGCGGCGAGTTCGTACAGGTCGGTGCCGAGCATGCACGAGGCCGAGTGGGCGTCGGAGCGCGACGGCAGCGCCATCACTTCCTCCTCGGGGTCGACGAACAGGCGCTGGTCGTCGCCGTCGCGGGCGCGGTCGAAGCGCGCGACGCCGTCGACGTACGTCAGGTCCACGCGGGCGTAGATCGAGAGCGGGTGGTCGGTGAACACGGCGAGGTCGGCGTCCTTGCCCACCTCGATGCTCCCGACGCGGTCGTCGATGCCGAGCTGCCAAGCCGGGTTGAGGGTGACGAGCGCCAGCGCCTCGTCATCGCTCAGGCCGCCGTAGCGCTGCGTCTTGGCCGCCTCGTGGGTCAGGTAGCGGAGCAGCCCGGCGTCGTCCGAGTTGATGGAGGTGCGGACGTCGTTCCGTGTGAGGACCGTCGCGTTGTAGGCGGACGAGTAGTAGACCTCGAACTTGTAGCTCGCCCAGTCCGAGAACACGCTCGCGCCCGCGCCGAAGGCGGCCAGCTCGGGGGCCACCTTGAACGCCTCGTTGGCGTGCTGGAACGTGAGCCGCTCGATGCCGAAGTCCTCGAAGACGCGCATCAGCATCAGGATCTCGTCGGCGCGGTAGCTGTGGCAGTGGACGAGCACGTCGCCAGAGAGGATGTCGGCGAGGGTCTCCAGGCGACGGTCGATGGGCGGCAGCGGCTGGCGGGCTTCGCGGGCGGCGTCCTGCGCGGCGCGGTAGGCGCGGGCCTCGGTGAACGCCTCGCGGTAGACCTGCTCGATGCCCATCCGCGTCGCCGGGCGGATGCCGCGGCCCCGGCCGTGGACGCGCGTCGGGTTCTCGCCGAGGGCGAACTTGATGGTGCGCGGGGCGCCCTCGAACAGGAGCCCGTCCGGGTCCAGCGTGCCCCAGCGGAGCTTGATGGTCTCGTTCTCGCCGCCGACGGGGTTCGCCGAGCCGTGCATGGTGTGGATCGTCGTCACGCCGCCCGCCAGCGCGCGGTAGATGCCGACGTCCGCCGGGTCGAGCGCGTCGCGCATCTGGACCTCGGCCACGATCGGGTTGCTGGCCTCGTTCACCGACGACAGCGCGATGTGGCTGTGCGCGTCGATGATGCCGGGCGTGACGTGGCGGCCGGTCACGTCGACCACTGTCACGCCGCGCGGAGCCTCCAGGCCCTGCCCGATCCGGGCGATCCGCCCGTCCGTGACCAGGATGTCGATGGCCTCCAGCGTCCCGCCGGTGACCGTGTGGACGGTGCCGCCGCGCAGCAGTACGCTGCCACGGGCATCCGCCGGGGGCAGGTCGAGCGGCGTCTGTGCCGTCGCGGCGACGGCGAGGAGCGTGAAGAGGAGGGTGCGGATCATAGGGGTACTCAGTACGAGGTACAGGGTACGGGCAGGCAGAGCGGGCCTCGCGTACCGGGTACCCTGTACCCCGTACTGCGGCCGAAGGGCGCTACTCGGGCTGGCGAGTGCCGGTCATCGGGAAGGACCCCAGCGCGCCGACGTCGGCGGTGCCGGAGAAGGTGTCGCCGGTGATGATGCCGGTGACAGTGACCAGGCCGATGTCGGGGGACGAGAACGTCATCGTGAGGGCGTTGCCCTCCAGCGTGGCCGACGCGAGCGGGGTCGTCTCGTCGGTCGTGATCTCGCCCGTGAGTGCATCCGGCGTGCCGGTGAGCGTGAACGTGCCGGACTGCGTGCCGCCCGGCGTGGCGACCTCGAAGTCCCACGTGCCGAGGGCCTGGACGACGGCGTCGGGGTCGGCGCCCGCCGGGCCGTCGTCCTCATCGATGTCGGTGCGGACGCCCTCGACGAACACGTGACGGATCTCCGTCGAGTCCGCGAAGAGAGGGCCGGTCGTGAGCACGAGGTTGGCCAGCTTGCCGGCCTCGACCGTGCCCACCTCGCGCCCGAGGCCGAGCATCTCGGCGGGCGTGGTGGTGAGCGCGGCCAGCGCGGCCTCCGGCATGAGGCCTGCCGCGATCATCCGGCGCAGGTTGCCGTGGACGTCGGCGGGCTTGACCTCGAAGGTGCCGAAGGCGAACGGGACCTCGGCGGCGGCGAGCACGGCCGGGCTGCCCTCGGCCCGCGCGACCGCAGCGCGGCGCTGGACCGTGAGTGCGGTGACCTCGGCCTCGGCGTCGGCGTAGGAGCGCACGCGGCGGTTGGACACGAACGAGGCGCCGCCCGGCGAGGTGGTCGGGAGGGCGGCGGCGAGCGCCGTGCTGTCGGCCTTGACGGTGTCGGGCAGGGCGAGGGGCGCGAACACCGCGAGGTCGTCGGCCTGGAGGCGGGCGACGAGGGGCGCGGCGTCGGGGATGCCCGCGAGGACAGGCGTCAGGCCCATCTCCTCAGACGCCCGCAGCGCGCGGAAACCGTCGAGCCAGCCGTCGGCCACGAACACCAGCTGGCGGTCGCCGTCGAGCAGGGCCGTGACGGCGTCCAGCACGGGGTCGAAGCGAGGCCGCGCGGCGCCCTCGGCAGCGCGGTCGTAGGCGGCCCGGCCGGCCTGGCGCCGGCGGGCGTTCTCGACCGTCTCCCGCATCTCCGAGAGCACCCCCATCGGCGTGGCGGGATAGACGCCTCGCGCGGTCGCGATCTGGGCCACGAAGCTGATCGGCTCGGTCAGCACGAGCGCTTCGGGTGCCTCCATCCGGCCGACCTCGCGGAGCAGCACCACGGCGCCCTGACCGGCGAAGTAGCCACCGCGCGGGGCGATGTGAGCGGCCGTGAACCCGACCTCGCGGAGTTGCCCGATGCGTGCGTCGGTGGCGTCGAACCCATCGCGCACGTCGCGCTCGGGCGTCAGGCCAGCGAGGGCACGCGGCGGGGCGCCGCGGTCGCCGTCGTAGTCCTCCGGGTCGGCGGGTTTGGGCACGCCCGCGATGCTGAAGGCATCGACGAAGCCTGCATAGACGGTCAGCGAGTCGCCCTCGACCACGTCGGCGTCGAAGGGCACGGCCACGTCGGGGCCGACCGCCACGATCCGCCCGTCGCGGACGACGACGGTGGCGCGCTCCAGCACCCGGCCGGGGGCGACCACCACGCGGGCGTTCGTAATGGCTGCGGCGCCCGTGACCGGGCGGAGCGGCGTCTCGGCGCCGACACCCTGGGCGCGGACGGGGCCGAAGAAGAGCAGGGCCGCCAGGGCGGCGAGACAGACGCGAACGGGCATGCGACGGCGGGGGAGGCGGCGAGAAGATAGGCGGGCGCCGCTCGGCTGCGGGGGCGCCCGGTCGTGGGGAATCGTCTGAAGCTGTGTCGGCGGCTCCGGGCGGGCACCCCGCCGACGTGGGCCTACCCCACAAAAATGCCCGCTTCCCGTCCGAGCGTCTGTGCGGCGGGCGTCACGATCTGGCCCGGCGTCAGCCGGATGCGGCGGTGCTTCAGGCGTGCCTGCCGCACGTCGGTCTCGGTGACCACGCGGCGCTCGATCACGACCACGCCCGCCTCGGCATCCGGCTCGGAGGGGGCGGGCGCGAGGTTGACGCCCGGCATCCAGCGCGCCGTCTCGGGCCGGTCGGCGGCAAGCCACAGGGCGCGCTCGGCCTCTATCCTCACCTCGGGTCCGGTCTCGACCGGGAGGCCGACCGCGAGCGGTCCCAGCCCGACCGTCGCCACGTCGCCGATGCCCCAGGCGCGACGGAGCCCGTCCGGGAGGACGAGCCGGGAGCGGACCGACTTCGCCGTCACCGGCCCGATGGCTCCGACGGGGCCGCGCAGGGAGGCGGCGCCCGCGATCGCGTCCGTCGCGTCCACCCAGAGCGCTAGCGCTGCGCCGGTCTCGACGGCGACGCGCCCCACGGCCTCCCCGAGGCGGACGACCTCGGCGGTCGCCGATGGCCGCAGCGTCGCCCCCGGTCCGAACAGCGCCGCTACGGCGTCGGGCGGAAGCACGGCCCGCGAGGCGAGCGGGCGCACCGGGAGAGCGTCGGGGCGCACCGGGAGAGCGTCGGGGCGCACTAGACTGTGCCCTCCGCGCCGGGCAGGAAGCGCGCCTCGACGTCCAGGATCTTGGCGACGCGCTTCGCGTGGCGCCCGCCCTCGAACGGGACGGCCAGAAACTCGGCCAGGACGCGCTTGCAGACCTCCACGCCCATCGTCCGGCTGCCGAGCGTGAGCACGTTGGCGTCGTTGTGCGCCTTCGCGTTGTACGCCGAGAACACGTCCGGGCACAGCGCCGCCCGCACGCCCGGCACCTTGTTGGCCACCATCGCCGACCCCACGCCGACGCCGTCGATCATCAGGCCGTACTGCACGCGCCCGAGGTGGACCAGCCGCGCGACGGCGTACGCGAAGTCGGGGTAGTCGACGCTGTCGGTCGAGTGCGTGCCCACGTCGGTGACGGTCCACCCGAGGCTGGTGGCGTGGGCCACGAGGGCATCCTTGATGTCGAACCCCCCGTGGTCGCAGCCGACGGCGAGGGTCTTCACGGGCGCGCTCGGCGGGCGGACCGGATCGGCGGGCGTCGGGGCGGAGGCTCCGGAGCCGGTGACGAAGGTGAGGCCCTGGGCCTTCGCCGTGTCGCGGGCGAGGGCCGTCACGAGGGCGCCCGCGGGCACCTCCAGCGTGGACTGGCCCGCAGCGAGGGCGTCGAGGACGGTGCGTTCGGAGACGAGTCGCGGCATAGGAGGAAGCTACGCGACCTCCGCACGGTCCGGTCCCGCCGGGCTCGTGTAGTCCGATCTCATCAGGTGGTCGAGCTCCGTACCGCGTAGCGTGTGCGTTCCCCCCAGACTCCGGCTCATGCGCATCTCCTTCCTGGTCGTCCTTCTCGTCGTGTGGGCCGCCGCCGCCGACGCCCAGCCACGCGTGGGTGTCGATGTCGGCGTGGCCGTCCCCACAGGTGCGCTGGGCGAGCACCGGTCGGCCGGTGTGGCAGCCACCGTCTCCATTGGGCCACGCGCGTCCGGCCTCACGCCCCGCCTCGACGTGGCGCTGGCCCATCTCCCCGGCGACGGGACCGTCTCGGAGAACGGCACCAACAGCAGGCGAGGCGACTACACCTCGGCGGGCCTCCGGCTGTCGGCTGTGTACCGAGCGCGGGGGCGCGGGGTGGTGCCGTACGGACTCATCGGCGGGGGGCTCTACGTCCTCACCATCGAGCGCGATCGGAACCCATACGGCGACGTGTTCGGAGGGCTTCACGCCGGCCTCGGCATCGACGTCCCCCTGGAGCGCGTCGCCCTCACGGCGGAGATCGGCGCGGTGGCGATGGCGACAGACTACGGGGCCGGCGCGTTCAACTTTCCGACGCTCCACGTCCCGCTGACGGTCGGCGTCCGGTTCTGACGGTTCCACGCCTGCTTCGCCCGACGCACGTCGCACCGGCGATAGCTTGCGGCACCTCCGATCGTACCCCGACCCGACATGGCGTCCACTCAAGATTTCCGCAACGGCCTCGTCCTCAACTGGAAGCACGATCTCTGGCAGATCGTCGAGTTCCAGCACGTCAAGCCCGGCAAGGGCGGCGCGTTCGTGCGCTCGAAGCTGCGCAACGTGCGCAACGGCAAGATCGTCGACAACACGTTCCGGGCCGGCGAGAAGGTCGAGACGGCGCGCGTCGAGCGGCGCGAGATGCAGTACCTCTACGAGGACGAGATGGGCCTCCACTTCATGAACACGGAGACCTACGAGCAGCGCTCGCTCCGGAGCGAGATGGTGGACAAGAAGGACCTCATCAAGGAGGGCTCCACCGTCGAGATGCTGATCGACGCGGGCACCGAGGAGCCGCTGACCGTCGAACTGCCCCGTCAGGTGGACCTCGCCGTGACGCAGACCGACCCCGGCCTAAAGGGCGACACCGCCACCGGCGCCACCAAGCCCGCCGTGCTGGAGTCCGGTGCGACGGTCTACGTGCCGCTGTTCATCAACGAAGGTGACATCGTCCGCGTCGACACCGAGTCGTCCAGCTACACGACGCGCGTGACGGCGGCGTAGGGACAGGCCCGGCTCGCACCCAGCGAGCGCCGCGGGTGCGGCGCGGGCTGGGTAAAGCGGACGGGACGCCCGAAGGACCTTGCCCGACCTGCGGGTCGCGCACGCTCCTGCGCTCTCCTCGCCCCGAGCGTCCGTAGCTTGGGGCTCCCCTCTGTGCCCCGCTCGTCCCATGGACATGGACCTCGACAAGATCCAACGCCTCCTCGAAATCGTCGCCGAGAGCGGCCTCGACGAGGTGAAGGTGGAGGAAGGCGACTTCAAGCTGACCGTCCGCGCGACGGCCCGGCCGACCGCCGCGCCCGCCGCGCCGATGATGATGGCCGCCCCGGCCGCTGCGCCCGCGCCGGCGGCCCCCGCTGCTGCGCCGGCCTCGGCCCCGCCGTCGGCCGCCCCGGCTGCCGAGCCCGGCTCGGGCGCCAACGAGTCCGTCGTGCTGGCCCCCATCGTGGGCACGTTCTACGAGGCGCCCTCGCCCGACGCCGCCGCGTTCGTGTCGGTCGGCCAGCGCGTCGAGGTCGGCCAGACGCTCTGCATCATCGAGGCGATGAAGCTGATGAACGAGATCCAGGCCGAGGAGGCCGGGACCATCACGCAGATCCTCGCAAAGAACGCGGAGCCGGTCGAGTACGACCAGCCGCTGTTCGTCATCGAGAAGTGAACGTGATGTGTGGTTCGTGATGCGTGACTCCCCGAGAGCCCGCATTCCGCATCCCTCCGTCCCGCACCCCTCCCTATGATCAAGAAAGTCCTCATCGCCAACCGCGGCGAGATCGCGCTCCGCATCATCCGGACCTGCCGCGAGATGGGGATCCAGACGGTCGCCGTCTACTCCACCGCCGATCGCGACACACTGGCGGTCAAGTTCGCTGACGAGGCAGTCTGCATCGGGCCGGCGCCGAGCGCGCAGAGCTACCTCAAGATCCCGTCCATCATCGCCGCGGCCGAGGTCACCGGCGCCGATGCGATCCATCCCGGCTACGGCTTCCTGTCCGAGAACGCCGAGTTCGCGCGGATCTGCCAAGACCACGACCTGACGTTCATCGGGCCGCGCCCAGAAACGATCTCGTCGATGGGCGACAAGTCGGTCGCCAAGGACACCATGAAGGCGGCGGGCGTGCCCGTCGTGCCGGGCTCCGACGGGGCCGTCGAGAACGTCAAGGAGGGACTGGCGGCCGCGAAGGAGGCCGGCTTCCCTGTCATGATCAAGGCGTCTGCGGGCGGCGGCGGCAAGGGCATGCGGATGGCGAACGACGCCGACGAGTTCGAGCGGCTGTTCGTGGCGGCCTCCAACGAGGCCCAGAACGCGTTCGGCGACGGCCGGATCTACATCGAGAAGTTCGTCGAGGAGCCACGCCACATCGAGATCCAACTCGTGGGCGACGGACAGGGGACGGTGGTCCACTTCGGCGAGCGCGAGTGCTCCATCCAGCGGCGCCACCAGAAGCTGCTGGAGGAGGCCCCGAGCCCGATCCTCGACCCCGTCCTGCGCGACGCGATGGGCGAGGCGGCCCGCGCGGGCGCCCTGGCGGTCAACTACCGCGGCGCCGGCACGGTCGAGTTCCTGGTCGACAAGAACCGGGACTTCTACTTCATGGAGATGAACACCCGGATCCAGGTCGAGCACCCGGTGACGGAGGAGGTCACGGGCACCGACCTGATCGAGTGGCAACTCCGGGTCGCGGGCGGCGAGACGATCACCTCGGGCGACCACCTGCCCACGGGCCACTCCATCGAGTGCCGGATCAACGCCGAGGACCCGTTCCGCAACTTCTCCCCGAGCCCGGGCAAGATCACGGCGTTCCACAGCCCCAAGGGCCGGGGCGTCCGCTGCGACACGCACGTCTACGCGGGCTACACCGTCCCGCCGACGTACGACTCGATGATCGCCAAGCTGATCGTCCGCGAGGACACGCGCGAGCGGGCCATCGCGAAGATGCTCCGCGCGCTCGACGAGTTCATCATCGAGGGCATCCGCACGACCGTCCCCTTCCACCAGCAGCTCCTCCGGGACCCCCGCTTCGTCGCGGGCGACTTCGACACGAAGTTCCTGGAGCGCTTCGAGCTCACGCCTCCGGCGTAGTCGGTTCAGGGTTCTCAAGGCCCCACACCTCGCGAACCCTGAACCCCGAACCCTGAACCACCCATGGACTTCCCCTCCGACCTCCGCTACACCAAGGACCACGAGTGGGTCCGCCTCGACGACGACGGCCTCGCGGTCATCGGCATCACGGACTACGCCCAGGGCGAGCTGGGCGACATCGTGTTCGTGGAACTGGAGGCCGAGGGCACCGAGGTTGACGCCGAGGGCTCGCTCGGGACCGTCGAGGCGGTCAAGACGGTCAGCGAGCTGTTCGCGCCCATCGCAGGCACCATCGAGGCGATCAACGAGGACCTCGACGGCGCGCCCGAGTCGGTCAACGGCGACCCCTACGGCGACGGCTGGATGGTCAAGGTCCGCCCCGCCAACGCGGACGACGTGGCCGGCCTCCTCTCGGCCGACGAGTACAAAGAGATGATCGGCGCCTAGCCGCCGACCGCTCCACCTTCCGAGGGTGCCGACGGACCGCGTCGGCACCCTTCGCTGTTTCCCCCGCCCGCCATGACCCACGAAACCGTCGTCATCCTGGACTTCGGCAGCCAGACGACCCAGTTGATCGCCCGGCGCGTCCGCGAGGCGGGCGTGTACTGCGAGATCCACCCCTGCACGCTGCCCGCCGCGGAGGTCGCGGCGCTGGAGCCGAGCGGGCTGATCCTGTCTGGCGGCCCGATGTCGGTCTACGACGAGGCCGGCCCCCAGCTGGACCCGGCGCTGCTGGCGCTCACGAAGCCCGGCACCGACGACAAGGTGCCGGTGCTCGGCATCTGCTACGGGTTGCAGGCGCTGGCGCACGCGCTCGGCGGGAGCGTCGAGCCGAGCGACCACCGCGAGTTCGGGCGGTCGCCGATCGTGTCGCACGAGGAGAACGAGCTGTTCCGCGGCGTCCCCGAGGGCTCGGTCGTCTGGATGAGCCACGGCGACCACCTGACGAAACTGCCGGCCGGCTTCCGCGCGGTCGCGGCGACCGACAACGCGCCCATCGCCGCCGTCGCCGCCGAGCCGGACTCGGGCCACGGCCCGATCTACGGTGTCCAGTTCCACCCCGAGGTGGTCCACACCGAGCACGGCGCGGCCATCCTGGGCAACTTCGTCACCGAGGTCTGCGACCTCCGCGGCGACTGGACGACGGGCTCGTTCATCGACGAGAAGGTCGAGGCCATCCGCGAGCAGGTCGGCGACGACCACGTGATCCTGGGGTTGAGCGGCGGCGTCGACTCGTCGGTGGCGGCGGCGCTCTTGCACAAGGCCATCGGCGACCAGCTGACGTGCGTGTTCGTGGACAACGGGCTGCTGCGCGCGGGCGAGTTCGAGCAGGTCCAGCACACGTTCGCCGAGGGCTTCGACCTCGACCTGGTCGCCGTCGATGCGTCCGACCTGTTCCTCGACCGGCTGGCCGACGTCGCCGACCCGGAGCAGAAGCGCAAGATCATCGGGGCGACGTTCATCGAGGTCTTCCAGGCGGAGACCGAGAAGGTGACGGAGCGCCTCGGCCACAAGCCGCGTTTCCTGGCGCAGGGCACGCTCTACCCGGACGTGATCGAGTCGGTCAGCTTCAAGGGCCCGAGCGCGACCATCAAGACGCACCACAACGTCGGCGGGCTGCCCGAGAAGCTGGGCTTCGAACTCGTCGAGCCGTTCCGCGAGCTGTTCAAGGACGAGGTCCGCGCGGTCGGCCGCGAGCTGGGTGTGCCCGAGGCCATCATCAAGCGGCACCCGTTCCCCGGCCCCGGCCTGGCCGTCCGCGTGCTCGGTCCGGTCACGCGCGAGGCCTGCGACCTGCTCCGCCAGGCCGACACGATCTGGCTCGACGAACTCGTCACGTCGGGCACCTACGACGACGTCTGGCAGGCCTTCGCAGTGCTGCTGCCGATCAAGAGCGTCGGCGTGATGGGCGACTACCGCACCTACGAGCAGGCGGTCACGCTCCGCGCTGTCACGTCGACGGACGGCATGACGGCCGACTGGGCGCGGCTCCCGTACGAGGTCTTGGGCCGGGCGTCGAACCGCATCATCAACGAGGTGCGCGGCATCAACCGCGTCGCGTACGACATCTCGTCCAAGCCGCCCGCGACCATCGAGTGGGAGTGACCCCGCCCGCCTCGGCGGCGCGTCCGAGGTGGGATCACCCGTCGGGACACGCCGGTGGCGTGCCCGGGGTGACGGCGGTGCTGGGTAGGGGCGTATTGCGATACGCCCCTACCGCATCATCGAGGCTGGATCTCAGGCGTCGTCGATACCGATTCGCTTCAGGTACCGGTCTGCCGCTGCTTCGTGGGCGGCCATCTTGTCCTCGCCCATCCGGTCGAGGTGGCCGGTGATCATCGCCATGCGGTGGTAGCCCTCGATCGGCTCGCGGTAGTCGCGGAGGAAGGTCCAGTAGAGGCCGTCCCACTCGGCCTCCCAGCCGCCGCGCGGGTAGTGGCTCATCTTGCGGAGGTAGTTCGAGCCCGACATGTAGGGCTTCGTGGTCAGGAGCGGACCGGCGGCGTGCTGGCTCATGCCGTACGCGTTGGGCACCATCACCCAGTCGTAGGCATCCACGAACAGCTCCATGAACCAGCGGTACACCTGCTGAGGGTGGATGCGGGTCAGGAAGAGCGCGCCGCCGAGCACCATCAGCCGCTCGATGTGGTTGGCATAGCCGGTCTGGAGGACGCGCGGGATCACGTCGTCCACGGGTGCCAGGCCGGTCGTGCCGTCGTACCACGCGTCGGGGAGGTCGCGGTCGAAGCCCCAGACGTTGGCCGTCCGCAGCGGGACGCCCTCCAGGTCGTAGAGCGCCCGCATGTACTCGCGCCACCCGATGACCTGACGGACGAATCCCTCCAGGGAGTTCAGTGGGATGCCGTCGGCCCCGAGCACGGCGTCCAACACCTGCTGCGGGGTCACCAGCCCGACGTTGAGGACGGGCGTCAGGACGGCGTGGTAGAGCGCCGAGTGTCCCGGCTCGATGGCGTCCTCGTAGGGTCCGAACCGCTCGAAGCGCTGGGCCACGAACGCGGCCAGCCACTCCGCCGCCCCGTCGTGGGTGGTCGGGTAGGGGAGCGGCCCGCTCGCGCCGACGTGGTCGGGGAAGTGCTCCTCGACGTAGGCCTGGGCCTCCTCGATCACGGCGTCCTGCTCGACCTCGGGCAGCGGGGGGACCTCCGCCAGTATCGCCTTGGTCAGTGTTTCGCGGTTGTCGTGGTCGAAGCTCCACTGGCCGCCCGCGGGCTCCCCGTCGTCGTCCACCAGAATGCCGAGGCGGCGGCGCTGGTGCTTGTAATAGTCGGCCATGAAGTACCGCTTCCGGCCCTCGAAGAAAGCCGCGTTCTCGGCGCGCATCGTCAGGAAGAGCGGCGTGTCGAGGATGTCGAGGTCCACCCCGGCCGCCTCGGCGGCTGCGTGGAGGCGCTTTTCCAGGATGAAGTCGACCGGCTCGCACAGGCGGACGGTCTCGGCCCCGTCGTCTGCCAGCCGGGCGAGGAGAGCGGCTGTCGAGACGCGGTCCGCCCAGGCCACGACCTCGACCTCGTGCCCGGCGTCGCGGAGGTGCGCGGCGTAGCGCTGCATCGAGGCGCGGTGGAGCACGAGCCGCAGCTTGTGATTGCGGGCCGGGTACTGCTCGTCGCGGAAGAACAGGTCGTCCTCGTGGAGCACCACGCGGTCGGCCCCGTCGAGGGCCGGGTGGTCGGCGAAGAGCTGGTTGGGGTAGACGAGGGCGACGGTCATGGGTCGGGAGGCCGGGCCGGGGCAACCCGGCGGCTCCGGGCGGGTTCGCCCAGCCCCCGCCGATCAGGAAGTGCCCCGTCGGCGTACGAGATCGTGCCCGTCGTGCGTCAACGCTCCACGCTTTGCCTCCCTCCCCATGCGCCTGCTCCTCCTCCTCGCCGTCCTCCTCGTCGGCTGCGACACCGCTGAGGTGATTCCCGAGGCAGACCCGGATCCGGTGCGCGCGCCGGCGACCTACACCGTGACGTTCGACGCGACGTGGAGCGCGGACACCCACCCGAATGACTTTCCCGGGAGTAGCGCCCACTTCTCGCCGCTCACCGGCGCCACCCACGCGCCCGACGTGACGCTCTGGGAGGTCGGCGGCACCGCGACCGAGGGGATCCGGTCGATGGCCGAGACCGGCGCCGTGGCGACCCTCCGCGCGGAGGTCGAGGCGATGGGCGTCTCGACGGCCACGTTCGTCGAGGGCGGCATCGTGGGCGTCTCACCGGGCACGGCGACCGCCGAACTGACCGTGACCTCGCTGCGTCCGCTCGCCTCCGTCGTGACCATGCTGGCACCCAGCCCCGACTGGTTCGTCGGCGTCGACCGGCTGGACCTCCGCGAGGGCGACGGCTGGGCCGACCGCGTCGAGGTCGACCTCGTGGTCTACGACGCAGGCACCGACGACGGGGCGACCTACACGGCCGAGAACGCGGCCCGCGCCATGCGCGCGCCCATCGCCGAGGCGACCTACAGCCCGCTGGCGGGCACGACCGTCGGCACGCTGACCTTCGAGCGGCAGTAGGCGCCTGCCGAACGGGCCCGCCTCGGCGCCGCGCTGGGCGGGGTGGAATCGTCGCCGCGCGCTGGGCGTTGGGAGCCGACGCCCCTCCCTCGCCATGACCGACTCCGACACGCACCGTCCGCTGGACGTGCTCGCCCTCGCTGCTCACCCCGACGACGTCGAACTCTGCGCAGGGGGCACGATGTGCCTGCTGGCCGACCAGGGGTACCGGACCGGTATCGTGGACTTCACGCGTGGCGAACTGGGCACGCGCGGCACCCCCGAGGGGCGGATGCAGGAGGCCGCCGCCGCCGCCGAGATCCTGGGCCTGAGCGTCCGCGAGAACCTCGGCCTGCCCGACGGCGACATCCAGAACACGAAGGCCAACCAACTGGCCCTGATCCGGTCCATCCGTCGGCACCGGCCGCCGATCGTGCTGATCACCGCCGAGCACGTCCGCCACCCGGACCACGGCGACGCCACCGCGCTCGCCGTCGACGCCCTCTTCTACAGCGGCCTCGCCAAGATCGAGTCGTTCGAGGACGACGGGACGCCGCAGGAGCCGTGGCGCCCGCACCACGTCCTCCACTACCTCCAGGCCCTCGACGTGGAGCCGACGTTCGTGGTCGACGTGTCGAGCGTCTGGGAGCGGCGGATGAAGGCGCTCCTCGCCTTCGAGAGCCAGTTCTACCAGCCCGGCACCGAGGGCGACGACGGCCCGGAGACTTACATCTCGAACCCGCGCTTCCTGAAGTGGGTCGAGGCCCGCGCCCGCACCTACGGCTATCGCATCGGGGCCGACTTCGGCGAGCCGTTCGTGTACCGCCACGGCCCGGTCGGCGTGGACGACCTGGTGGCGACGCTCAGCCGCGACAAGCCGTTCCGGTAGTCTGGAGCGAGGTGACCCGCCTCGTCTCGGCATCGAGGCCGACGGCTACCCCTCAAAGGCGTAGTTGACCAACTCGGCGGAGGTCTGGAACGGCTGCCCGTCCGGCACGGTCACCGCGCCGACCGACTGGAGGACGCGCTCGGCGTCCGCACCGAGTGTGGTGCGGAGGTGGGCCTGAAGGCTCCCGAAGAGCGCCTGGGCGGCGTCGGGCCCCGAGTCGGGCAGGACGACGGCCGCGCGCTTGCGGGGCGCATCGACGAGGAGGCGGTCGGTGGGGCGGAGGCCCGAGCGAAGGCCCGCCTCGACGGTGTCGAAGTGCGTGGCGTCGGGGACGGCCGGGTCCATGCGGAGGGCGATCACCACGAACGGCGTCGTCCCACGACTCGCGAAGGCCGCGTCGAGAGCCGTCCGAAAGGCGATGCCGGGGTCGGGGGCGCTCGTGGGGACGCTCCCGCCGAGGGGCGCGAATGCTGGCAGGCCGGGCGGCATCGCTGGCAGCGACGGCATCGCAGGTGCGGCCGGAGGCGCGCTCAGCGCGCTGCCTCGCGAGTCGGCGAGGTACCCCTGTGCGAAGAGGGCGTCCGCGGCGTCGTTGCCGAACGCGTCGGCCGAGGGGGCCAGCAGCGACGGGTCGGGCGGCGGCGGCGCGACGACGTCGGTGTACGGCGGTTCGCCCGAGGCAGAGGGAGCCGGCGCGCTCTGCGGCGCGGGGGGAAAAGAGGGCGCCGAAGGCTCGGGCGGGACCGTCGGTGCGGAGGTCTCCGGGGCGAAGGGGGGGGCGAAGGACGATTCCGGCTCGCCAGCCGGGCTGGGCGCGAATGTCGTCGAGTGATCCGGGCTGGCGGGCTCCGGCGAGGGCGGCTCCGACGAGGTCGGGGCGGGTGCGAACGCCGTCGGTTCTGGCTCGGCGGCGACCGGATCCGGCAGGGGCGACGGCGCGGGAGCGGGCGGCGCAGGCAGTGCGACGGCCGCTGGCGGTTCCGGAGCGGGCGGCGGCACGGCATCGACCGATGCGCCGTCGTTGGATGGGTAGTCGGCCCGGCCGGGCGTGCCCAGCACGAGGTCGCCCCCAGCGCCGAGGTGGATGGTGCCGTCGACCAGCCCCTCGACCACGTCGAGGAGGCGGCGGGAGGCGTCGTTGGCCGGGTCGCCCAGGCCGATGACGAGCGTCACGCCCTGTTCGCGGAGCGCGCCGACGAGCCCGGCGAAGGCGTCGTGGAAGCGCTCGAACGTGTCGAACTGGACGAGCGGCGTAAAGTCCTCGATGACGACGCGCGCCGGGTCGTCGGAGGCGACCAGGGCGACGAGGTCGCGGTACGACTTCGCCAGGCCCTCGGAGCCGCGCGCGGCGAGGTCCGCGGCTTTCGGAATGCGAAGCAGACGGAGCGTGCCCGCCGTGTGGGCCGCGGCCAGGTCCAGGCCGACCTCGTGCCCCACCTCGACGAGCTCGTCGGGCGAGCGCGGCGAGATGACGAGGCAGCGCTGGCCCGCATCCGCAGCAGCGCGGACCGTCTGCAAGGCGAGCGCGGAACGCCCGGCGCCCGCACGGCCGACGAGGAGGTAGGTGCGCCCGGCCGCCAGCCCGCCCCACTGGCGGTCGACGGCGGCGAGGCCGGAGGGGGAGGGGGTGGCGGCGGTCATGGTCGAGAGAGAGTCGCGCACAGGGGACGGCAAACGGCGTGCCACCGCCATGATTTTACATTCGACCCCGTATGAACGGTGAACGGGTGACTCGCGCGGGGTGAGTCGTAGCGGTCCCCGGCGGTCCCGTAACCCCACGGTACGGACTGGGATCCGTCCGCGCCCTGCCCGCCGTCCACGGAAGGAAGCCGTCACGCCGAGGCGACGCCGGGAGCGCCCATCGGCCGGGGTACCTTTCGGCCCGCCCGCCCGATGCTCCATGGACGCCGACCTCCTCTCCATCCAGGACGCCCGCGACGCCGTCCACGCGGCGCACGTCGCGACCAAGCAGTTCAAGACCGCCGATCAGGCCACCGTGGACCGCATCGTTGCGGCCATGGTCGAGGCCGGGGCTGCCGAGGCGAAGCGGCTCGGGCAGATGGCCCACGACGAGACCGGCTTCGGCAAGCCCGAGAGCAAGGAGCAGAAAAACCTCTTCGCGACCCGGACGCTGGCCGCGCGGATGGAGGGCATGAAGACGGCCGGCGTCATCGCCAAGAGCGACGACGGCAGCGTCTGGACCGTCGCCAGCCCGATGGGCGTGGTGGCCGCGCTCGTGCCGTCGACCAACCCGACCGCGACGGCCTTCTACAAGGCGATCATCTCGGTCAAGGCACGCTGCGGGATCGTGATGAGCCCGCACCCGAGCGCCGTCCGCTGCACGATCGAGGCGACCCGCGTGGTCGCCGAGGCGGCGGTCGCCGCGGGCGCACCCGAGGGCCTGATCGCCTGCCTCGGTGGCGGCGAAGGCGGGGTCACGCTTGCCGGGACGAACGCGCTCCTGGAGCACCCGGAGACCGACGTGATCCTGGCCACCGGCGGCGGGCCGATGGTCCGCGCGGCCTACTCGAAGGGCAAGCCCGCCTACGGCGTCGGCTCGGGCAACGTGCCGGCCTACGTCGACCGCAGCGCCAACGTGGAGAAGGCGGCGGCCGACATCCTGACAGGCACCTCGTTCGACTGGGGGACCCTCTGCTCCACCGAGCGCTCGGTGGTCGCCGATGCGCCCATCCGGCAGCGCCTGCTCGACGCGCTCCGCCAGCGCGGCGGCCACGTCTGCTCGGCCGACGAGGCGGCGAAGCTGCGCGCCATCATCAAGCCGGGCGGGCGCTTCAACGCGGGCATCGTGGGCAAGAGCCCGCGCCGGATCGCGGAGATGGCCGGGTTCTCCGTCTCCGAGTCCGCCCGCGCGCTCATCGCCGAGGTCGACGCGGTCGGGCCGGACGAGCCGCTGTCGATGGAGACGCTCTCGCCCATCCTGTCCTTCTATGCGGCCGACGGCTGGGAGAATGGCTGCGCGCGGTGCATCGAGATCCTGGAGTTCGGCGGCATCGGCCACACGCTGGCCCTCCACGCCACGTCCGACCGCGTGATCGAGCAGTTCGCGCTCCGCAAGCCGTCCATGCGGATCGTCGTCAACACGGTCGCCGCGCTCGGCTCGGTGGGCATGACGACGGCGCTCTTCCCCGCCATGACGCTCGGGCCGGGCACCGTCGGCGGGTCGATCACGAGCGACAACGTGACGCCGATGCACCTCGTCAACCTGAAGCGCGTCGCCTTCGAGACGGCGCCGCTCAACGACGACGCGGGGCAGGCACTGGCGGCGGCGAGCGGGAGACGAGGGGGGGACCGGGCGCGCGGGTCCGCCGCGCCCGCCTCGGTGCCCACACCGACCGCGTCGCCGAGGCGGGGCCAGCCGTCCGGTGACGGGTCGTGGATGGACGAGATCGAGGCGCGCCTCGTCGCGCGAGCGGGCAACCCGACGGTCGACCGCCCGACGCCTGCGTCCTCGCCAGCTGCGACCTCGCCGACCGCGACCGCCGCCGCGCCTGCGTCGTCAGTACTGCCGCTGCCGGACCCGCAGATCGAGGCGCTGGTGCGGCGGTTCAAGAAGTAGGGCCTCGTCGCGACAGGCTGGAGGAGAGCGGCTCCCCGGAGACCCGGTCGTCGGCGCAACCTCGTCCGATACCTGGGGCGTAGACTCCCGCATGGCCGAGGACGTCCCGCTGCCCGCACCGATCACCCGCGACGCGTTCGCGTCGGGGATGCTTGCGCCCGGGCCCGTCGCCGACCGCCTCCGGGAGGCGCTGGCGTCGATCCCCGATCGACCCGACCGGGTGCTGGCGCTGGCGCACGAGGCCCGCGACCTCGCCGACGGCGACCCGCTCGTGCTGGCGTTCGCGCAGGCCTACGAGGGCTTCGCGCGCCACATGCTGTCCGAACACGAGGAGGCGCTCGACCTGCTGACGCGCGCGCTGACCGCCATTGAGCCGCTCGGCGACCTTTCCGGCCGGTCGCTCGCCCTCGGCGCGCTCTCGTCCGTCCACGTCAGCCTCGGGCACTACGACGAGGCGCTCGACCTCGCCCACGAGAACCTACGCGTGGCGCGGGCGCTCGGGGCTCGCGAGCAGGAGGCGTGGGTCCGCAGCGGGCTGGGCAACACCTACATCGAACTCGACCAGCCGGACCGCGCCCTCGAACACGGCGAGGCCGCCCTGCGGATCTTCGCCGACCTCGACCATGCGGGCGGGCAGGCACGAGCACACACGGCGCTCGGCGGCGCCCTCCGCACCCTCGGCCGCTTCGAGGAGGCGAAAGCCCACCACGAGGCTGCGCTCCGGCTGGCCCGCGAGGAGGGGGTGCTGCTGACTGAGGCGCGCGCGCTCCATGACCTCGGCATCCTCGCCCACCAGCGCGGAGCGGACGACGAGGCGCTCGCCTTCTTCCGCGACGCGCTCCGCCTGCGCACCGGCAGCGGCAACCGGCAGTCCCAGGCGACCACCCTGATCGCGATCGGGCGGACGCTGACGGCCATGGGGCGCCCCGGCGACGCGCGGCCCGCGCTCGAAGAGGCGCTCGGCATCGCGGAGACGGCGGGTGCCGAACCACGCGCCGCCGAAGCCCACGCGGCGCTCGCCGACGCCTGCGAGGCCGACGGGGACCCCGCCGCCGCCCTCGCTCACCTCCGCGCGTTCCAGGGGCTCCGCGAGGCCCTGCTCTCGGCCCAGGCCCGCAGCCGCATCCAGACCGTCGAGATCCGGGCCGAGGCGGAGCGCGCCCAGCAGGAGGCCGAGATGGCGCGCATCCGCACCGACGAGTTGGGCGCGGCCAACGAGGAACTCTCGGAGACCCTCCGCGAGCTGCGGTCCGCCCAGACCCAGCTGGTCCAGGCCGAGAAGATGGCGTCCCTCGGGCGGTTGTCGGCCGGCCTCGCCCACGAGATCCAGAACCCGCTCAACTTCGTCGCCAACTTCGCGGCGCTCAACGCCGACCTGGCGATGGACCTGCTGGCGACGGTCGACGAGGCGCGCACGACGGGTGAGGCGCCCGACCGGGAGGCGGTCCGGGAGGACCTGGAGGCCATCGTCGACAACACCCGCCGGGTGCGGGACCACGCGCGCCGGGCCGAGGCCATCGTCCGCGGCCTCATGGGGCACGTCCGCGACGTGGGCGGCGAGCGGCGGCCGACCGATGTGCACGAGCTGATGGAGCGGGCGGTCTCGAACTCGCTCGGACAGGCCGACGGCGTCCGGGTCGAGCGGCACTACGGCGATCTGCTCCCGGTCGAACTGGAAGCCGCCTCCATCCAACGCGTGATCGTCAACCTCCTGGAGAACGCTCGCTGGGCGGTCGAGCGACACGCCGAGGCCGCCGGGGACGGCTTCGTGCCAACCGTCCGCCTATCGACGGAGGACCTCGGCGACGTGGTCCAGATCCGCGTCGAGGACAACGGTGTCGGGATCCCGGCGGCGCACTGCGCGCGCGTCTTCGAGCCGTTCTTCACGTCCAAGCCCGCCGGGACAGGCACGGGGCTCGGCTTGTCGCTCGCGTATGACATCGTGACCGAAGGCCACGGAGGCACGCTCCAGGTCTTCAGCCGCCTCGGCCAGGGCGCGACCTTCGTGATGACCCTGCCCCGAAGGGGAGAGGAGTGACGGCTCGTCCCCACCACCCGTCGTCCCTGAGCCCTCACTCCTCCAGCCGTTGCACCTCGAACGCGGTGATGCCCTCGCCGTCGGCTTCGTAGGCGACCTCGATGGGGTGGCAGCAGACCTCGCAGTCCTCGACGTACGTCTGGGCGTGGACGCTGGGGTCGAGCAGCATGCTGATCGGCGCGAAGCAGTACGGGCAGGAAAAGTCGACTTCGACCTCGGTCACGGCGGGCTAGGTTGGGCGGCGGTCTCCGCCAACGCCCCGATGCTGCGTCTCGCTCCCGCCCTCATCGTGCTCGTGCTGCTCGCCAGCGGCTGCACCGCGACCCGCCCGGCCGCCGTCGCCGGTCCGCCCTGGCCCGTGCCGCGCGCCGACGCCGCCCTCCAGGCCCGCCTCGACGCGCTGGCGGACGGCTTCAACGGCGTCGTGGGGGTCTACCTCCGCCACCTGCCGACGGGCCGCGAGGCCGCGCTCCGGCCCGACGACCTCTTCCCGACAGCCAGCATCGTCAAGGTGCCGATCCTCGTGGGCGTCTTCGAGCAGATCGAGGCCGGCACGCTCGCGCTCGACACCGAACTCACCTTCCGCGACTCGCTCCGCTACGGCGAGGACTCGGGCGAGCTGTTCGCCCAACTCCGCGACTCGTCGACGGTGTACCTCCACTCGGCGGTCGAGCAGATGCTGGCCGCGTCCGACAACACGGCGAGCCTGTGGCTCCAGGGCATGGTGACCGGCGAGGCCATCAACGCGTGGCTCGCGGCGGAGGGCTTCGAGGGCACGCGCGTCAACAGCCGCACGGCCGGGCGCCGGGGCGACTGGGAGCGCTACGGCTGGGGCCAGACGACGCCCCGCGAGATGGCCGAGCTGGTCCGCCGCATCGTCGACGGCGAGGCCGTCTCGCCCGCGGCCGACCTGGAGATGCACCGGCTGCTCACCCGCACGCACTACGACGACGAGGCGATCGCGGCGCTGCCGCCGAGCGTGCAGGTCGCCAGCAAGCAGGGCGCCGTCAGCCAGTCGCGCAGCGAGGTCCTCTACGTCCACGCGCCCTCCGGCCCGTACCTGCTGATGGTGGTCACGAAGGAGCAGGCCGACACGCGCTACGCGCCCGACAACGCGGGCTACGACCTCATCCGCGCCGTGAGCCGCCTCGCGTGGGAGACGTTCGAGCCGGGCGCCGACTGGACGCCCCCGCCGGGGAGCGACCGGTTCCGGTTCTGATCGACAGGCACCCGGCGTCTCCCAACTCGCTCCGCCTCGGTGCCGAGGCGGGCACACCGGTTGCTCAGCCCGCCCGCCGCCCCAGAGCGGGGTGCCGGTCCACGCGGAGCGTCGTCGCCTCGGGGTCTGCTTCCTCGATGGCCAGCTTCTCGAACCGCCGCCGGTGGCCGACGAGGTGGACGCCGAGGTCGAGGGCTGTCTTGAACGCGACCAGTAGCGCGAGCGCCAGAACGCCTGAGCCGGTCGACTGGACGAGGAAGCCGCCCACGATCAGCACGATGTGGAGCAGGATGACGCGCCCGTACGGCCGGAACATCTCGACCATCGGCGTCGCCTCGCGCCACTCCCCCTTGCCGAGGTAGTTGAGCACGAACGACGCGCCGTGGCTCAGCACCAGCGGGACGAGACCCTCCCACGGGACGTTCTCGACGAACCCGGTGATCGGTCCCCGACCGTCGCCGAACAGGCTCACCACGAATGCGCCATGGACGGCCCAGAAGCCGCCGAAGTGGACGGCGAAAAACGGCCCCATGAACAGCTTCTGGCCGTGTCCCTCGCCGGACGCGGTCAGGATCCGGAGCAGCGCGTACGCGCCGATGATGCCGTTCTCGGCCCAGTACAGCCACATCACCCCGAACAGGTCCCACCCGAACCAGAGCACGCCGACCAGCGGTACCACGTTGGCGACCACCAGTCCGATGGCGGACGGGACGGACGGGGCGCGGACGAACGGGGCAGAGGCCATGACCCAACCTAGCGCGCCGACTCGGCTCGCGGCCTCACCGGGGTGGGGGAGGCGCCCTCGGGCGATCGCCGAGATGAGTCCGAAATAGCGGGTGGACGAGGCCCGGCAGGGCGAACTCTAGATTGAGCAGCCGACTGTGCTCACGTCTTCGCCTCGTCCCCATGCGTCTCGCCGCCGTGCTCGCTCTCCTCCTCGTGGCCCTGCCCGCCTCGGCGCAGCTCGCGGGGACCTACGCCATCCCGGGCGACTACGCCACACTGGCTGCCGCCGCCGCCGACCTCGACGCTCAGGGGGCGTCGGCCGCCGTGACGTTCGCGTTCGCGCCGGGCGCCTACGCCGGGGCCACGATCGACGCCTGGGCCTCGACGGGCACTGGCGACCACCTCACGATCACGTCGTCGACCGCCGACGCGGCCGACGTCACGCTCACGTCGCGCGTCGACTTCGGCGGGACCTCGCTGACCGTCCGCGACCTCACGTTCGAGACCAGCACGACGGCCTTCGCGACCTCCACGACCACGTCGCTTGTGATCGAGTCGTCGGTGTTCCGACTCGCCGCGGGTGCGAGCCCGAGCGGCACGTACGGGATTCAGGGCTCTGGGAGCGGGGGGGCGCTCACGTCCATCCGGGGCAACGAGGTCTCTGGCTTCCAGGTGGGACTCTCCCTCCTCTACTCCGGGGGGCCGGCCGACCTCTACGTCGAGGACAACGCCATCTTCGAGGTCGAGCAGGGGATGAGCGTGCGGGCGACGCGGGAAAACCGGTTCCGCCGAAACCGGATCACAGCGACCCAACTCGGGCTGTTCTATTCGGGCCGCCGCTTCAATGGATTGGAGTACGTCAAGAACGGGCTCTTCGAGAACAACATCGTGGTGTCCGACGCCGATGCCGTCGACGTCAACGGGGGCCTCGTCTTCGTCCACAACACGCTCGTCGCGGGCACGGGGACGGCCCTCTACGCGATGTTCTACAGCTACGCCGACGCCTCCGAGACCGCGGGCGTCCCGGCCGATCTGTTCGACAACATCCTGGTCTCCCAGCAGGGCATCCCGTTCGTGGCGCAGTTCACGACGGGCCGGTCGAGCACCACCCTGCACTCGGACGCCAACGTGTTCTGGACCGGCGGGACCGTCGTCGGGCGCGTGCGGCGGAATGCCACTACGGTGCCGCTGGACTTCGAGACCGTGGCCGAGTTCGGAGACAGCCTCGACGACCAGTCCGGCGAGAGCGGGAACGAGGATCATTCGGCGCTCCTCGACCCGCAGTTCACGCCTGACTACACCCCTACCTCGACCTTCGTCGATGCCTTCGGCACGGATGTGGGCGTCGCCGAGGACATCGACGGGCAGGACCGTGCCGCGCTGACGCCGGTCGACCCCGGCGCCGTCGCCTTCATCGCGACGACGGCCTCGCCGCTGGCCGGCACGTACTCGGTCGGCACGCCCTCGTCCGACTTCCCGACGCTCACCGACGCCGTGGCCGCGCTCGCCCAGCGGGGCGTCAGCGGCAACGTCCGGATGGAGATGGAAGCGGGCACGTACGCCGAGCGCGTCGAGATCGGCCCCATCCAGGGCACGTCCGCGATGGCGCGAGTCACGATCACGACCGCCTCGGGCGATCCCGCGAGCGTGGTCATCGCGCCGCCCCCGGCGACGGGCCTCGCCGACAACTACGCGGTATCGCTCGACCGGGCGACCCACGTCGCGGTCGTCGGGCTCACCTTCCACGCCACGAACGCCACGTACCAGACCGCCCTCCTCCTCGGCGACGATGTCACCGGGGTGCGCGTGCTCGACAACGTGTTCACCGGCGGAACGCGCACCGGGACGCCGCCGCGCATCGGCGGCTTCGCCGTCCGCACGGGGACGCCGTTGACCGGCGCCGGGCTCTACCTGATCGGCAACACGTTCGACGGGGTCGACTCGGCGGTCCAGTTGAAGGGCGAGAGCGGGGCGGAGCCGACCGACGTCCGCCTCGTCGAGAACACGGTCGACGCGCTGAGCGACGGCTTCTCCCTCGACGAGCTGGAGGCGCCGCTGATCATCCGCAATCGTCTCGACACGCGGACGGACGCGCTGGAGCTGATCCGCATCACCGGGGCGACGGCGATCCGCCAGAACCGCATTTTCACCCGATGGGACGGCATCGACATCTCGGGAGGCAGCGGGACGGCCGGTGCGGAGATCGTCAACAACACGGTCGCGATCTTCCCCTCGCCGGTGCGCAACGGCTACGCGATCCGGCTCAACAACGCGCCGGGCTGGCGGATCGTCCACAACTCCGCGTCGGTGCTCGGCCACATCGTCGCCGGGCGCGGGTTCACGCTACGCCTCCAGGCCTCGCCGAACGCGACCGTGCAGAACAACGCCTGGGAGGCGACCGGCCGCGCCGTGCCGGTGTGGATCTCGAGCGCCTCGCGGCCCCTCGTGAGCGACCACAACGCGTACTCGTCGGAGGTCGCCATCGGGCGGATCGAGGGGGACCTGTATGGCACGTTCTGGGCGTACGTCGCCGGGCTCGATGCCTACGACCCGGACGGCACCGAGGGCATGGGCTCCATCGAGGCGGCACTCGGCTTCGCGAACGCTCGACAGGGCGATCTCCACACGACGGCGGCCGCGCTCCAGGCGGCCGGCGTGGACATCGGCGTGGCCGTCGACATCGACGGCGACCCGCGCCCGGCGGGCGCCCCGGACATCGGGGCCGACGAGGGCAGCCCCGACGTGGCGACGGCGGGTGCGCAGGCCGCGACCGTGCCGGCGGAGTTCGTGCTCGGGCTGCCGGTCCCGAACCCGGCGCCAGGAGCGGTGCGCATCCCCTACGCGGTGCCCGAGGCGGGCCCGGTGGAGGTCTCCGTCTGGGACGTGCTGGGCCGCCGCGTGGCCGTGCTGGCCGACGGGGTGACCGAGGCGGGCAGCCACGAGGCCGTGGTGGCGCCGGGCGCGCTGGCGGCCGGGACGTACGTCGTGCGGATGCAGGCGGGCGCGTTTTCCGCGACGACGCGGCTCACGGTCGTTCGCTAACTCGGACGCCGGGCACCCCAGACCACCTTGCTCGGGATCTCGACCGCCAGGTCCGCCTCGACGCGAATCTGGCAGGAAAGGCGCGGGTAGCCCCATGCCGCGGCCATCCGGTCGTGCCAGTGCATCGGCTCCGGGGGCGGGGTGGCGAACACGCCGCAGGTCGCGCAGAGCCCGCGTCCGCCGCAGTTGGCGCGGGCCGTGAGCGCGGTGTAGGGCGAGAGGTCGGCGTCGAGGAGGACCTGCCGGAGGACGGTCCCCGCGGGCACGTCGAGGCGGTGGACCTGGCCGTCGCGGTCGGTGACGGTCAGCGTCGGCACGTCAGCGGCGGAGGCCGAGGACGAGGCCGGTTGCGAGGGCCGCTCCCGCGAGCGCGCGGACGGCCGGGCCGCGCCAGGTCGTCGGCGGCGCCCCCTCGATCCGAGCGGCGACCTGGGTGGTCAGCGCGGCGCCGAAGCCGGACCAGAACGTCTGCATGAGCGCGTCCCACGCGAGGCCGAGCCCGTCCCGCACATCGGCGTCGAACTGGAGGCGGACCTCGGTGGCGTCGTCGCCGTCGGCGTCGGCCCAGATCTGGAGGCGCGTCGGGCGGGCCAGCCGCAGCGAGCCGACGTACGAGCCGTAGCCGTAGACGAGGTCTCGGTAGGCCGTTCGCCCCGGTCCGGGGGCGACGTGCTCGCCCAGCCGACCGGCCGCCAGCAGGCCCGGCCCGTGGTGGGCCGTCCAGACGCCCTCGCCGAAGCCGCCGTCGCGCCCGCTCGGGGCGACGAACTCGACGCGGTACGGCGGGATCTGTCCGTCGACGAAGGTCGCCGGGTCGGTCAGCCACGTCCAGACGGCGTCGCGCGGGTGCGGCACGTGCCACGTCTGGCGGACGGTGCGGGCCGTGAAGCCGTCGGGGGTGGTCGGGGCGAGGCGGGCGGGGAGCGTACTCATGCCCTCGGGACGACCCGGCATCCGTCCGGGATCCGCCCGCCTCGGTGTCGCTGCCGAGGCGGGCCGGGCGCTACTCGAACAGGCCTGCGCGGAAGGCCGGGTTGGCAGCGTACGCGAGCACAACCGAGATCACCAGCCCGGCCGTGCAGTAGGCGACGTCGCGACCCGCCAGCCGGAGCCCGTCGCGCAGCGGCCGGTCGCTGGCCCCGCGCAGGCTCAGAACCAACTCGCGCCCGGCGAGCAGGCCGATGAACACCCAGGTCGTCGACATCGGGATGGTGGAGACCTCCTTGAAGCCGAACAGGATGATCGCGTAGACGAAGTCGATGACGGTCGCCGAGCGGATGTCCTCCACGCTCGACTTCTCGTCCACGACGCGCTGGATCTTGTCGCCGCGGAGGTAGAGCAGCACCGCGAGGCCCGCGAGGATGACGCCCACGAACACGCCGAAGTCGGTCGCCGAGAGTTGGCGCGGGAGGTAGACGGCCAGGTTGGCGGCGTCCTGCATGATCCACGTCGCCCAGAGCGTGCCCGTCGCGAGCCACTGGAGCGGGTACCAGACCGGGTGCATCGGCGTCTGCTCGACGCGTCGCATCAGCCGCCCGACCACGAGCCAGGCCACGAGGGCAGTCGCGAAGGCGACGACGTAGCCCCAGAGGCTCTTCGTCAGCACGTCCCAGATGCCGTCCGGCGTCGTCGCGAAGCACGACAGCAGCAGGAAGGTCGTCGAGACCGGCATCCGCATCCGGGTGATGAGGAGCAGGAAGATGGGGGCCGCGACCTGGAGGAAGGTGAACGACGCAGGCGCCGTCTCGAAGCCCTTCGAGGCGAGGCGCCCGTAGCTCACGTCGCCGTCCATCGTGCTCCAGCCGTAGAACGCCGTCACCAAGAAGACGCCGCCGATGAACAGCCACAGCAGCCACCACGGCCGCGCCTTGTTGGACGCGATGAACACGCCGACCGTCTGGATGGAGTCGTTGGCGATGGCCGAGTAGGCCGCCAGCCCGAAGCCCAGCCACCGGGCGATGTCCGGGTACGGGAACGCGGCGCCCGCGGCGAAGAACGCCAGCCCGATCAGGATGAGGAACTGCCGCTCGGTCTGCGCGAGCCGGAGCAGCGCGCTCCCTTTCGGGACCGCAGTGGTGGAAAGGGACGGATCGACAGAGGTGGACAATGAGGTGGCGGAGAGAACCGCC